>ONRU01000177.1 GCA_900320325.1 uncultured Lachnospiraceae bacterium
CGCTTCCAGAACAGGGACAGCAGCATAGTGGGGCCGAATGTGGCGCCGAAGCCCGCCCAGGCAAAGGAAACGACACGGAATACGGAGCTGTTGGGATTCCAGGCCAGAACAATGGCGATAATGGCAATGCCGATAACGGTCGCTCTGGCGATGATCATGTTCTTTCTGGCATCCATCTTGATGCCCAGGAAATCCTGCATCAGGTCCTGGGATACAGAGGAAGCGGCTGCCAGCAGCTGGGAATCGGCTGTGGACATGGTCGCCGCCAGGATACCGGCAAGGATCACGCCTGCCATCAGGGCAAAGAAGAAACCGTGCTGGCTCATCAGGTCAGCCATCTTGATGATGATGGTCTCGGAATCAGAGCTGGTCTCCAGCAGCGGAATCCTGCCGGTCAGGGAAACACTGTAGCCGATGATACCGATCAGAATGGCTACGCCCATGCTGACCGCGCACCAGACAGCCGCGATACGGCGGGACAGGACCAGTTCCTTCTCATCACGGATACCCATGAAACGGAGCAGGATGTGGGGCATGCCGAAGTAGCCGAGGCCCCAGGCCAGGGTGGAAACGATCGGCAGGAAGCCGAAAGAACCCGCGGTCCCGTCCGCCCAGTTGTAACCCTGGGTGATGTTCAGGTAGCCGGGAAGCTCTTTGGCATTGGCAACAACGACATCCATGCCGCCTGCCTGGCGGATCCCGAAAAAGACGATGACCACAAGGGCGATGGACATGAAAATACTCTGGATCAGGTCTGTGGTAGATACAGCCAGGAAACCGCCCAGGGACGTATAGGAAACGATAATGACCGCGCCTACGATCATGGCCAGATGGTATTCCACGCCGAACAGGCTGTTGAACAGGGTACCTACAGCCTTGAAGCCGGACGCGGTATAAGGAATAAAGAAGATCAGGATGATCAGGGCGGCGATCAGGGAAATACGATGCTGTTTATCTCCGTAACGGTTGGAAAAGTATTCCGGGATCGTAAAGGCGCCCAGTCTCTCGGAATAGCGGCGCAGCAGCCTGGAGACCAGCAGGAAGTTCAGGTAGGTACCCACGGCAAGACCGATGGCCGTCCATGTGACCTCCGCCAGGCCGGCGATATAAGCCAGTCCGGGCAGACCCATCAAAAGATAACTGCTCATGTCAGAGGCCTCCGCGCTCATAGCGGTGACCAGAGGGCCCAGAGAACGGCCTCCGATATAGAAGCCGTCGGAAGTATCCGCCGCGCCCTGCCGGTTAAAGATGACGCCGATCATCAGCATGGCGAACAGATAGGCAGCGATAGTTGCAACGATCAGAATTTGTGCGGTTGTCATAATCTCTCCTTTTCTCTCTTGGCCCGGGTCCGCGGAAACGGATCAGAGCCGGATTATGAATCCCCCCGCGGCACTTCCCATTTAAAGCCGGCCCTCGTTCCGGATAAATGAAAAGCCACAATATGATTCGTAGAATCATATCCAAAATATGATTCGTAGAATCATATTTAATTTTGGAACATCGAATTTATTCGATGTTCCAAAATTTGGGAACTCATAGCAGACATTGTACCACAAACAAAAGCAGAACAAAATAGAGAACGCAGTATAGAATGAATTCTATACTGCGTTCCCGGGATCTCCTCTTATATGGCTTAAATAAAGGATGTTTTAACTGTACATACAACAGGAATAAAAGTCAGACAATTTACACCCTGAACCGGTCTAGAAAACCGGGGGTCATTCTGTCCGTATAGGCGACCAGAGAGTATGCGCCCCCGCACAGGCACCAGTCATACAGCAGCGCTCTTTCCAAGAGAGCGTAGGCCTTGACGACCTCGTCTGTAGGACGCCGAAATGTTGCCGGACCGTCTGCCTTCTGCCGCGATCCTGCGCAAGAGCCGGAAATAGGTCCGGTTCCTGTCCAGCAGCTGCTTCTCATTCTGGGCCAGCAGCTGGGTAGACAGCAGTCTGGTCAGCAGATCCAGAGATATGCTGTCTTCGATCATGACAAACAGGGCATGGTTCAGATAGATCATCCTGTCTACGGCATCCATGGAAGGATCCAGTTCCTGCCAGAGTTCCTCATATTTTTCGTCAAAAACATAAGCCAGTGTCCCCAGCAGGGCGTCTTTACCTTCAAAATAATGGTAGAAGGATCCCCGGGATGTCTGGGAGGCGGTCACAATATCCTCAATGGTCGTTCCTTCATAGCCGTTTTCATAGAAGAGTTTCCAGGCCGCGGATATGATCCTGCCGCGGGTATTGCGTGTGTTTTTTCTGGGCATGGCGGACTCCTTTGTCTCTCCCCGGCCGCTCCAGCGGACTGCCGCAGACCTGCGGCATACA
>ONRU01000176.1 GCA_900320325.1 uncultured Lachnospiraceae bacterium
GCCTCTTCCTCAGCAGGTTCTTCTGCCTTTTCTTCTACAGCAGCTTCTTCCTTGGGCTGCTCCTCAGATTTGCTGCCGCATGCTGCCATCGTTAAAACAGCCATTAAGACCATAACGAGGGTTAAGAGTTTTGCGATTACTGTTTTCATAATGCCTCCTTTACGAAAGTTTTTGCTATTAAAAAGAGTGTAGCACTTTAGCGCGTTGTAGTCTATGCGTTTTGGAGAAAATCGGGACCGCAGGGCCGGGCCGCACTTGCGCAGGAGTGTCGATTCCTGTTAATATATGGTATTATGGTATATGTACAGCTAACGGCCTCCGTTCACCTTTTTCGGCCGCCGCGGGCCTGTACAGACCGACAGGAGAAGAGAACACAGTATGTTTGCGTATATACAGGGAACGGTAGAAGAGATAGGGGACGGCAACGCGGTGCTGGACGTAGGCGGCATCGGCTACAATATCCGGGTGACCGGGGAAACGGCTTCCCGGCTGTCCATGACAGAACGGGACAGGCCGGTCCGGGTCTATACCTATACTTATCTGCGGGAGGATCAGATCGCCCTTTACGGCTTTCTGTCCAGAGATGAGCTGGACCTGTTCCGCCAGCTGATCACGGTCAGCGGGATCGGTCCCAAGGGAGGACTGGCCCTCCTGTCCGTCCATTCCGCGGATGAGCTCCGTTTCGCCATTGCGTCCGGCGACGTCAAAGCCATTTCCCGGGCGCCCGGGATCGGGAAACGGACCGCGGAAAGAGTGATCCTGGACCTGAAGGATAAAGTGGGTACGCCTGTACCTGCGGCCGGGGTTCCGGAAGGGAATGCCGGCAGTGATACAGCCGCGGCCCTTACAGGCGGCGCTGCGGAGGAAGCCGTGGAAGCCCTGACAGCCCTGGGCTATCAGCGGAGCGAGGCGGCAGCGGCCGTCCGCAAATGCGCGGACGCGGGCAGCACGGAGGAGATCCTGCGACAGGCCCTGAAGTATCTGTAACGGAAGCCATGCAGCCCATGCGCAAATGGGCGGAGAAATATACATTGATCAATGACAGAAGATCGGTCAGGACCGATATCACAGAAGAAGACAAAAAAATAGAAGGGACCCTGCGCCCGAAACGGATGGAAGGCTATATAGGCCAGAAGAAGATCCGCGACAGTCTGGCGATTTCGATCAAAGCCGCCAGGCAGAGAGGGGACAGCCTGGATCATATCCTTTTCTACGGACCGCCCGGACTGGGCAAGACGACCCTGTCCGGCATCATCGCCAACGAAATGGGCGTCAGCCTTAAGGTCACCAGCGGCCCGGCCATTGAGAAGCCGGGCGAAATGGCCGCCATCCTCAACGGACTGAAGGAGGGGGACATCCTTTTTGTGGATGAGATCCACCGCCTGAACAAGCAGGTGGAGGAGGTCCTGTACCCGGCCATGGAGGACTTTGCCATCGATATCCTGATCGGCAAGGGCGCGGCTGCCAAATCCATCCGGCTCAACCTTCCCAGATTTACTCTGGTGGGCGCGACGACCAGGGCCGGACTCCTGTCGGCTCCCTTGCGGGACCGGTTCGGAGAGATCCACCGCATGGAGTTTTACTCCATTGAGGATCTGCGGCAGATTATCATGAATTCGGCAAAGGTCCTGCGGGTGCCCATCGAGGAAGCGGGCGCGGAGGAGATGGCAAGAAGGAGCCGGGGCACGCCCAGGCTGGCCAACAGGATCCTGAAAAGGGTCCGGGACTACGCCCAGGTCATGGGGGACGGCGTCATCACCCGGGAGATCGCGGATACGGCCCTGAACCTGATGGAGGTCGACCGTATGGGACTGGACCGGGCGGACAGGAATTATCTGAACATGCTGATCGACAATTTCGGAGGCGGGCCGGCCGGACTGGATACACTGGCAGAGTGGCAACGGAAACAGCTTACAGGCATCTGGGCCGGCTCTTCCAGGGCAGGCTGGATCTGGATTAACGGATCCGAAGCCGGGACACGGCAGGCAGGACAGACCTGGACGCCTGAGGAAACGGTAAGATACAGGCCGGCAGGCAGACGGGCGTGAAAAACGCGGAAGTCCTGGAAAGCAGTCGGAAATACAGACAGCAGGGAACAACAGGCCGGAGGAAACGGCAGAACGCGCAGGGATACAGGAACAGAGTCCGGATGGGGACCGGGCAGAAAGAAGGCGGGGCATGGCATTACAGACCAATT
>ONRU01000172.1 GCA_900320325.1 uncultured Lachnospiraceae bacterium
CCTCCGTCATTGCTGTTGTTGAGCATCAGGGGCTGCAGATTGTCCATGACATGGGCAAATCTGGATTCTGCCGTCTCATAGGCCTCGAACTCGTCAAACAGGGCTGTCAGCTCCTCTTTCTGATCTGCCGGCAGCAGGGAGAAGATCCTTTCTTTGGCAGCTTCCTCCCTGGCCTTCTGGGTCTTCAGCCCTTCCGCATCATAGGCATAAGTATCCCCGGCGTCAATCTCCACGATATCATGGATCAGGCACATGATCATGACTTTTCCGATATCGACCGGTTCATTGGAATACTCCCGCAGCAGGTAGGCCATGATGGCCATATGCCAGGCGTGCTCGGCGTCGTTTTCATTCCGTCCGTGTCCGGACAGATGGGTCTGCCGGAAGATGTTCTTTTCCTGATCGATCTCCAGGGCAAATGCCATCTGCTGTTTCAAACGTTCCTCCATATTGTTCCCTGCCTTTTCCCCGTCATTATAGAACGGTTGACAATTTCCCATGAATATACAACACTATCATTAATTATACCCGATGAAAGGACACACGGATATATCCGCGTAAAAACCGATGTTAAAGAATGAAATTCTCCAAATTTACGGAACAGAGTATAAGAAGAATACCGTCCGCCTTCTGGAAGAAGCGGATCTTGCGGGGATGATCCCCTCTCCCGGTGCCAGGATCGGCATCAAGCCCAATCTGGTCTCCGCTTCAGAAGCTTCCTGGGGCGCCACGACCCATCCGGAGGTAGTGGCAGGTATCATCGAATATCTGCAGGCGCGCGGCTTCAACAACCTGGTGATCGCGGAAGGCTCCTGGGTCGGGGATACCACTTCCGAAGCCTTCGAGGTCTGCGGCTATAACGCCCTGTCCGCCGGATACGGGGTTCCCCTGCTGGACGCCCAGAAAGACAAATTCCATAAAAAGGACTGTGCCGGTCTGCAGCTGCGTATCTGCGACTGTGTGGATACCTTTGATTTTCTGATCAATGTACCGGTCCTGAAAGGCCATTGCCAGACCCATATGACCTGCGCCCTGAAAAATATGAAGGGTCTGATCCCCAATTCCGAAAAGAGGCATTTCCATTCCATGGGCCTGCATAAGCCCATTGCCCACCTGTCCGTGGGGATCCGTCAGGATTTTATCCTTGTCGACCATATCTGCGGGGATCTGGACTTTGAAGACGGAGGCAACCCGGTCGTACGCAACTGCCTGATGGCCGCCAGAGACCCGGTCCTTACGGACACGCTGGTCTGCCGGCTCATGCATCTGGATCCGGCGGATGTTCCCTATATCCCCATGGCCGCGGCCCTGGGCAGCGGCAGCATGGACCTGGAAAACGCCCGGATCCGCGTGATCGGCCAGTCCTCGCCGGAAGCGCTGCCCCGGGAGAGAAAGATCGTTGCCCTGCAGGACGCCGTTGAAGAGGTCGAATCCTGCAGCGCCTGCTACGGGTATCTGATCCCCGCCCTGCAGATGCTGAAGGAAGAGGGCCTGCTGGACCGGCTCATGGCCCTGCTGCCGGACAAGATCTGCATTGGCCAGGGATTCCGGGGGAAGACCGGCGCCATCGGTATCGGCCTCTGTACATCCGGGTTCGACTTCTCTGTCCCGGGCTGCCCGCCCACGGAAGACCGGATCTACCGGTCCCTGAAAGAATATATCCTGACACATGAGGACCGCCCTTCCTGATTCCGGAACCTTTTCTCCTGCATTTCAAAACAGCCCCTCCGTAAAGCGAGGGGCTGTTTTTGCGGCTGTCACGCCGGATCCGTCTCTTTTTTAAAGGCCTGCTGCTCTGTCAGATTTCTTTTTTGCAGGCCGTTGCTATAAGACCGGTCCTGTTTCCGGTCTTTTTCCATGCAGTCCGGTCAGCCGTCCACGCTGCCGGCCGGCCCCTCCGCGTGGTTGACCATGCGGTAGCCGACCCCGACATGGGTCTGGATATAGGACTGAGATTCTCCCTTTTTCTCGATCTTTTTCCGAAGCGTAGTCACAAAGACCCGGAGAGAAGCAATATTGTTCTCCCATTCATTGCCCCATATTTCTTTTGAAATAAAGCGGTAGGTCAGGACTTTGCCGCAGTTCCTGCCCAGAATACACAGAAGCTTATAC
>ONRU01000171.1 GCA_900320325.1 uncultured Lachnospiraceae bacterium
TTATGACGCCTCCTGTGAAATTTGTTTTAATGTATTTGAAAGACTAGCCAGCGCATTCTTGTGACTTCAGTCATGAGTTAGCTGGCTTTTGTTTCCCCATATAAGGGAGTGTTCGAACTGCCGTGACCGGCTGTCAATTTTTCTCTGGAAGGATCCCGGAATGAGGATGACGGATCCACTGTCAGACATAATGTCCCAGGGCAGGTCAAGCCTGACAAGAGCCGATACGATCAGAGTACTCATCGGAAAAGCAGGGCTGCAATATATCGTCACAAACAGAACATATATTCGATTTGTCTTGCAGTTCTTAATTACATATGATATATTAGATACATGGAAAAGAGTATTTATAATATCAATGAAAACGTATTATCATATGGTCGCGGGTACGTCTATTCGCTCCAGTACCATATCGTCTGGTGCACCAAATACAGGCGGAAGGTACTGACTGCAGGGGCGGATGAAGACTGTAAGCAGCTCCTTCTGGATCTTGCGGAGGAGTACGGTTTCAGGATCCCGGCAATGGAGGTCATGCCGGACCATGTCCATGTGCTCATCGACGCGAAGCCGCAGTTCTATATCTCCGACATGGTGAAGATCATGAAGGGCACCCTTGCCAGGCGCCTGTTCCTGCTGCATCCGGAGATGAAGGAAAAGCTGTGGGGAGGGCATCTGTGGAACCCTTCCTACTGCGTTGTGACCGTCAGCGACAGGAGCAGGGAGCAGGTGGAGGAGTATATCAGGAGCCAGAAGGAAAAGGCCTGGGGCGGGAAGGGACGTCCGCCGCGGGACCTGGAAAGGCTCCAGAGATACCACAGGGAAGTGCTGGATGCAGATCATGCTGTGTCCCGGAACGGAGATGCCGGAAAGCAGCAGCTCCCTGAAGACCACAGTGACGTATCCTCATGACTGCGGCCCCGGATCATGTGCCGGAAAGGACAGCAGCCGGAAATCTGACCATCATGTATCTGTACTGCCCCATCTGCACAGGAGGTGCCCGCAATGAAACAGATGTCTTCATATCGTGTCAGGATCAGCCGGTCCGCTGACATACGGAAGACCCTGTCCGCCACGGCGGGCATCTACCGGAAGGCAGTGGATTTCTTTATCAGCGTCTGCATGGAGGAATGGGAGGCTGTTTCTGCCTGTAAGGGGCAGACGGGGAAAGTGAACGCCATAGAAGCCTTTACGATAAAGACTTCAAAACGGAAAACAGTCCCTTACGATTTCGGTAAGGATTTCTACAAGTTCCCGTCCTATCTGAGGCGGGCGGCGATCGCACAGGCGGTCGGAAAGGTCTCCTCCTATAAGTCGAACCTGAAGGGCTGGGAAGCATCTGACCCGCGTACACGGGGCAGGATCCCCGGATATCCTTCCGCCGGATATGTATATCCTGCCATGTACAGGGACAACATGTTCATCCGCACCGGCACGTATACGGCATCCATCAAGGTGTTCACCAGGGGCACGTGGGACTGGCTGGAGATCGGCCTGCGCAAAGGGGATGCTGACTACATCACCCGCCACTGCAGGGACCGCAGGGAGTGCGTCCCGAGCCTGCACAAACGCGGGAAACTGTGGTATCTGGACTTTGCCTTTGAGGAAAAGACCGATCTGCCGGATACAGAGGCCTGCGGGAGGAGGATCCTGGCGGTGGACCTGGGCATCAACAGCGCCTGCACCTGCTGCGTCATGGGACCGGACGGCACGGTCACGGGGAGGAGGTCCTTAAAACTCTCCGGAGAGAACGACCGTCTGGCCAGGGCAGTCGGCAGGATCAAAAGGGCGCAGCAGCACGGGGCGCGGCGCATGCCGCGGCTCTGGGCCAGGGCAAAGGGGATCAGCAGTGACATCGCCGTAAAGACGGCGGAGTTCATCGTAAAGACCGCTGTCCGCTATAAAGTCGACGTTATCGTCATGGAACATCTTGACATACGCGGCAGGAAGCGGGGGTCCAGGAAGCAGCGCCTCCACCACTGGAGGGCCATGTACGTACAGCGGATGGTGGCCCAGAAGGCGCACCGCGGGAGGATCCGGGTCTCCACGGTCTGCGCGTGGAACACGAGCCGGCTCGCCTTCGACGGGAGCGGACGCGTAAAAAGAGGAAAAGAATCGGAGAAGACAGCTGACAA
>ONRU01000170.1 GCA_900320325.1 uncultured Lachnospiraceae bacterium
GGCGGAAAAGGCGTTTCCAAGGCCGTCGCCAACATCAACGAGCTGATCGCTCCTGCCCTGACAGGCGTAGACGCTTCTGATACTTATCTGGTAGATAAGGTCATGCTTGATCTTGACGGCACAGCCAACAAGGATAAGCTGGGCGCGAACGCGATCCTGGCTGTTTCCATTGCGGCAGCGAAAGCAGCGGCAGCGGCAGAAGGCATTCCGCTTTATCGTTTCCTTGGCGGTGCCCAGGCTACAACGCTTCCTGTTCCCATGATGAACATCCTGAATGGCGGCGCGCACGCTTCCAACTCGGTTGATACACAGGAATTCATGATCATGCCCGCAGGCGCTCCCACATTCCGTGAAGCCCTCCGCTGGTCCACAGAAGTTTTCCACGCCCTGCAGTCCCTGCTGAAGAAGGAAGGCGAGACCACAGCAGTCGGTGACGAAGGCGGCTTCGCGCCTAATCTGAAGTCAGATGAGGATACTCTGGACCATATCTGCCAGGCGATCAAAGATGCCGGCTATGAGCCCGGAAAAGATTTCGTCCTGGCTATGGACGCCGCTTCCTCCGAGTGGAAAGACGAAGAGAAGGGCATCGGCTTCTACAAACAGCCCAAGAGCGGCCTTACATTTACTTCCGAAGAGCTGATCGCGCATTGGGAGAGCCTGATCGACAAGTATCCCATTATCTCCATCGAAGATGGCCTGGATGAAGAAGACTGGGAAGGCTGGGTAAAGATGACCCAGAAGCTGGGCGGCAGAGTACAGCTGGTAGGTGATGACCTGTTCGTTACCAATGTCAAGAGACTGCAGAAGGGCATCGACCTGGGCGCTGCCAACTCCATCCTGATCAAGCTCAACCAGATCGGTTCCGTATCCGAGACCCTTGAGGCGATCAAGCTTGCCCATAAGAACCACATGACAGCGGTTACCTCCCATCGTTCCGGTGAGACAGAAGACACCACCATCGCTGACCTGGCGGTCGCTCTGAACACCTGCCAGATCAAGACCGGCGCGCCTTCCAGAACCGAGCGTGTCGCCAAGTACAATCAGCTGCTCAGGATCGAAGAGGAGCTTGGCGCGGCAGCCAACTATCCCGGATTCAAGGCTTTCAACATCAAGAGATAATATACGAAAAGCATTTCAGCAAAATATATTTTCAAAAAATACATTTCAACAAAATGCATTTTCACAAAAGGCTTTTCAACAAAATACATTTTCGGAGCATTGTTTCCGGATCTGACAGAACAGCAGCAGAACAGGACCCCCGCGGGATTGATCCCGCGGGGGTCCTGTTGTTTCAATTACAGTTTACATATGATCTGTTCCCGGTTCATTCCGGCCGTGCCGGTCCTTCCGGTCACTTTTTGGTGACGCCGTCTCCGTAGATGGTGGTCCAGTCATTCTTCATGGAAACGGGAACCCAGTCAAATTCTTCGCACAGGGAGAACATCTTGTCCGCCTTTTCCATATTGCCGTTCTCGCGCTCCGTATCATCGCAGCAGAGCATGAAGGCCAGGCTCTTGTAAGGATTGTGGCTGGTCGTATATTCCGCCATGCTGGAATCGCCGGTGCTGTTGCCAAAGGACAGGACCGGCTGTTCGCCGATTTCCTGGGCGATCACGGTGACCTTGTTCATCTTCAGGTTCTTGATGATAAAGTTACCGCCGAGGACCAGTTCATCATTGTCATTATATACATAGTCCAGGCCGTCCACATCTCCCTGCTCCTTAGTGACCAGAGTCTCATCGGAACCGATGATCTGCCGGTTGGGGATATGCAGCGGGGAATCATAAACGATGCCGCGAACGATGAAACGGTCGGTACCGCTGACAACGTATACGGTAAAGTCATTGGCCTGCAGATAGTCCACGACCTGCAGCATGGGCTGGTACCAGCCGCCCCCTCTGGTCATGCCGTCATAGCTGGGCATGGGGAGTTTCTTGAACTCCTGGATATAGCTGTTGAACTCTGCCGGGGTCATACCGGAGAAGGAAGAGGCGATGCATTTTCCGTGGTCGACTTCCAGGCCGGTGAAGGATTCGCCGGTTTCATTCTGGGTGACGATCTTCTGGGCTGTTTCCTTTTCGAAATCAGAAGCCTTGTCGATATAATCGGGATCTTCCAGGACACGGTGGACCAGCAGCGTATAGTCGAAATAATTGGGATCTGTTTCACAGAACAGGGTACCATCCAGATCAAAAAC
>ONRU01000164.1 GCA_900320325.1 uncultured Lachnospiraceae bacterium
TCTAAATATTTGATATAATTGATTGTGGAGGTGGTGATGATGAATGATTACACAAGAAAGCAGATCGATCGGCTTCTGCAAACTTCGGCTCAATTCTATGAGCAAAGTTCCTTGGCCATCTGGGCCAGGGCGGCGCGGCTGTCGTCCTTGAGCGCGGACTTGATGGTAACGGAGGTCTCGAGGAACTTCAGGTTCTTGCAGCCCTCGAACATGCCCTGCATGGTCTTCTTGGCAACGGGCGCCCAGGAGCCGTTTTCGATGAAGCCGATAGTGCGGTTCTGATAGGCGCGCTCTGTCAGGTGGTCGATGAAGGTGCGCATGAAGGGGTAGATATTGTTGTTGTAGGTCGTGGTCGCCAGCACCAGGCGGTCATAGCGGAAGGCGTCTTCCACAGCCTCAGCCATATCGTCGCGGGCCAGGTCAGTGACGACGACCTTGGGGCAGCCTTCCTTTTCCAGAAGGGCGGCGAGCTCTTCCACAGCCTGTTTTGTGTGGCCGTAGACGGAGGTGTAGGCGATCAGGACGCCCTTATCCTCAGGGGTGTAGGAGGACCACTTGTCATAGAGATCGATATAATAACCCAGATTCTCGGTGAGGATCGGGCCGTGCAGAGGGCAGATGATCTGGATATCCAGTGTCGCGGCTTTCTTGAGCAGGTTCTGGGTCTGCAGGCCGTATTTGCCGACAATGCCGAAATAATAGCGGCGCGCTTCGCATGCCCAGTCTTCCTCCTCGACATCGAGGGCTCCGAATTTGCCGAAGCCGTCTGCGGAGAAGAGGACCTTGTCCGTGCTGTCATAGGTGACCATGACTTCCGGCCAGTGGACCATGGGAGCAAAGACGAAATTCAGTACATGAGAGCCCAGCTCGAGCTTGTCGCCGTTCTTGACGACCAGCTTCTTCATGGCGGGATCAAGATCAAAGAACTGTCCCATGAAGGTAAAGGTCTTGGTGTTTCCGACTACAGTCGTGTCGGGATAGACATTGAGGAAATTGAGGATATTTGCGGAGTGGTCAGGCTCCATATGCTGCACGATCAGGTAATCGGGCTTACGGCCGCCCAGGACTTCGCTGAGTTTTCCGAGCCACTCATCTGTAAATTTTACATCCACGGTATCCATGACGGCGATCTTCTCGTCCATGATGACGTAGGAATTGTAGGCCATGCCGTTGGGGACTACATACTGGCCCTCAAACAGATCGACGATATGATCGTTGACACCGACGTACTTGATAGAATCTGTGATCTTCATATTTGGTCATCTCCATTCCTTTGGAATACGGTAAAAGCTCTGCAGATCCAGGAGTTCGTTCGCGGCGGAGACCGCGGTCAGCCGCGGTACCGGCGCTGCATTGCCCGGCCTCAGGTATTGTTTTATTGTTCCTGGCTGCGGCACAGGCAGCATCGGGCGTTTCCGCGGAGCTTTTGTGCCTGGCGGCGGAAGGTATCCTGCCATGGCGTTTAATATCGCTGCTTAATCTTTATCATACCCCAAAACAGGGGTAAAGAAAAGCCTGAAGTTATGCTGCGGCACATCATTGACCCGGGCTTAATGTACATGTAAATACAATATGCTTACTTAAGTATCCTCCTGAAAGTATCCTCCTGAAAACAAAAACTCGTGCAAAGACTGTGTAAAGCCTTGCCATTGTCCTGTCCGGCGAGATATGGTATTCTGTTTTCGTCAAACAAACGCTTGTTTGAAGCGGCCGGAGAGAATCCCACGATCCGGCACAGGAGGAACACGGATGGAAAAGACTGCCGGGAAACCGGACTTGCGGAGCGCATTGTTTATCTGTGCCTGCTTTTTACTTACATCGACCGGCTATCTGGCCTGGGTCTATCATATCATGGAGATGGTTCCGTTCAGGACAGCGGATGCCGTTTCCATGGTGGCAGGCTATGCCCTGCAGGCGGCAGGCCTGGGCCTGTTTATGGCCTTTTTGCGGAGACGGGGCGGTTTAAGGAGAAGGCTGTTTAATCTCTCTCTCATTCTGCACATGCTCTGCCTGATTCCCGCGGTCATGTCCGCTTCCCTGCTCTGGACCATGGTCTTCGGCGGTCTGCTGAATCTCCAGTGCGGGATGATCGCGGGCTGCTACCTGTACACACTCACTTCCTGGACAGGAGAGGAGAACAGCGCGATCACCCTCGGGACAGGGTACGGGATATCGATCCTCCTGACATGGCTGCTGTCTGTTGCCGTGGGGGGATCCGTTTATTATACCCGCGGTATTCTTGTAGTATGTCTGCTGCTCACGGTCCTGGCCTTTTGTGCGGCGATCCCTCAGCCGGAGCAGGCGGCGGAGGCTGATGCCGGGGGCGGGGCTGGTCCGGACCGGCTCTCCGGGAAAGCAGGG
>ONRU01000163.1 GCA_900320325.1 uncultured Lachnospiraceae bacterium
TATAGTCTACTTAAAAAAGGTGACCACATGAACGTGATCACCTTTTTCTTGACTTAATTTTGTTTATTTGAGTTGTCCACTTGACAGACCCCTGTTCACCAGCCGCGGCTCTTTTTTGACATTGTATCTGTTTTTTTCTGTTTTTGTGTCCGATAGTATTTCCGCCAGCAGGTCCGTCAGTGACAGTACTCTTTAGTTCCGGCTTTACATACCGCTGGGCTTTCCGGCCGCCGGCTGCTGCCGGTTCACGCCCGTGTAGCGATATGTGGCCGCAGGCCTGCCGAATCCCTTTCTCTCCTCCCGGTTGTTGAGGATCTTGCCGGTAATGATATAGCGGTTCTTAATAAAACGGCGGAAGTTACCGATATCAGCTTCCGTCCCTTTGACCGCGTCATAGATCAGGCGCAGATCTGTCAGGGTAAAGACGTTTTTGTCCTCCAGGAAGTTGAAGCCGATATCCGTATAATCAATCTTTCCCGCCATCCGGTCCAGGGCTGTCCGGATGATCTTTTCATGGTCAAAGGCAATCTCCTCCGGGCCGATTTCCAACAGCTCTCCGTCAATTTCAGCGGTCAGCCGGAAGCCTTTGTCTGTCCGCTGGATATCGAACAGGATGGCCGATCCGGCATCGGTCCCTTTTTTATAGTGCATGGCATTGGAGGGCATCATGGCAATATAGGCAATGGAAATGATCCGCATGCGGGGATCCCGGTCTATGGCGGAAAAGGTATACAGCTGCTCCATGGCTGCCCCCCGCATGCCGGCTTCCTTAGCCAGGGTCCTGGCCGCGGCCTCCTCCGCTGTTTCCTCCATGCCAATAAAACTGCCGGGAAGGCACCATTTGCCCAGGAAGGGATGCTCATCCCTCCGGACCATCAGGATCTGCAGGGTGCTTTCCCTGACTGTAAAGACCAGCACATCCGCTGTAATAGAAGGTCTCTCAAAACTGGATGGATCATATTTTTCCAGAAATTCCTGCTCTGTGATCATGGTAATACTCCTTCCGGACAGGTCATTTTCTGCGCTAATTATAACGTAAAAAAGCATAAAAAAAACGCCCAGATTACTCTGGACGCGTCGGGTTGGGCTGTTCTCACAGTCAGCAGCTCGTACGGGAATCGAACCCATGATTCCGCCGTGAGAGGGCGGCGTCTTAACCTCTTGACCAACGAGCCATAAAAGTGTCTCACCTGTCGACTTGTCTATATTATCATGGCGGCCGGCTTAAGGCAAGCACTTTTTTAAAAAGTTTAAATTTTCAGATTATAAGCCGAATTTCTGATGCTTTTCGACCTGGAATTTCCGGAACAATCTGCCTGGAACAAAATGCCGGCAGGTGAATATCTGTAACCGGATCTGCGGTCCCGGGCTTATGGTTTCCCAATCAGATCCTTAATCACTTCTGAAGCTATGAGCAGCCCGGCCACGGAAGGTACAAAAGCGACAGAGGCCGGTATGCTTCTGCGGGCAGATTCAGCCTGCTCCGGATCCGGAAGCGGTTTGAGCGGCTCTTCGGTGGAATAGACCACCTTCAGTTTCTTCACACCCCTCTTTTTCAGCTCCCTGCGCATCACCCTGGCCAACGGATCAACGGAAGTTTTATAAATATCCGCCGCCTGCAGCATGGCAGGATTCATTTTGTTGCCGGTCCCCATGCAGGAAATGATAGGTGTTCCGGCCTCCCGGCACTTCATGACCAGAGAGATCTTGGCGGTAACCGTATCCACTGCGTCCACGACATAATCATACGCGGAGAAGTCAAACTGATCCTCCGTCTCCGGCAGATAGAAACAGGTCTTAACCTCTACCCTGCAGGCAGGATTGATGCTGCGGATCCTCTCCGCGGCCACTTCTGTCTTGTCTCTGCCGATCGTATCGTAAGTGGCCAGGATCTGCCGGTTCAGGTTGCTTTCGCAGATCCTGTCATTATCAATAACGTCAATGGCGCCTACGCCGGATCTGGCCAGGGCTTCCAGCACGTAACCGCCGACGCCGCCCGCCCCGAAGACAGCGACCCTGGAATCCGCCAGAGTCTGCATCGCTTCATCCCCCAGCATGCGTTGGGTTCTGGAAAACTGCTCTGTCATAGCTGCTTTCTTCTCTCCTGCTTTCTGAATTTTGGTGGTCCGCCTTTTGGGTGCATGGCAGACATTGGACACTAAACCCCTGTTTTGTCTGCCGCGCCTTGCTGAACCTGGCAGACATTTTCTGGATTTCCTGCCTTTTGTCTGCCGCGCCACGCTGAACCCGGCGGACATTTTCTGGATTTCCTGCCTTTTGTCTGCCACGCCACGCTGAGCATGGCAGACATTTTCTGGACTTCCTGCCTTTTGTCTGCCGCGCCTCGCTGAACCCGGCAGACATTTTCTGGTGGACTTCCTGCCTTTTGTCTGCCGCGCTACGCTGAGCATAGCAGACATTTTCTGGATTTCCTGCCTTTTGTCTGCCGCGCCAGCAATATGCCGACAGGCATCCGGCAGGCATCCGGCAGACAACAAATAATGCAGAGTTACATCCCCATGAAATCAAATATGGAGATCTGGTTGGTCTCGGGCAGGTCGCCCAGCAGGCCCATCTCGAACATTTTCTCCACGACAGTCTTGGGAACCTTGGTCCGGTTCCAGAAGTCATCTCTGGACAGGAAAGGACCGTCTTTGGCCGCCTCTACCACCGCGTCTGCCGCTTTTTCGCCCATGCCGTCGATGCTGGTCAGGGCCGGCATGATCTTGCCGTCCACGATCTTACAATTGCGGGAGGCAGCCTGGAAGATGTCGATGGGTGTGAACGTGAAGCCGCGGGCATAGAATTCCCGCACCAGGCACATATCATCCATGGTGGCCTGATCCTTGGGAGTGGGCTTCTCCAGTTTCTTCAGACGCTCAAATTCCTCCAGCAGGTGCTCCTGTCCCTGGCACATCAGCTCGTAGGAAAAGGCGTTGGCGCGGATACTGAAATAAGCCGCGTAGTAGGCCAGGGGATGGTGGACCTTGCAGTAGGCGATCCGCAGGGCCATCATGACATAAGCCGCCGCGTGGGCCCGGGGGAACATGTACTTGATCTTAAGGCAGGAATCAATATACCACTGGGGCACGCCTGCCGCTTCCATGGCTTCCCGCATCTCCGGCTTGAGGCCTTTGCCCTTACGGACGGATTCCATGGTCTTGAAGGCCATGGATTTCTCCACGCCCATGGCGATCAGGTAGGACATGATGTCGTCACGGGTACAGATGGCTGTCGACAGGGTCGCCTTGCCTTCCTGGATCAGGGTCTGGGCGTTGCCCAGCCATACGTCCGTACCATGGGACAGGCCGGAGATCCTGACCAGCTCCGACATGGTGGTCGGCCGGGTATCATCCAGCATGCCCATAACGAATTTGGTGCCGAATTCCGGCACGCCAAGGGAGCCGACGTCAATGCCGCCGTTCTGCTCCGTCGTAATGCCCAGCGCTTCCGTCGATGAGAAGATGCTCATGGTCTCCGGATCATCCAGGGGGATGGTCAGGGGATCGAT
>ONRU01000161.1 GCA_900320325.1 uncultured Lachnospiraceae bacterium
AAGAAAGACTGCCGCAGCAGACTTGGAGTGGAGGTCGAACACTTTATTGTGGATCCCTTCAGGCAGGCAGCTGTCCCTTATTCCGGCGACAGAGGCGTCCGGCAGATCCTGCTCCGGCTGATGGAACGTTATTCCGGCGCCAGAGTCTTACAGGATGATGATTTTTTTGGATTCAGCGTTCCGGAATTCACGATCACCCTGGAGCCGGCTGCCCAGATCGAGATCAGCATAGCGCCCTCGGAGTCTGTCAGACGAATTGGGGAAATATACAGCAATTTCTATGATCAGCTGGATTCCGTGCTGGCCGGTTTCGGCTATACGGCTGTCAACGCTGGCTGCCAGCCTTACACCCGGGTGGCGGATCTGGAGATGATTCCGAAAAAACGCTATGATCTGATGAATGCATGGTTCCGGACCAGCGGTACAGGCGGCATGGAGATGATGCGGGGGACTGCGTCGCTGCAGGTTTCC
Organism: uncultured Lachnospiraceae bacterium; assembly: GCA_900320325.1. Classification (GTDB taxonomy): domain Bacteria; phylum Bacillota; class Clostridia; order Lachnospirales; family Lachnospiraceae; genus CAG-791. The sequence goes on from ONRU01000161.1 coordinate 472, forward strand.
ATTGATTACGCTTCGGAAGAGGATTTCAGAAACAAGATCCGGGCCGCGTATTTTTACAGTCCGGTCAATGAATCTGAAACGCACGGATATATGGCGCAGGACAGATCCTGCAAGGTGCGGTCTGCAGCCGGAGGTCTTTTCCGGTTCCTGTACATTCGCGGACTACGCGGACTTTATCGGAAGAATGCCGCCGATCTTCCTGAAGAGAGACGGACAGGTCTTACCGACCGGCAGCAGGACTGTTGCGGAGCTGTATCAGGGAAGACAGCTGCAGGAGGATGAGATCATCCATGTGCTGTCTATGGCCTTCCCGGATGTGCGGCTGAAGCAGTTTCTGGAACTTCGCTTCGCGGATTCTGTGCCCCTGCCATTCGTGAAGGCATATGCCGCTCTGGTCAAAGGACTGCTGTATTCCGAAGCAGGGATTGCCTCTGCCGCTGAAAGGATCCGGGATCAGCGGATTTCAGAGGCCAAGATCCGGCAGGCGGAAGACGCCCTGATGGCGGAGGGCTGGGGCGCGAAGGTATATGGGCGTGCGGCGTCTGAACTGGCGGAGGATTTCCTGCAGCTTGCCGGACAACAGCTGCCGGATGAGGAAAAGATTTTTCTGGAGCCTTTTTATATGGTGATCCGTTACGGCGGCATTCCCGGTATACCGGCCAATAAACTGGCCCGCCTCTGGGATTGATCAAAATTATCTATAATATATTGTCTATAATATATGGTTGTAAGTGCCCGGCTCAGGCCGGGCGCTTTTTATGATCCGGAGCGGATCCGCGCTGTATTTGGCTTCCGTGAACGGCAGCTGTTTTATACCGGGACATGCCGGGCATACCCGGTATGCCGGGTTGCCTATGGACCCCTAAAAACGCTATAATAGACGTTGAATATAAACTCCTGGAGAACCATGCCGTCCGGCGGGACAGCGGAATGGAGGATCATGAAAAGGATGAAAAATCAGCAGATCACAGCTTTATTACTGGCCCTGGCACTGGCGCTTGCGGGCTGTGCCGGAAGCGGGACGGCCGCACAGTCTGCGGCAGGAAGTACGACCGGCGCGGCTGCAGCCGCTGTTGAAAATTCGGATTCTGTTGCGGACGTTCAGGAAGAGGATTCCGGTTCACAGAATACCGGCAGCGCGCCGCGGAAAACAGATCCCGCCGGCAGGGAAGGCCTGCTGGATTTCTCGGATGATGAGGATACCGTGTCTGATGATTCCGCAGCAGGTTCTTCTGAAGGAGGAACAGCAGCCGCTGCGGAGGAGGATGATGACAGCCGCGCCATGGCAGCGGCCAATCAGGTCCAGAAGGCGGAGAACGCCAAAATCACGCTGACAGGGGAAAACCTGCCCGTCCCGGCCAAAGACTATACCATCATGATCTACATGGTCGGTTCCAATCTGGAGACCAACCGCGGCGCGGCCACCGACGACCTGGAAGAGATGCTGTCATCCGGCATTGATTTTCAGAAGAACAACGTGGTCGTCTATACAGGCGGCGCACGCAAATGGTTCGGCAATATCCCCTGTGACCGCAACTGCGTGCTGGATCTGTCCAGGGGAGAAGATAACTGGATCGTAGGTACTACAGACGGAAACTCCGACATGGGTTCCACGGAGACCCTGGCAGAGTTCCTGCAGATCGCTGCAGCCAATTACCCGGCACAGCATTACGGCCTGATCTTCTGGGATCATGGCAACGGTCCTATCAATGGATTTGGCGTCGATGAACTTTTCGGCAATGACAGCCTGCAGTTCGGAGAGATCCGCGCCGCCATGGACCCTTCTCCTTTCGCCAATGGCGGGAACGCCCATCTGGACTGGGTCGGCTTTGACGCCTGCCTGATGGGATCGATCGAGAACGCCAAACTCTGGAGCCGTTATACAGATTATATGATCGCGTCTGAAGAACTGGAACCGGCCGGCGGCTGGGACTATTCCTTCCTGCAGACGCTGAATGAAACGACCGAACCGGTTCCGATCGCCAGCTCTGTCACAGAGAAATACTATAACTGGTATGTCAGCAAGACCAATAACGCCGTGACACTGGCTGTTTATGATCTGAAAAAGACAGACAATGTCGTTAAGGCTTATACAGATCTTACCGGAAAAATGAATTCCGATATCCAGGCCGGTCAATTCGCCAGGGTCGTCAAAGCCAGAAACGGAGCCCTTCGTCTGGGCACTTCTGAAAACACGTCCCGAGGCAGCGGAACTGACCTGCTGGATCTTTCCAATATGGCAGGCCGCTTTACGGATTATTACAAAGAGGAATCCGATGCCGTCAGGACCGCGGTTACCGAAATGGTGATCGACAATAAGACCAATATCAAGGGCGCGACGGGCATATCCGTTTATTTCCCCGGTGAGAACAGGACGCTGTATCAAGGGCGCGACGGGCATATCCGTTTATTTCCCCGGTGAGAACAGGACGCTGTACCAGGACGCCGATGCGTTTTTCGCTGAAACTGTCTCGGTATCAGAAGATGTTCACAGCATGTATGACGCCTATGCCGACAGATGGGGACAGGCTTCCGATACGGACTGGACCATGGCTGAATTCCGGGAGAGTGGTGATGAGATCCTGCTGGATCTGACCAAAGAGCAGGTGGACAACCTGGCCGGCGCCACCTATACGATTCTGCGGCCTTTTGGACAGGGGGAGTTCAGCCCTGCCATGGTCAGGGTCAGGCTGGACGCGGACGCGGACGGTGTCCTGCATATTCCCGCAGATCCGGAACTGATCTGTATGGACGATTCTGACGGATCGAAAGACCCGATCTGCTTTATACAGACAAATGATAACCAGGGAACATCGACATACAGATCC
>ONRU01000159.1 GCA_900320325.1 uncultured Lachnospiraceae bacterium
CCTGCTCAACCATGCCTGCAGCGATCCCTGCTACCGCAGGGCTGCCAGGGTCTCCATGGGGACCGTATTCCAGATGCCCTGGACCTATCTGGAAAACACGGAGACCGGCAGGGGCATGCATTATGTTGCCCTGCTGCAGTCGCTCGGATTCAAAACGGCAGCCCTGGCCCTTCGCAAGGATACGGTCAGCATATCAGATCCCTGCCTGGCGGCCGAGGAGAGGCTGGCGGTCATACTGGGCGCGGAGGGAGAAGGACTGACGGATGAGACCATCGACCGGTCGGATTATACGATCCGGATTCCCATGGCCCACGGGGTGGATTCCCTGAATGTGGCGGCCTGCAGCGCTGTGGCCTTCTGGGAGCTTTCTCTTTTTAAAGGGCAGCTGGATTAAGCATTCACCAGGGAATCTCCGAATATCCAAAAAGAAACATACACTGATGAGAGAATGGCAGAAAGGCCGGGCAAACCAGCCGGAAGCAGAGGAAGGAGACAGATGTATGGCGGCTTATAACAAACGTCCTGCCCGGCAGATTGCGGACAGCCGCGGCAGGGTATTTACAGGAAGCAGGGAGATCACGGACTGTCTCCGGGCAAATCTGACCGGAGATGAATGGATCCTGCTGGCGGAGACGTATCCGGGCGTGTCGGAGGACAGGATCCGGGCAGTCCTGGAGGACCTGGAGCCGGACCTTGTCCTGTGGGCGGGAGATATGCTGAAAGACACAGAGGAACTGGAGCCTCTGCTGCGGAATATTCTGACAGAGGACCGGGTCTTCGGCAGGATGTACTTCGGCGAGCTGATGGATTTTGTGGATCCGGTGAAGCTGTCGCGGCTCCGGGACCAGGCCAGTCAGTGCAAAGGCCGCGTTCTGATCTATGGATTCGGCGCCAGTCTGGTCAGTGAGGAAGGGCTCCTGGTCTACGCGGATATCAGCCGATGGGAGATCCAGCTGCGTTACCGGGCGGGCATGCCCAATTATCTGTCATATAATCCGGAGGAGGATATCCTGAAAAAATATAAACAGGGGTATTTTCTGGAATGGCGGATCGCGGACAGATGGAAAATGTCCTGCATGGAGCGGATGCGCTTTTATTTAGACGCGAACCGGGACGCGGAGTATGTTATGATCCGGAAAGACCTGTATGAGGAAGCCCTGTATGGAAATACCTGTCAGCCTTTCCGTACAGTCCCTTATTTTGATCCCGGCGTATGGGGCGGCCAGTGGATGAAAAAGGTCTGCGGTCTGGATCCGGCGCGGGATAATTACGCCTGGAGCTTTGACGGCGTTCCGGAAGAGAACAGCCTGTACTTTGATCTGGATGGGACCATGCTGGAAATGCCGGCCATGAACCTGGTCCTGGCCCATCCGGAGCGGCTTCTGGGGGAAAGGGTCTATGCCCGCTACGGAGCGGAATTTCCCATCCGTTTTGATTTTCTGGATACCATGGGCGGCCAGAACCTGTCCCTGCAGGTCCATCCGACGACCGACTATATACGGCGCCAGTTCGGTATGGCCTATACCCAGGATGAAAGCTATTACATGCTGGACGCCGGTCCGGACGCGTGTGTCTATCTGGGATTACGGGAGGATGCGGATACCGGGGAGATGATTACGGCTCTGCGGCAGGCCCAGGAGCAGGGAACAGCATTTGACGCGGAAAAGTATGTCAATAAGATCCCGGCCAAAAAGCATGATCATTTCCTGATTCCCGCGGGGACTATCCACTGCTCCGGCAGCAACGCCATGGTCCTTGAGATCAGCGCGACGCCGTATATCTTTACATTCAAGCTGTGGGACTGGGGACGCCTGGGACTGGACGGGAAACCCAGGCCCATCAATATCCGCCATGGGGAAAAGGTCATCCGGGAGAGACGAACCGGCTGGGTCATGGAGAATCTGGTGAACCATACCCATATGGTCAGGGAGGAGGAGACGTGGTCAGAAGAGCATACAGGCCTGCACCCGCTGGAGCCCATTGAGACCCGGCGGTTCCGTATTACGGATACAGTCGAGGTCAACTGCCATGAGAGTGTCAACATGCTGAACCTTGTGGAAGGAGAACGCTGCCTCGTGGAAAGTACGGACGGCAGTTTCTCCCCCTATGAAGTACATTACGCGGAGACCTTTATTGTCCCTGCCGCCGTGGGCAGCTACCGCCTGCGGGCTGTGGACGGTCCGGTCATGGTCTTGCAGGCTTATATCCGCCTGCCTTGACCGGGCGGAACAGAACGCGGAGATGCGCAAAACGGCCGGACTGACAGACGCCGCTGCGCGCGGGCTGCCGGTCCGGCCGGATATCTCCCGCCGTACACGGGACACACGTCCCGTTCAGGGCTGTCCTGAACAGCCGGGCAGCTCTTCCGCGGACAGCGGATAGTTGTCCAGGCAATAATTGAGATAGATACGATGGGCGGCCGAAATGACCGCGCTCTCCAGCATATGCTGGCCAAAGTCAGCGTCCCTGGGATACAGGACCGGCGTTTTGCTTTCATTGAACAGGGAAGCCAGCATG
>ONRU01000157.1 GCA_900320325.1 uncultured Lachnospiraceae bacterium
CTGTGCATCAATGTGACGGACGGACTCCGGGTCTATCCCAAAGTCATTGAGAAGCGCCTCCGTTCCGAGCTGCCCTTCATGGCGACCGAGAATATCATGATGGACGCTGTCAAGGCAGGCGGCGACCGTCAGGAACTCCATGAGAGGATCCGGGAGCTGTCCATGCAGGCCGGCAGAAGGGTCAAAGAGGAAGGGCTGGACAACAACCTGCTCCAGCTGATCGCGGACGATCCGGCCTTCGGCCTGAGCCTGGAGGACCTGGAAAAGACAATGGATCCGGCCCTGTACGTAGGCTGCGCTCCCCATCAGGTCGAAAAATACCTGTCAGGGGTCATTTACCCCATGCTGAAAGCCAATCAGGCAGATCTGGGCGTGACCGCCGAGATCAACGTCTGACAGGGATACGTTCCGAAGACAACTGAGAGAATATGAATAAAGGAGGAACTTATGGTTAAAGCAGTCGTAGGCGCCAACTGGGGAGATGAGGGAAAAGGCAAAATTACGGATACACTGGCAGAGCAGGCGGATGTGGTCATCCGTTTCCAGGGCGGCGCCAATGCCGGCCATACCATTGTCAACAAATATGGTAAATTTGCCCTGCATACGCTTCCTTCCGGTGCTTTTCACCAGAATGTCATGAATATCATCGGCAACGGCGTGGCGCTGAATATCCCCATCCTGTTCAGGGAGATTTCTGAGATTGAGAAGCGGGGCGTACCGGCTCCCAACCTGATGATCTCTGACAGATGTCAGGTCGTCATGCCCTATCACATCCTGTTCGATCAGTATGAAGAGGAACGCCTGGGCGGCAAGTCCTTCGGCTCCACCAAATCAGGCATCGCACCTTTTTATTCCGATAAATACGCCAAGATCGGCTGGCAGGTCAACGAACTCTTCCAGGACGACGATGTCCTGCGGGAGAAGATCGAACGCGTCTGCGTCCAGAAGAATGTCCTCCTGCAGTACCTGTACGGCAAAGATCCCATCAACCCCGAAGAACTGCTGGAGACCATCCATCAATACAGGGATATGGTGGCGCCCTATGTGGGCAATGTTTCCGTATACCTGGACAAGGCCCTGAAAGAGAATAAGACCATCCTGCTGGAAGGTCAGCTGGGCACCATGAAGGATCCGGACCACGGCATTTATCCCATGGTCACCTCTTCTTCGACCCTGGCCGCCTACGGCGCCATCGGCGCGGGCCTGCCCCCTTACGCCATCAGCCAGATCGTAGTCGTCAACAAGGCCTATTCCTCGGCAGTGGGCGCGGGTGAATTCACGTCCGAGATCTTCGGCGAGGAAGCGGAGGAGCTGCGCCGGCGCGGCGGTGACGGCGGCGAGTACGGAGCCACCACCGGCCGTCCCAGAAGAGTGGGCTGGTATGACTGCGTGGCTTCCAGATATGGCTGCAGGCTGCAGGGCTGCACGGATGTCGCTTTCACCGTCCTGGATGTCCTGGGATATCTGGACGAGATTCCGGTCTGTACTGCCTATGAGATCGATGGCAAAGAAACGACAGAATTCCCTGTTACCCACGAGCTGGCCAAGGCAAAGCCTGTCTATACCCTGCTGCCCGGATGGAAGTGTGATATCCGGGGCATCCGCAAATATGAAGAACTGCCGGAGAACTGCAGGAATTACATTGAATTCATTGAGGAACGGATCGGCTTCCCGATTACCATGGTCTCCAATGGTCCCGGCCGCGATGATATTATTTACAGAAAGTCCCGGCTCCACGCCTGAAGCCGGCTGCTTCCGCTGACAATCAGCCGGGTCCCCAGGACCCGGCTGTCTGTATTGTGCGCCCTGCGGCGCGTATTCTAAAGATTCCAAAAATTCAGGAGCGTTATTATGAAGATCGATACCGTTATTTTTGACATAGGCGGCGTACTGTCCGTTCTGGGCCGGATGAAATTTTTCCGCAGCTTTGGCTACAGCGAGGAGATGTGCCGGGAGATCATGCAGGCGACTGTCCTGTCCCGCTGGTGGAGAGAACTGGACCGGGCTGTGATGCCGGTCCCGGAGATCATTGACCATTTCGTGGCGGAGAATCCCGCGCTGGAGAAAGAGATCCGCCATATCATGGAAGATATCAGAGGAATCGTGGTTCCTTCCGAAGACGCGGTCCGCTGGATCCGCAAGGTCAAAAGCACCGGGCGGAGAGTCCTCTACCTGTCTAACTGGTCACAGAAGGTCACGGATGACTGCCCCGGCGTCCTCTATTTCATGCCCGAAATGGACGGCGGCGTATTCTCCTATGAATGTCATCTGATCAAACCGGAGGAACCCATTTACCGGGAGATCCTGGCCCGTTATGACCTGACTCCGGAGAAATGTGTGTTTATTGACGATACGGAGGCCAATCTGGAGGCGCCCCGCAGACTGGGGATCCACACCATTCATTTTGTCAGCCCGGAACAGGCGGAAAGCGAGCTGGACGCCCTGCTGGCGGAATAAGACTGTCCCGGGACAGGCATGGAGAGACGGGAACCGGTACAGTCTGCGCATAGATACAGTCTGAGTCCGGACCCTGCCTCAGAACATAAAAAAGCGGACG
>ONRU01000156.1 GCA_900320325.1 uncultured Lachnospiraceae bacterium
GTATGACGCCTACTGGGATCATTTCCTGGACAGCATGGTCCTGTTTGACGGTGCCGGGGAGTGCCTGGAAAAATGCCGTTCCAGAGGACTGAAAACGGTACTGGTCACCAATATGACCGCTCAGATCCAGTATCGGAAACTGCGTAAACTGGGGCTTGGCAGTCTGTTTGATGCCCTGGTCATCAGCGAGGAAGCCGGGATGGAGAAACCGGATCCCGCCATCTTCGCTTACGCGCTTCATAAGACCGGCCTGCGGGCCGGAAACTGTGTCCATATCGGCGACAGCTTTAACGGAGATGTACTGGGCGCCCGGGGCGCCGGGATTCCTTCCATCTGGTTCAGCTCCGACACGCAGTCCCATCCCGGTTATGAACGGATCAGCAGGCTGGCAGACTTTCTGCCCCTGCTGGAGAAGATGAACTTACTGTAACAGGTTTAGATCAGGTCCATGACCTCTGAGGTCGTTTGCCCAGGTCCATGACCTCTGAGGTCGTTTGCCTTGAGGTCGTTTGCCTGGGGGCACGGACCGTTGTGACAGGTCCATGACCTCTGAGGTCATGGACTGTATGAAAGGTTCAGATTATGGCAGAGAAAAGAAAGATCATCGTACTGACCGGCGGCGGTACTGCCGGACATGTTACACCCAACCTGGCCCTGCTCCCTTACCTGAAAGAGGCAGGCTATAAAGTCTATTATTTCGGTTTCGGTTCCAAAAACGGCATTGAGAAGAAGCTGATCGCCGATTATGAGATCCCTTATTTCGGCATCTCCACCGGTAAGTTGCGCCGGTATTTTGACGTCAAGAATTTCACGGACCCCTTCCGGGTCATCAACGGTTACCGGGAAGCCAGGAGAATCCTGAAGAATATCAGGCCGGATGTGGTCTTTTCCAAAGGCGGATTCGTCAGTGTTCCGGTCGTCCGGGCTGCCCGCTCTCTCCACATCCCCTGCATCATACATGAGTCGGATATGACGCCGGGCCTGGCCAACAAGCTCTGCTTCGGTTCCGCCAGCAAGATCTGCTGCAATTTCCCGGAGACCCTCGGCAAGCTGCCCAAAGGCAAGGCCGTACTGACCGGTACGCCGATCCGGGATGAGATCTTTACCGGCGACAGGGAGAAGGGACTTGCCCTCTGCGGCTTCACCCCGGATCTTCCGGTCATTATGATCATGGGCGGCAGCCAGGGCGCCCTTGCCGTCAATGAAGCCGTCCGGGCCCATCTGGATGAGCTGCTGCCGGACTTCCAGATCGTCCACCTCTGCGGTGCCGGCAAGCTGGATGAGAGTTTAGCGGACCGCAAAGGCTACAAGCAGTTCGAGTATGTCAAAGAGGATCTGCGCCACCTGTTCGCCGCGACAGATCTGATCATCTCCCGCTCCGGCGCCAATGCCATCTGTGAGATCCTGGCGCTGAAGATTCCCAACATCCTGGTTCCTCTGGCAGTGGGCAGCCGGGGCGACCAGGTCCTGAACGCGGAATCCTTCGTGTCCCAGGGCTTCAGTGTCCTGGTCCCTACGGATGAACTGGATGCCAGGATCGTGGATACAGTTCATCAGGTCTATAAAGACAGGGCCAAATATAAGGAAGCCATGGAAAAAAGCGGTCAGGGCAGCGCGATCCCTGTGATCATGGATCTGATCAAAAATGCCGGAAAGGGCCGCTGACCTGTATAATATCCATTGTCTACGGGGCTGGGATCGGCTGGATGACTCATTGCCTAATGAAGTAAAAAAAGATTGCTCAATGAAATCAAAAAGCTGCTGCATCACCAGGATGCAGCAGCTTTTTTCATTTAATGCTGTTCATTTAAGGAAGCGGTGCTTCTGACAGGATTATTTTGCCAGGAGTTTGCTTCTGTCGATCGAACGGATGGCCTTTCTAAGAGGCAGAACGCTCTTAGGGTTAACGGACAGTTCGTCTACGCCATACTTAATGAACTCTTCTGTCAGAGTCGTATCAGCACCGAGCTCGCCGCAGATACCTACCCATGTGCCATGTCTGTGGCCTGCTTCGATGGTCATCTTGATCGCGCGCAGGACAGCGGGATGGTGTGTATCGGAGAAAGGCTCCAGCTTCGCGTTCTGACGGTCCAGAGCGCATGTGTACTGGGTCAGGTCGTTTGTGCCCAGGGAGAAGAAATCAACTTCTTCTGCCAGCTCATCCGCGCAGAAAACAGCGGCGGGCGTCTCGACCATGATACCAATCTGAATCTTGTCGGAGATCTTGTGGCCTTCCTTGATGAGTTCCTGACGGCACTCTTCCAGAATTTCCTTACACTCGCGAACCTCAGCGACGGAGATGATCATCGGGAACATGATGCCCAGGTTCAGATACGGACTGCACGATAGCCAAGAGCGGGGTTCTCTTCCTTATCCAGGTGCATGTAATCGATGGTCTTGTCAGCGCCGATATCGCATGTACGGATGATAACAAGCTTGGGAGCCAGGGATTCCAGAACTCTCTTGTAAGCAGTGAACTGCTCTTCTTCACCGGGCTCTTCCTTGCTGTTGAGGTATACGAACTCGGAACGGAACAGGCCTACGCCTTCCGCGTCGTTCTGGTTGACAGCACCTACGTCAGCGGGGCCGCCGATGTTGGCATATACATGTACGTTGTAGCCGTCGATGGTCTCTGAAGGTTTGCCCTTCAGTTCCTGCAGCAGAGCCTCTTTCTTGCGGTCCTCATCCTGTCTCTTCTTCAGAGTATCCAGGAGATCCTTATCGGGCTCGATGTAAACAACAGCGTTCTTGCCGTCGATAACCGCCAGCTTGCCATCCCAGTCATCCTGAACTTCCTTACACTGCATCAGCGCGGGGATGTTCATGGAACGGGCCAGAATCGCGGTATGGCTGTTGGAGGAGCCTTCGATACAGATCATGCCGAGCAGGAGAGACTTGTCCAGCTTGACAGTCTGTGAAGGAGCGAAGTCATCCGCTACCAGGATCGCGGGCTCTGTACCCTGCATGGAAGCGCTGTCAAGGCCCATCAGGTTGTCCAGTACCATGCCCTGGATGTCGATGATATCAGCTGCACGGGCCTTCATGTAAGGATCGTCCATATCCGCGAACATCTGCGCATAGTTGTCGAAACCAACCTTTGTAGCGTATTCCGCGCTTCTCTTCTGGCCGGTGATGATCTCTTTGGTGGAATCCTGCAGGTCGTCGTCCTCAAGCATTGCGGCATGTACCATGAAAACTTCCGCAATATCCTTACCTGCGTCCACGATTGCCTTTTCATACAGAACAGTCTGCTGATCAATGGCCTTCTCAACAGCTGCCTCGAAACGGGCTACTTCTGCTGCGGGATCGTCTACGATACCTTCATAGATGATTCTCTCGGGCTCTTTGTAAATCTTGATCTTACCAATCGCGATTCCGTTAACAATACTTTTACCATTTCCAACTTGCATGTGTGTAACCCTCCTTGTTAACACGAAAACGGGCAAAATGGCACCTTAAGTACACATTTTGCCTGCCTGTTATGATGCAGAAACAGAGCTGCCCGAAGGCAGTTCTGTTCTGCACTTAAAAACTATACAATTAGAAGTTCTCTTTCAGGAATGCTTCGATTGCTGCTGCGCAAGCATCTTCATCATCGCCTTCAACCTGAACGTTGATTGTGTCACCCTGCTTAACTGCCAGGCCCATCAGCTGGAGGAGCTTTCTCATATCGCAGCTCTTGTCACCCTTGAAAACAGTGATCTTGCTGCTGAACTTCTTAGCTTCCTTAACAAGGATGCCTGCGGGACGAGCATGAATTCCTAACGGATCTGTAACTGTGAAGGTAATTTCTTTCATGGTTTTTCTCCTTTACATAGTTGATTAACTGTCAGAAGTACATCAGACTTCTGCTGCCGTATCCTCATTATACTACAAAATGCTCAAAATAGAAGAACCCGCCGCAAAAAATTTATATATTTTTTAGACGGGTTCTTCATTATTTCAGGTTATTATTGGGCAATTTTGTCCTAAATGTGCGCTTATACGTCTGCGCCGCAGTTAACAGTGTTGTAGTCGTCAGAGTTTGTCAGCAGGACTACGACAGTGTCAGGGTGGTTGGCCTTGGCAATCTTGGCTCTGTCAAAGGTCATGATGACCTGACCGGCCTTGACCGTATCACCTTCCGCTACGGTGGGAGCGAAACCGTCGCCGTTCATGGCAACTGTATCAACACCGACGTGGATCAGGATCTCCATGTCGCCAGGGCCTGTGATACCGATGGCGTGCTTGGAATCAGCAACAGAGGAAACGGTGCCGTCATAAGGAGCGAAGATAACGCCTTCGGAAGGATTGATTCCGACGCCGTCGCCCAGAACACCGGAAGCGAAAGTAGCATCCGGGATCTCTTCTCTGGAAATGACCTGGCCGATTGCGGGAGCAATGATCTTGCCGGCTTCGCAGCTGATGACCGCGTTTGTGGGAGCTGCTACTGTGGGAGCAGGCGCGGGAGCTGCTTTCTTGGGCTCATCTTCCTGCCAGATAACTGTGGTGATCGCGAAAGCGATACCGCCGGAGATCGCCAGAACGATCGTGTACAGCAGAGCGTTGTTAATGGTCAGATATCCGGGGATACCGGTAACACCGTATGCGGAAGCGCCGATGCCCATGAATGCCGCGATCAGAGCGCCGACAGCGCCGCCGATCATGCCGCCTACGAAGGGCTTCATGAAACGCATGTTAACACCGAAGATAGCGGGCTCTGTGATACCCAGAGCAGCGGACATGGATGAAGGGATCGCGACAGGCAGGCGCCGAACTGTGCGAAGTTGGCTGCGGAAGCGATGGGCATCCAGGTGTTGAGGCCCTTGGAAGCCAGCATACCGGCTTCAATGACGTTGTACATGTGGTGCAGGCCCATGACAACTGTGCAGGGATACAGGGCGCCCATGATGCAGGAGCCGATGGGGTTGGAGACCAGTTTCTCAGCGCCGGCGAGAACGATCGTCTCAAGGCCGGAGAAGATAGGTCCGATAATCGTGAATGTGACCAGAGCGGTAACAAGGACAGTGGTCAGAGGGGTAACGAACAGGTCGATCATTTCC
>ONRU01000150.1 GCA_900320325.1 uncultured Lachnospiraceae bacterium
GAAAGCGGTCATGGACAACCGGTCCAGGCTGAAAGAGATGCGGGACATCCTGCTGAAATATAAAGTCGTTACCAGAGGGATCACGCCCGAAAAGCTCAGAAATATTCTGGAGGAACTGGGTCCCACCTATATTAAACTGGGGCAGATCATGTCCCTGCATTCGGATATTCTGCCGGCGGCTTACTGCGAAGAGCTGATGAAGCTCAATTCCGATGTGACGCCCATGGAGTTCACGGAGGTCGAGGAAGTGATCAACCGTTCCTACAGAGCTGACTGGAGGGACATCTTCACTTATATCGATCCGGTCCCGCTCGGATCCGCCTCGATTGCCCAGGTCCACAGGGCCGGGCTGCGTACGGGGGAAGAGGTAGTTGTCAAAGTCGAACGCAAAGGCGTTTATGACATCATGGCCAGGGATATCGGACTGCTGAAACGGGCGGTCCGCCTGCTGCCTCCCATCGGAAATATCAAGGATATGGTCGACATGGAAATGGTCCTGGATGAAATGTGGACCATTGCCCAGGAGGAGATGAATTTCCTCAAGGAAGCCTCCAATATAGAGGAATTCAGCAGGAACATCCCAGAAAGTATCAGGAATATTCGACGACCCGGGTACTGGTCATGGAATATATTGACGGCTTTGCCATTGACGACCGGGAAGGACTGCTGGCGGCCGGATACGATCTGAACGAGATCGGGGAGAAGCTGGTCAGCAATTACATCAAGCAGGTCCTGGATGACGGTTTTTTCCATGCCGACCCCCATCCCGGCAATGTAAAGGTCCGGGACGGTAAGATCATCTGGATCGACATGGGCATGATGGGGCGGCTGACGGAACGGGACCGCAGGCTCATGCGGGAGGCGGTCAAGGGCATTGCGCTCAATGACATCAGCACGCTGGAGAACGCCATTCTTAAGCTGGGAGATTTCTGGGGCAAGCCCGAAGAGGGCAAGCTGTATGAAGATCTGCGGCAGCTGTTGAAAAGGTATGGCAAGGCTTCCTTCGGCAGTCTGGACGTGGCTGAGTTCCTCCAGGAGATCATGGAGATCATGAAGGAAAACAAGATCGGCCTGCCCCACGGCGTATCCATGCTGGCAAGAGGCCTGACCCATATGGAAGGGGTCCTGGTCAAGATCAGTCCCGATATCAATATGGTGCAGATCGCGGCCGCCAAAGTCCAGGAATCGCTTTTTGCGGATTTTGACTGGAAGCGGGAGATCTCCAGAGGCGGACGCAGGCTCTACCGGACCGTGGATAAGACCATGGAGATTCCCAATCTGACCGTGGATATCATGCAGGAATATCTGCGCGGCCAGGCCAGGATCAATATGGATCTGCGGGCCACCCGGGAATTCTCAGACCTGCTGCGGCATCTGGTCCGCAACCTGCTGATGGGCTTCTGGGTCGTGGCCCTGCTGATCAGTTCCAGTATCGTATGCACGACCGATATGCGGCCTCAGGTGCTGGGGATTCCCCTGATCGGGGCGGTCGGCTATGTACTGGCTTTTTTCATCGTGGTCTTTTATCTGGCCAGACATTTCTTCAGACACAATGGTAAATAAAGGGCAGGAGCCTGTAAAACCCCCGGAAGCGGCCGCAAAGTGCGGACGCTTCCGGGGGTTTTTATGTACTTTTCTATGGCTTTTTCTTTTGAATTATTTCCGGAAACCTTTCTTTGGGCGCCGCTCCGGGATCGTTCAGGGCGTCCAGTCATTGTTGACCAGCATATCGTAGCTGTAGCGGGTTCCTGTGGCGACAGGGGGCATATCGGCCACATAATCGCCGGTCTCCGCCCGCTCCTTGTAATCAAAACGGATGTGGACCGAGGACTCGAGAAAGGTGACCCAGCCGCCTGCCCCTTCATAACGCCAGGAGTCATCCGGGTTAAAGCAGGTGATCGTTTCTGTCGTTACATTGAACAGGTAATGGCGGATCCGGTTCCAGTAGCGGGTATCGTTCATGGCGTCATCCAGCAGAAGCCAGGCTTCTTCGTCATATTCTCTCCATATTTCCCGGTCGTTCCAGGTGGGATCCACCTCGTACCATTCTCCGTCCAGACAGACCAGGTTCCAGGCGTGACGGGAAGCCTCTTCCCCGTTTTTGCCGGCATAGCCAAAGACCATGGTGCAGGGGATTCCGCACTGCTGCAGCAGATATTCATAGGCGAAGGCGTAACCGTCGCAGACAGCCGTACAGGAATTGCCGCTGCTGTCCGCCACCAGAGCTCCGAAGGCAGTATGAGAATCATCACTGGCAGCCGCGGAGGTATCCCCATAACTGACCATGTCGATCAGTTTGTCATGTATGGCCATGGCTACGGCGGCATCCGGGGCTTCGGTATCGATATCCGACAGAAAATCGGAAACAGCCGCGTTGAAAAGAGCCATTTTGCTGCCGTATTCGGGCCATTCCTTTGTCAGGGAGGCGTGGATCGTCCAGCTGCCTGCGGCGTCCGGCAGGGAAAAATAACTGAACTGGAAACCGGACTTGCCCTGATAGAGCCAGAAAAATTCCGGATGGTCATACAGAAGAGCATCGCAGACGCGCATAAAGCGTTCATGGAAGTCTTCTCCGGCAGGATCCAGATGGATCTGCAGGCCGCGGCCGGCTTCTGTCGACATGGGGTCTGAAGCCGCTTCCAGCAGCAGATCATACAGCGCCTGCTCCTCCCCGTTCAGGCAGGAATAGCAGTAAAAGGACGGCGACCGGTTGATCAGAAGCCCGGCGGCGTCCCGGGGCTTTCCGTTTCCGGATATCTCCTCCCCGCTGTTTTCCGCGCCTTTCCCGTTTTCGCTCTGACCGCTGCCCGGGGGATCCCCTCCGGTCCCTCCTGTTCCGGCGTCTGTATCTGTCAGCCCTTCCAGAGGGAGCAGTTCTTCGATCTGCCGGCGCAGGCCGGCTTCTGAAAAAATCAGTCCCAGAAAGACAGAACATAGTATAATAGATAAGAGTGTTCGCAATATTTTCATAGCATGATTATATATGAAATGGCAAAAAAACACTATCAGACTGCGGCAGAATCGGGCATTTGGGCGGCCTTCGGGGCGGAGGATACCATGGCGGAACTGGAAGGATATCTGGCATCATTAAAAAAAGACCAGCTCAGAGCGTACGCGAAGGAACTGGGACTGCGCGGTTATTCCGGTCTGCGCAAGGACCGGCTGGCGGATCTGATCGCCGGCCTTCTTCTGGAGCCCTCTGTCATGCGCAGGAGAATGGGTATTTTGACGGATGAGCAGATCCGGATCTTTGAAAAGGCCCTGGAAGAACCCTGCCTGCCCCGGGAGGAAGAGGAGACGGACCTGTACAGGCTGGAAGACCTGGCCTATGTCGTCCGGGATGACAGCGGACGGATCTGTGTGCCCGATGATGTGGCCGCGGCCTACAGGGAACTGAGTACCTGCAGACCGGCTCTATGAGATCTATCTGACCCATCCGCTCCTGAAAATGACCCGGGAAAGGTTCCTGTGTCTGCTGCAGCAGATCCCTGAGGATCTGCGCAGCTGCCATATTGCCGGCAGCTATATCATCAGCGCGGAATTTCATGATGTGGATAAATGCAGGGCCCTGCTGCAGGAACAGGCGGGTAAGGAATACTACCTTCCTGCCTATGAGGAAGTAGAAGAACTCTGGAAAAAAGGATATATAGAATACAGGGACGGCTGGCAGAAGCTGGCCCGGTGGATCCGGGAAAAGTATATCCCTTCCCGGGAAGCGGTCGATGACCTGGTCCGGGATACCTGGGAAAAGCTGGCCTCAGGGGAAGATTACAGCCGTACCTATCTGTGGCTGGCCGGCGAGGTCCTGTTCCTGCGGAGCGGGAAGGAACTGCTGGCGCTTGCAAAGCTGCTGCGTGGGGCCAATGACCATACCCGTATGCGCATACACAGGGGGTTTACCCCGATGGAGCTGCGGATCCGCGAAAACAATGACGCCATGTTCATCGCGACATTTGTGATGCCGGGATGTACGGAGGCGGCCCTGAAGCTGCGGATGACCAGGGAGCTCCTGCTCAGTGCGGGCCTGCGGGTGGATCTGGAAATGACAGCGGACAGGGTCCGGCTGATCAGGAACGGGAACAGTACGGCAGGTGAAGAAGCCGCAGAGGAGAAAATCGTTTATCCGCGGGATCCATGCCCCTGCGGCAGCGGGAGGACTTACGCGGACTGCTGCGGCTGGAAACAGGCAAGGCCAGATTATAAGGAGGCGTGAACCGCCCGCCCCGGATGCCGGGGATAAGTAAAGAGCGGACTTCCGCGGACAGCGGGAGCGGAACAGGAAGGATGGAATCATGATCATCAGACCGGAAGAAATGGAAATGGACCGGCAGGAGTGCTGCAGGGAGGCGGTCCGTCTTTCCCTTGAAAAGGAGAAACTGACACAGGAGCTGCTGGAGACCCAGCAGGCTTTCCGCAAAGAGCTGGCGTCTTATACGATCATAGAAGAAAAGGCATCGCGGCAGGCGGACAGGAATACGGTCAGGGCCGGTCAGATGGTGAAATACCTGCTGGAATACGCGGAAAAAGGAGCGGATATTTCAGATCCTGCCGGCGCGGCCGTATTGCTGGTCTTCTTCCGCTTTCTGGATCAGAACAGTGCCGTGACAGGAATCGACCTGCCCCGCGGGATGCGGACAGAAGCCTTATCCATGCGGCTGCCGGATCTGGTCAGACCGGAAGAACTGACAGAGACAATAGAGGAAGCGGGAAGGCAGGCAGGCTTTACAGCGGAGAAAGGTCTGTTCGATGAGATTGCGGCCTTCTGTACGGAAAGCGGTCAGGAAGCCCTGTGGGGCAATCTCTTTTCCCTGGCGGGAGACTGCGGCTTTTCAGATGAAAAAGGAAGAAGGCAGGCGGTGGAGATGTTAGATGCGGCCGCAGGGGCGGCCGGCGCGCGTTACCGCCACAGGGAAGCGGCCCTGTTCTGCCGCGGGATCATGCTGGCTTTTATGGAACGTGCAGGTGACAGACCGGAAGATATGTCTGCGGGGGATATAAAAAATGAAGAAGACCGGGCAGAGGAAGCGGTCGTCAGGCTCCGGGAACAGCTGCGGCAGCTGGAGAAAAGGCTGCAGGCAGCAGGCGGGGCCCGTATGAAGTGATCAGGAGCAGAAGAAAGAGCATATCGCTGGAGATCAGCAGACAGGGCCGGATCCTGGTAAGGGCCCCCCTTTCCATGCGTGACGCGGAGATCGCGCGCTTTGTCAGCGGTAAGGAAGAATGGATCCGGACCCATCTGGAAAAGGTCCGTCAGATCCGGGATCAGGCTTCCGGACCCGGACGTGCCGTAACCGAGGTCGTAGCCGAAGACGAAGGAGGCCTTCTCGCCGGCGTGCATGGCCTTGAGACCGTAGGCGAAGCCGTTCACCACGCTGTTGCCGCTGAGCTTGATGCTCTTGGCTTCTTCGGCCCAGTTGATCATGACGGGCGCGTAGGTCTTGGACGGGCTGTAGATGTTGTAGAACTTGGCGGTGTCCGCCACGGTGGTGTCGAACACCTGGCCGTCGGAGATGCGCCGTCCGGTGTAATTGATGTACCGGCTGAAACGCCGGCGGCCAGGGCGCCTGACGATTCTGACGCATTCCGGAAAATCCCGAGTTAATAAGGACAACGATTAT
>ONRU01000178.1 GCA_900320325.1 uncultured Lachnospiraceae bacterium
GATGATCTTGATGGAGTTCTTGTTAGCACCGACGGTACCGTCAGCACCAAGACCCCAGAACTTGCAGCAGATTGTTCCCTCGGGAGTTGTAACGATCTCTTTGCCGGGATCCAGGGAAAGGTTGGTTACATCATCAGTGATGCCGATGGTGAACTCTTTCTTCTCTGTGTTGTTGTAAACAGCAATGATCTGAGCAGGAGTCGTATCCTTGGAACCAAGGCCGTAACGGCCGGAGAATACGGGAACATCCTTGAACTCTGTGCCAGCGATTGCTGCCTTGACATCCAGTGCCAGAGGCTCGCCGATGGAACCGGGCTCTTTTGTTCTGTCAAGAACAGAGATCTGCTTGACAGTCTTCGGGATAGCTGCAAGGAAAGCCTCTGTGCAGAAAGGTCTGTACAGACGAACCTTGATAACGCCAACCTTCTGGCCTGCAGCGTTGAGGTGATCAACAGTCTCTTCAATAGTCTCGTTGACGGAGCCCATTGCGATGATGACCTTCTCAGCGTCTTCTGCGCCATAGTAGTTGAACAGCTTGTAATCTGTGCCGAGCTTCGCATTGACCTTGTCCATGTACTCCTGGACTACTGCGGGCATTGCGTTGTAAGCGGGGTTGCAGGCCTCACGGGTCTGGAAGAACAGGTCGGGGTTCTGCGCGCATCCCATCTGGCAGGGATGTGTAGGGTTCAGGCAGTTAGCACGGAACTCTGCGATCGCCTCGTGGTCGATCAGCTCGTCGAGATCGTCATAATCCCAGATCTGGATCTTCTGGATCTCGTGGGAAGTACGGAATCCGTCGAAGAAGTTGATGAAGGGGAGTTTGCCCTTAACTGCTGCGCAGTAAGCGACGGGAGTCAGATCCATGACTTCCTGTACGCTGGACTCACAGAGCATAGCGCAGCCGGTCTGTCTTGCGGCGTATACGTCGGAGTGATCGCCGAAGATGTTCAGAGCGTGTGTACATACGCAGCGAGCTGCTACGTTGATGACTGCCGGAAGGCCTTCGCCGGCAATCTTGTAAAGGTTGGGGATCATCAGAAGAAGACCCTGGGAAGCTGTAAAGGTGGATGTCATCGCACCGGCAGCGACCGCGCCGTGCACAGCACCTGCAGCACCAGCCTCGGACTGCATCTCGGTAACCTGAACGGGCTGACCGAAAATGTTCTTGCGTCCTGCTGTAGCCCACTCATCAACATGCTCAGGCATTACGGATGAAGGGGTGATGGGATAGATGGTAGCGACCTCTGTATACGCATACGCGGCGTGTGCAGCAGCCTCGTTACCATCCATGGTGAGAAACTTTCTTGCCATTTGTTTTCCTCCTGTAAATATTGCAGCGGTACAGTAATAATAACGAAAAACGCGGTTAGTAGTGCCTAACTATTGTGGAAGTTTCACAGTAGTTGTGAAGACGATGTCACAAAAGAATTAATAAGTGTCTAAATGGATTTAATAAATTAAGGCGATGTTTACGGGTTTTTCGGCGGTTTCGAACAGGCGCCGGGCCTGGGAAATGTGAATCGAAAGGACAGGCGCCGAGCCTGGGAAATGTGAAGAGAAAAGGACAGATGCCGGAGCACCTGTCCCTGTCAGATAACGATGTCGGGAATGAAACGGTCACAGTCCGCTGAGCGTCTCGAGAGCATTTGCACTGCAAATGGGAGTGCAGTGGGTGACCAGATACTGCTGGCGGGCCGGGCTCGCCTTTTCAAGGTGCCCGTACTCGGAGAGGGCGGCCAGTGTGCTCTGCATAGCGCCGACCTCTTCAAGACCGCTCATTCTCAGAAGCAGATACAGAGTTCCGGTCTTCTCGTCGCGGTAAAGCGAACTGCGTCCGCTGTAAGCAGACGAAAGAACCTTGGCTGCGCGGATCACGTCTGCCATGGTCTCGAAAGAATACACTCTTGATGTCAGAAGCGCCTCTCTGCGCTCTTTCATAGTCTCGTCCGGAGTCTTCGCTCCTGAGGCCCCGGCCGGTCCTGGCGCTCCGTTGCTGCTCTCCTTGAGTGAATTCAGAAGCTGGGCCAGGGGAGAAGGCGGCTCCTGCGCGGGCAGGGCGTCCTTCTGCACGGAAGGGGCAAAATTTGAAAAGCGGGTGTCCAGCTCATCCGGATTGTCGACTTTGGTGACGATCAGGACAATGCTGTCGGAACCGAGGGGAATAGCCTCGATC
>ONRU01000149.1 GCA_900320325.1 uncultured Lachnospiraceae bacterium
CAATATCTACACTCGAAAGGTGAAACAATATGTGGTTGAAAACGTAGCAACAGCGCGGTTTTTCCGCAATCACCGAAGAATCGGTGAATTATTCAGGATAAGGCACCCGCTGTTTCAGGTGGATGTTTTTTTCAGCAGTCGGGCCAGTCTGTAAAATCCATCCTGGCCTTGCCATATACGAAAAATAGTGATAGAATCACATAAGTGACAGCACTATAACGCTTTAAAGCAGTAAAGAAATGGCGGATGATTCGCAGACGCGGAAGATGAACTGCCCGGAGGTATAGAGATATGATGGAAATGGATATGCGCTTTTTCAGGAAACTCCCGACGCCCAAAGAACTGAAGGAGGAGTATCCGGTCAGCGCGAAGATCGCGGAAATAAAAGAAGAGCGGGACGAGACGCTGGTCCGGATCATGACGGGACAGGACGACAGGATGCTCCTGATCATCGGTCCCTGTTCGGCAGACCATGAAGACCCTGTCATTGAGTATATTTCCAGGCTGCGTAAAGTGCAGGACAAGGTGGCGGATAAGATCTTTATCGTTCCCAGGATCTATACCAATAAACCCAGGACCGTCGGGACCGGCTATAAAGGCATGCTGCATCAGCCCGATCCGGATAAAAAGGAAGACATGCTGGCAGGTATTATCGCGATCCGCCAGCTGCATACCAGGGCCGTACAGGAGACCGGCTTTACCTGCGCCGATGAAATGCTGTATCCGGAGAACCACAGGTATCTGTCGGATCTGCTGGCCTATGTAGCTGTAGGCGCCCGTTCTGTAGAGAACCAGCAGCACAGGCTGGTATCCAGCGGGCTGGGCATTCCGGTCGGCATGAAGAACCCTACAGGGGGAGACCTGACCGTCATGATGAATTCCCTGGTGGCGGCCCAGTCCGGCCATACCTTCCTCTATAGAGGCTGGGAGGTCAAAACGCCCGGTAATCCTCTGGCCCACGTGATCATGCGGGGGTATGTGGACAAATACGGCCGCAACATTCCGAACTATCACTATGAGGAACTGCACGCGGTCCAGGAACTGTACGCGGAGAGGAACCTGGTCAATCCCGCCATTATTGTGGATACCAACCATTCCAACTCCGGAAAACAGTTCCTGGAACAGATCCGGATCAGCAAGGATGTACTCCACAGCCGCCGTCATTCCGAAGATATCCACAGGATCGTCAAAGGCCTGATGATCGAAAGCTATCTGGAGGACGGCAGCCAGGGCCTGCATGAACACTGCTACGGAAAATCCATTACGGATCCCTGTCTGGGCTGGGAGAAGACAGAACGGCTGATCTATGAGCTGGCAGAAATTTGGGATTAAAAAAGAGGCGCCGGGAGGCTGAAACAGATTCAGCCCTGGCGCCTGCGTGTATACTGGCGGCTGCCCCTGGGATTCTGGCGCGCCGGGACCTGCTTTTCCCTGACGGGCCGGGCAGGTCTGGCGGCCTGGGCGGCTGCCATTCTTTTTTGTCTGGAAGGTGTCGTATTGCCCGGCAGACGCTCCAGCATCAGGGGGCTCCGGGTCTTCTGGGTAATGGTCAGGTCGCAGTGACATCTGTATCGGTCACCGCGTTATGGAAGCGGCCTTTCTGTGTGCCGACCCGCATCAGATCAGCTTCCTTTTCCAATGAAAGGAGCTGGGGATTGTCATACAGGCTCTGGATCAGGATCGCTACGTCGATGAAACTGCCTGACTGCAGGCAGGCCGGTTTTTCCAGGCCCGACCGCTCATAGATCAGATGCATCAGCTCAAAATCCTTGCCCGGTGTCTGGCCGCAGATGACGCTGGCTTTGGACAGGAAAGCGTCGATCTTCGCGGCAGCCTCCGTTTCCGGGATTCCCTTTTTCTCCAGGAAATCTCTGTTGATCCCGGTCAGCTTGCTGACATAGGGGGAGATACGGACAGAATCCGGCAGGCGGATATACATATGGATCTCTTCGCTTTTTATGTATCTGCTGCCGTTCCAGGTCAGGAGCAGTCCCGCGAACTGCATGGGGTAGTCATCCTGCATTTCCAGGTCAACGACAGCAACGGGGCCGGTCCTGCCGGCAGCGGCCGAGAGGATACCGGTCCGGCGCGTCAGGCGGTCCTGCTGTTCCTGCGGCAGCGACTGAAAATGCTCCGGTGAAACGCACAGGATATGATCGCAGGACCTGAATTCCGGACAGGAGGGACAGGCCGGGAGCCAGACCAGATCCTGCAGGGGATCCGGGCGGCTGTCATTGGTCCGGGCCGAGGGCAGGACGAACTTATGCGGATTGGTCCGGCGGAACTTTTCCAGGATCCTGTAGGCGTGATTGAGCACGTTGTCGGCGGGCAGGGCCAGCTGACAGGGAGAATGCAGGAGATCCGCGTCTTCCGGATCCCGGCTCATGCCCAGGATATAAAATCTGCGTCCGTCCGCGGATTCCGTTACCCGGCTGATCCACCATACCGTATCGGAACGGGTCAGGATCCGGTCCGCTCCGTTCTCTTCGCGGATCAGGTAACAGCGGTCCTCCTCGTTATATTGCGCGTTTCCGTGGGTATACTCCGGCAGCAGAGCGCCTATGTCCCCATACGTGGCCCGCAGGACCTTATAAAGGGCAAAGATCCGGTAAGGCAGGGTATTGACCCGGCTGCCGTAAAAAAGCAGGCGGCCCTGCTGGAAGGATTTCTGTATTTGATTTTCCGGGTATTTCTGATATTGCATGCTGCTTCTGCCTCACTGAGCGCTGAGGTCTCATGACCGCTGCCCTGCTTTTACAGACGGATCTGGATCCACAATTACAGTATTTTTAAATCTAACATGAAAAAGACGTCTGTGTAAATAGGCATGTGTCCTAAATTAAGTACCGGCCGGCGGATGGTTTTCTGTGGAAGAGTCAGAAGCCACGTGCTACAATAATATCGGCGGCCGCTTTGGGGCGGTCTGAGTACAAAAGAGGCAGTAAAGGCTGCCAGCAGAGAAATAGGGGGCATACAGACATGACGAACCTGACAAAACCGATCATCCTTGGCGCAGCGGCTGTAGGCGTATCACTGATTTATGTACTTGCCGCGAACGGCGGATACAAGGCCTATCATGACAAAGTAGGATATCCCGAAGGTACGGAAGCAGCGGCAGCCGCGACGACGGAAGAAGCGGCCCAGTTCGCGACTGAAGAGCCTGCGGAAGCGGCTGCAGAGGAAGCTGTACAGGCGGCAACAGAGGCAGCGGCGGAAGAAGCCATGAAGGCCGAGGAAGAGGCGAAGAAGGCCGAGGAAGAGGCCAAAGCAGCCGAAGAGGCAAAGAAGGCCGAGGAAGAAGCCAAAGCGGCCGAAGAGGCAAAGAAGGCCGAGGAAGAAGCCAAAGCGGCGGAAGAGGCAAAGAAAGCCGAAGAGGAAAAAGAAGAAGCTTCCGAACCCGAATATATCGGCTATGAAAGCGCTCTGATCCGCGCGGAGAATTATACAGGCATGTATCCTGTTGACGGTGTCTACGATACCTATATCGAGAGCTATCCGACAGAGGATGAACCCTATTATGTTGTAAAATTCATCTATGCGGACAGCAGCAATGTTGTCACAACAGTTTATGTCAACGCGTATACAGGAGACTGCTGGATCAACTGAGACGGATCCGCATGGTTCTCCCGCAGCGTAATCATTGCATGACAGAAAACGCCCTGAAGCGGTCACACGGCCTGCTTCAGGGCGTTTTTCCTACGCGCGGAGGGAAAAGAATCTGTATAGCGGGTACTGCCTCAGGGCATTACGTCTCCCTGCAGGATCCGGGTCTGGCGCTCTTTTGCCAGTTCCAGTCCTTTGGCCGCGAAAGTTTCAGAATAGAGGCGGCGCACTTTCCAGGCATAACGGTTTTCTGCGTTCAGGAACTTGTCCTTCTGGAAGCGCAGTATCTCCCGGATTTCCCCGTTTTCCTCCCGGTAGAAATCTTCCATGGCGGCGAGGACCTCCAGGGCAGCTTCGGCCGTGGGCAGGGAACGTCCGTCCGGCAGAATGGTCCGGACCGTTTTCAGATCATAACGGGCGGCACTCTTGAAATTCTGGGCGGCCAGGATCTGGGTCCTTTCATTCAGGGGGATCCTGGGAATGGAGGCCAGCCAGACCATCAGCAGGTGGGCAAAGAGGAGATCCTTTTCCTCTACCCACAGATCGGTCAGGGGGTTGAGGTCGATCATACGAAGCTCAAGTCAGTGGTCTGCCTCTCCTGGCTGTTTCCGTATTGACCAGATCCAGAATATACAGGAGGATCCGTTCGCTGTCCGTATCTCCTTTCTGCAGGGAAGAA
>ONRU01000146.1 GCA_900320325.1 uncultured Lachnospiraceae bacterium
GCCATCACCGCCCTGACAGTGCGTAAATATCCCTTCGTCAAGAACGCCACAAAGAAGATCGTCCGCGCCAAGATGGATGTGGATGAGGCGCCTGAAGAGGGCTGATACGCGCAGCAGCAGATCAGCAATAAAGCAAATCATAAAAAAAGCCATTTCGCGGATTGCCGCGAAATGGCTTTTTTTAAACCAGGCTTGTACGATGCAGGAATCAGGGCCTGGTCAGTCCCAGGCGCTCCAGTTCCTTTGCAATCCCGTTGTCGGCGCAGGACTCGCATACGATGTCAGCCGCGTCCTTGATGCGCTGCTCGGAATTGCCCATGGCTACGGACAGACCCGCGGTGCGGATCATGGCCATATCATTCATACTGTCGCCGAAGGCGATCGTGTCCGCGATATCTGCTCCCAGATAACGGCAGACCCCTTCAATGGCGCTGCCCTTATTGACGTCCTTTCTGCAGATCTCCGCGCCGAAAATGGGCATATCGGAGGTCATGTTCTGAAAGGACACGGCCAGATAATCCGGACCGATCTGCTTTTCGATCGCCAGATAATCCTCCATATGCTCCAGGAAGAAAAAGATCTTATAGACTTTTTCTCCCCGATAAGCCGACGCCGGAAAATGCTTCTGGGTCAGGACCAGATGGATCATCCGCTGCAGTTCCGTGTTGGCATGGTCCAGATTGATCCGGGACAGGATCTCCGGATCAAATTCCGAATTAAAATCTCCGGCTTCGGTCTCGATCGTGTAAAAGGAGGCGTATTTTGTAATGACCGGCAGAAGTTCGTCTACCATGGCCGGATCGGACGCGTTCTCATAGACGAGTTTTCCATCCAGTATGGCCTGGCCGCCCGCGTGATAGATCCCGCCGTCGAACCCGATGCTGCTGATGTCATCCCCGACCAGCTCCACACCGCGGCCGGTACAGATGAACGCCCGGTGGCCGGCCGCTCTGGCAGCCCGGATCGCCCCTGCCGTTTCTTCGGAAGGGCTGGTGCCCGGCATGGCCAGGGTCCCGTCTATATCAAAAAATATCAGCTTGCTCATATCTGACGGATCTCTCTCCCTTCTGACATGAATCCCGTCCCCGGGGGAAAGGATTTCATATATGCTCCCTCATCAGATGCTTTTTTCCTCAGAGATTTTTCATGGTCTGTTTCCCCGCGATATATTTCCGCCGGTCTGTGATTTTCCCGGAAGGCGTCCGGGAAGCAGTCTGTGTCGGAACCGGGGAAACAGGATATCGTATTATAGCATATCGTGGCCGGATGTTTGCAATATGCGGCTGTTTTTCACAGACACAAACTGCCGCTGCATGCTATAATAAGGGTTAATGACAGCGCGGGATCCCTTTCCTGACCGGAAACCGCCTGCCGCTGTCAACTTACAGAAGGAGCATTGATTCATGTATACAGAAGCAGTAACCCATTACAGCCAGAGCCTGGGACGCGACATGCATATGATGATCTACGGACATGACGGCCTGCCTTTTCTGGCTTTCCCGACCCAGGATTCCATGTGCCGCAATTATGAGGATTTCGGCATGATCGATCAGCTCAGCGACTATCTGGAATCCGGTAAAATCAGGATCTTTGTCGTTGATACCGTAGACAGCGAGAGCTGGTCCCCCAGGGGCTGGGATCCCGGCCAGCGTTCCGCCCGCCAGGAGCAGTATTTTCATTATATAACAGACGAGGCAGTTCCCTTCATCCTGAGCAGGACCGGCGGCTGGCTCCCCATGACCACAGGACTGAGCATGGGCGCCAATCATGCCCTCAACATGTTCCTGCGCAGACCGGACCTGTTTTCAGGTGTTGTAGCCCTTTCCGGCGTATACGATACCGACGTTTTCTTCGACGGCTACATGGACCCCACCCTGTACATGAACTCTCCCGAGCGTTATCTGCCGGGCATGCCCGCGGATCATCCTTATATCAAACTGTACAATCAGAAGGATATCATCATCTGCGTCGGCCAGGGTGCCTGGGAAGAGGACGGGATCCGGTCTCTGAAGTACCTGCAGTATGTCTTTGAGGAAAAAGGCATTCAGGCATGGTGTGATTTCTGGGGCTATGACGTCAATCACGACTGGCCCTGGTGGTTCAAGCAGATGCGCTATTTCCTGTCTATCCTGGTCAAGTGACCGGCAGGTACTTTCTTCGCGCAGACCGATAACAAACGGAGGCAAATATGAATTTTGTTTTTATCTCCCCCAATTTTCCCCATACCTACTGGAACTTTTGCGACAGGCTGCGCCGCAACGGCGCCAATGTCCTGGGCATCGGCGACGCGCCTTATGATGACCTTGAGGACGGTCTCAAGGGCGCGCTGACCGAGTATTACAAGGTCTCTTCCCTGGAGGATTATGACCAGGTATTCCGGGCTGTCGCTTTCTTCTCCTTCAAATACGGCAAGATCGACTGGATTGAATCCCTGAATGAGTACTGGCTGGAGCAGGACGCCCGCCTGCGTACTGACTTCAATGTCACGACCGGCATGCAGACCGACCGCATCGGCTTCATCAAGGACAAATCCCTGATGAAAAAGATGTATCAGGATGGAAAGATTCCCACAGCCAGACAGAGCAAAGTCACCACCCGGGAAGCAGCCCTTGCCTTTATTGACAAGGTCGGCTATCCTGTTATCGTCAAGCCCGCCATCGGCGTCGGCGCCGCGGATACATGGAAGCTGAAAAATGAGGAGGACCTCAATGCTTTCTACAAAGCCCTGCCTGAGATTCCCTATGTCATGGAGGAATTCATGGTCGGCGACCTCTGCTCCTACGAAGCCATCATGGACGCGGACTGCGAGCCCCTTTTTGAGAACATGACCATCTGGCCTACCCCCATCATGGACATCGTCAATGAGGACCTGAACCTGCATTACTACACCTGCCCCGATGTGCCGGAAGGCATG
>ONRU01000145.1 GCA_900320325.1 uncultured Lachnospiraceae bacterium
ACAAGGAGCATACTTGAACACATCGTATTAGAGCATTACGAGAAAAGTGCATTGCAGGAAGACGACTCACAACTGGAATGACAGCATAGCGAAGCACAGTAACGATAGATTTCAGCTTTCTTACGACAGCGAACCGCAGGCCGCGAGCCTGTAAGACCCCCGGAGGCAGAAGCCCCGGGGGTTTTATATGTGGACGGCAGACAAAACAGAGAAATTATTGAATCTGTCTGCCGTGTTCAGCATGCCCTGGCAGACAAAAAGCAGGAAATACTAAATAAGTCTGCCGTGTTCAGCGTGCCGCGGCAGACAAAACAGAGAATTAATTGAATCTGTCTGCCGTGTCCAGCATGCCGCGGCAGACAAAACAGAGAAATAATTGAATCTGTCTGCCGTGTCCAGCATGCCCTGGCAGACAAAACAGAGAAATAATTGAATCTGTCTGCCGTGTCCAGCATGCCGCGGCAGACAAAAAGCAGGAAATACTAAATCTGTCTGCCGTGTACAGCATGCCGCGGCAGACAAAACAGAGAAATAATTGAATCTGTCTGCCGTGTACAGCATGCCGCGGCAGACAAAAAGCAGGAAATACTAAATCAGTCTGCCGTGTCCAAGCAGTCGCGGCAGACAAAATGCAGGAAATACTAAATCTGTCTGCCGGATCCAAGCAGTCGCGGCAGACAAAAAGCAGGAAATACTAAATCTGTCTGCTGGGTCCAGCGTGCCGCGGCAGACAAAACCGGAAATTAGTGTACAATGTCTGCCAGCCTCCCGATTTCCGCGGCAGACAAAACCGGAATTCAGTGTCCGGCGTCTGCCGTGAGCAGGCAGCTCCAGGGGGGTGTGAAAATGTCGCGGGGCGCCGGAATCTGTGGTACACTTTTCAATAAGGAAAGAGTAAAAACTCCTGGGAAAACTATGAATTACTTTATAAGCTTGAAACCTGTCGGAAAAATGGCAGACCAGTATTACAGGAGAAGAGAAAATGCGTGTTATCAATCTGACGGAAAATACCCCGGGCGCGGAAGGCTGCGGCTATGAGCACGGCCTGTGCTTCTATATTGAAACGGAGCATCACCGCCTGCTCATGGATACGGGACAGACGGACCTGTTCGCCCGCAACGCGGAGCAGTTGGGGATCGATCTGACCCTGGTGGATACGGTGGTGATCAGCCATGGACATTATGATCATGGAGGGGGTCTTCTGCATTTCGCCAGGATCAATCCCGGGGCAAAGATCTACATCCGGGCTTCCGCGTTCGGGCCCTATTATTCTATTGACAGTTCCGGAAAGCCCCATTATATAGGACTGGCCGAAGGAATCCGCGATCTTCCCAGCCTGGTCGTCATCGAAGATAATTCAGAAAGCGGTCCAGAAGGGAATCCTAAAGACAATCCTGAAGGCAATCCTGAAGGCAATCCTGAAGGCAATCCTGAAGGCAGTTCCGGAGGCAGTGAGGAAGAAAAGGAACCCGGCATTTACAGGATCGATGAGGAGCTGTCCCTCTTTTCCGGCATCGGCATGGAGCATCCCATTCCTTCGGCGAATGACCGGCTGAAAGTGGAAACGGAAGCAGGCCTCGTGCAGGATGATTTCCGGCATGAACAGTGCCTGGTGATCCGAGAAGGCGGACGGTCGGTCCTGCTGTCCGGATGCGCCCATCACGGGATTCTCAACATACTGGACCGCTACCGGACTCTGTACGGAGGTAATCCGGATGTTGTGTTCAGCGGTTTCCATATGATGAAGCGGCATGGCTACAGCGGCAGTGACCTGCAGATGATCATTGATACAGCCCTGGCGCTGAATCAGACAGATACGATATTCTTCACAGGCCACTGTACCGGCCAGGAGCCTTACGAAGCCATGAAAAAGCTTATGGGTGACCGGCTGCGTTATATACACAGCGGGGATAAAGTCCAGGTCATGAAGGAATCGGAGAAAAAAGCGGCAGAGCGTGCCGCTGCCCGGAAAACAGAAAAGAAAAGGAGCAGTTATATGAAGAGCCACAAGTTTTTTGCCTGGGCAACCGTCGCATGTTTCCTGATGACCATGTGGACCGGTTACAAAAGGAAATAAGGGCGTACGTTGGACGCTTTCCTTGCGCACAGATGCGAAAAGTAGTATGATAGCAGAGATAATATGTGTCTTGACACATGGGCTTTACCAGATTAGCCGGAATCCGGCGGAAATGAGGAATTTTTATGGACAGACAGAATCTGACCCTGCTGACAGACCTTTATGAATTAACAATGATGCAGGGATATTTCAAGCACAAGGACGAGAACAAGAACGTTATCTTTGACGCTTTCTTCCGTACCAATCCTTTTGGCGGCGGTTATTCGATCATGTGCGGCATCGAGCAGCTGGTCAATTACGTCAAGGAGCTCCACTTCAGTGACGGAGATATCGAATATCTGCGCAGCATCGGAATCTTCGATGAGGATTTCCTGAACTACCTGGCCAATTTCCACTTTACCGGTACCATTTACGCTATTCCGGAAGGTGCCCTCATGTTCCCCAGGGAACCCATGGTGAAAGTTATTGCTCCCATCATGGAGGCGCAGCTGGTCGAGACCGCTATCCTCAATATCATTAACCATCAGAGCCTGATCGCGACCAAGGCCGCCAGGATCTGCTACGCGGCACAGGGAGACGGCATCATGGAATTCGGCCTGCGCCGTGCCCAGGGTCCCGATGCCGGCACCTATGGCGCCAGGGCAGCAGTCATTGCCGGCTGTGTCGGTACTTCCAACGTCCTTTGCGGCGAGCTCTTCAATGTACCGGTCAAGGGCACCCACGCCCACAGCTGGATCATGAGCTTTGAGGATGAGCTGACAGCGTTCAAGACCTACGCGGATATGTATCCGACCGCCTGCATCCTGCTGGTCGATACCTATGATACCCTGAAATCCGGCGTGCCCAATGCCATCAAGACCTTC
>ONRU01000144.1 GCA_900320325.1 uncultured Lachnospiraceae bacterium
GGTACAGTAAGAAAAGACGCCGCTGACGCGGCTATGAGGCGCTTGTATCCCGCGGACGACTATGGTCGGCCGGGGTTTTACGCGCCGTTTCGATAATCTGACAAAAAAGCCATGCGGCAGTGATGCGCATGGCTTTTTTTATGGTTCACATGATACAGATCAGGTGATTTGATTCCCGATCTATCGTTAATGCAGGGGCTTTGATCAGTTGCGGAACAGGGTTCCGATGATTCAAAACCTGTGAGCGGAGAACTCGTATACCTGCTTTGTTCAGTTGCGGAACAGGGTTCCGATGATTCCTCTGCCCAGAGAAGCGCCTATGTTTCCGCCCAGGGTCTTTCCGAAGGAGCCGAACTGTTTGCCGACGGTCTTGCCGACCTCACGGCCGACTGTACCCGCGACGGTGTTGCCTACGGACTTGGCCGCGCGTTTTTTCGCGTTGGCCGCTTTGGCTTCTTCACGGGCTTTTTCTTTGGCTTCTTTTTCCGCCTGCCTGGTGGCTTCTCTCTCTTCTCTTTCCGCCTGTTTGGCTGCTTCTCTTTCTTCTCTTTCCGCCTGTTTGGCTGCTTCTCTGGCCTCCAGCTCTGCCTGTTTAGCAGCCTCCTTTTCCTCCATCTCTCTCTGCCTTGCTTCCTCCTGTTCCATACCCATCCGCAGCAGGAATTCGTAGGCGGAATCGGGATCTACCGCTTCCGCGTACTTGGTATAGAGGATGCTTTCCCTGATGGCCATGCCGCGCTCTTCTTCGGAAATAGCGCCGAAGCGGCTCTGCGGAGGCAGGATGCTGACTTTCTGAGCCATAGTAGGAATACCGCTTTCATCCAGCACGGATACGACCGCTTCGCCGGTTCCCAGCGCAAGGATAGTCTCGTAGGTATCGAAAGCAGGATTTTCGCGGAAGGACTGGGCCGCGGCCTTCACGGCCTTCTGGTCCGCGGGTGTGTAAGCGCGCAGGCCATGCTGGACCTTATTTCCAAGCTGGGCAAGGACGCTGTCCGGGATGTCTCTGGGATTCTGTGTGCAGAAGTAAACGCCTACGCCTTTGGAACGGATCAGGCGGACGACCTGCTCGATCTTATCCAGCAGGGGCCTGGAGACATCCCTGAAGAGAAGGTGGGCTTCGTCAAAGAAGAATACCATCTTGGGCCTGGAAAGGTCACCGACCTCGGGCATGATCTCAAAAAGCTCTGAAAGGAGCCAGAGCAGGAAGGTGGAGTAAAGCCTTCCGTTATTGATCAGGCTTTCGCTGTCCAGAATGTTGATCATTCCCTTGCCGCCCATTCCCTGGGTCATCCAGTCACTGATATTGAGGGCCGTCTCTCCGAAGAATACATCCGCCCCTTCTGTTTCCAGCGCCACCAGGGCACGGGTAATTGCCCCGATAGAAGCCGCGCTGATCCTGCCGTAATCGGCGGCGAACTCTCTGGCGTTCTCCTGGACATAGTTGAGCATGGACTTGAGGTCCTTGGTATCGATCAGCAGCAGGTTGTTGTCATCCGCGATCTTAAAAACAACAGACATAAGGTCTGTCTGCAGGGCGTTAAGATTGAGGATCCTGGAAAGGAGCATGGGTCCCATTTCGGAGATAGTGGTACGGAGCTGGATACCGTTTCTGCCATAGATGTCCCAGATGTTCACAGGATAGCCCTGATAATTGAAACCGGCCTCCGCCAGGCCGAAGCGGCGGATCCTCTCCTGCATATCTTCCGAATCGGTGCCCGCTTTCATGATGCTGGCCAGGTCACCTTTGACATCTGCCATGAACACAGGTACGCCCATGTCACTGAAGGATTCTGCCATGACCTTCAGGGTGACTGTTTTACCTGTACCGGTCGCGCCGGCGACCAGTCCGTGGCGGTTGGCCTTGCCGGGCAGCAGGCATACCTGTTCGCCGGCATCCGTGTTTCCGAGCCAGATTAATCCATTATTGTACATACTTGTAACCCCCATTGTATTCGCAGAGCTTGTGCCCCGTTGTATTTGCGGCTGTCACTATAAATTATATATGAAAAGCCGGAAAAACTCTATCTGATGGGGACATCAGGACGGGTTTTTCCGGCCTTTTTTATATGCTGCTATCGTATTTCGCGTATTTCGTCCGCCGGTCTTTTCCATTAGCTGGCGCATGGTGCGCCGCCCGGGAATCATACAGCTTTCTCAGCAATTTATTCCGGCAGCTGGCGCGTGGCGTGCCGCCCGGGGACCATAGGGATCACTTATTGATCTCTTCCAGCATCTGCCGCATGGTGCGCCAGCCGAGGACCGCGCATTTGACACGGGCCGGCATGTGGGAGATGTCCTGCAGGGCCGCCGCTTCTTCCAGGTTCTCGATCTGGTCAGCCGTGGCAGTCCCCTTGATCATGCCCATAAAGGTCTCCGCCAGCCGCAGGGCCTCTTCCTTCCTCTTCCCGATGATCAGGTCGATCATCATGTCCGCGGAGGCCTGGGAGATGGCGCAGCCGCTGCCGTTGAAGGAAGCGTCGGTAATGATATCATTCTCGATCCGGAGCTGCAGGTTGATGTCATCGCCGCAGCTGGGATTGATCCCCTGCAGGACCATGGTCGGATTTTCCAGGTCATATTTATGCCCCGGATAAAGGTTATGCTCATTTACGATTTCACGATATAAGGATTTAATCTCCATATCCAAGCCACCCCCTGACCTGACTGATCTTGTCCGCGAAGCGGTCCACTTCTTCTTCTGTGTTGTAAAAATACAGGCTGGCCCTTGCCGTGGAGCCCACGCCCATCCATTTCATCAGCGGCTGGGCACAGTGGTGTCCGGCACGGATGTATATGTTTTCGGTATCCAGGACGGAGGCCACATCATGGGGATGACAGCCCTCAATATTGAAGGTCACAATGCCGCAGTGCTTCGACGGGTCTTCCTGTCCGTAAACTGTCACATGGGGCGTTTCCCGGAGGCGGTCGATCAGCCGCGCGGTCAGCGCCTTCTCTGTTTTCATGATGGTTTCAAAGCCGATTTCCTGAATATACCG
>ONRU01000143.1 GCA_900320325.1 uncultured Lachnospiraceae bacterium
ATTTGAAGAATCCAGGATCACACTGGAAAGGAATCCCTATTATCATTGTCATGAGCGGGAAGTCCTGACTGTCAGCAGGGCGGAATTCCAGGTCCTGCCGCCTGCCCTGGTAGACCGTATGTTCCGGGAAGGCAGTCTGGATCTGCTGGACCTGAGCCGGGTAAGCCCGGAAGCCGCGAAGGAGTATTCACAGGCTCCGGAGTGGCAGGACCGGAGGATCGCTTTCAACCGTGTCGAAGTCCAGTACCTGATGCTGAACGTGGAAGCGCCTCCGCTGGATGATGTCCGGGTCCGGAAAGCCATTCAGATGGGCATTGACCGGCAGAGGATCCTGGATGAACTGTACAACGGAGAGGGGAGACTTCTGGATGGTATTTTCCCACGGGGTCTGATCGGATACACCGAGAAGAACCAGGGATGGCTGCAGTATGACCCGGAAGAGGCGGCCAGGATCATCAGCGAGGTGCCCGGTGCCAGTGCTGTCCGGCTGGAGCTTGCCGCCAATTCCCAAAGTGAGATCCGGACCCTGCGGATGCTGGAAATGATCGCGGATGATCTGAGCGCGATCGGGCTGGATGTTTCCGTGGTCAGTTATGACGATGACAGCCGCATGTACCTGCGCAAGGCTGGCAGGCTCATGGCCTACAGCGGTGAATGGAGCGCGGATTTCAACGATCCGGATAATTTTATCTATACGTTTTTCGGAAGCCGTGCCAAGACCCTGGACAGATCCGGCAATTACAGCAATGAGGAAGTGATCGGCCGCATAGCGGCGGCCCGGACGATCCAGGACCAGGAGGAGCGTCTCGCGGAATACGCGGATCTGGAGAAGATCCTGATCAGGGATGAAGCGGTGTGGGTACCGCTCTTTTCTACGGAGCACCTGTTCATATTGGGAGACAGGGTCAAGGGATTTACTCCCTTCTGGGCAGGCTGGGGATCCCTGTATCTTAAGGATATTATCCTGCAGCCGGAAGCCAGGTAACAAAAGGGGCGGGAGGTCTTTATGAAAAACAGTCTGCGCCGAAAAATTTTTAAGATGAATATCATGCTGATCGCTGTAGCGCTTCTGCTGTTTACTGCGATCGGCATCTATCAGGTCCGCAGGTATGCCAATCTCATGGAGGAAACCAGCCGGAACCAGAATATGGTCATTATGGACACCATGTCTGATTCCATGCGGGATATGGCTACGGAAAATTACCAGAAGTACGTTGTTTCTGAGGCAAAGATCTTTGATGGGGAATTCTGGACCATGCGCCATGATCTTGAGATCCTGGCCGCGCAGGTCCAGATGGTGCTGGAGGAGCCTTCGGCCTATTCACCGGTGGAGGTTCCGCTTCCTTCAGAGGCGGACGCCGGAAAGCTGACTCTGCAGCTGCTCTATTCGGACTGGGCGGATCAGGAAGATGCCCAGCTGAAAGAACAGATCCTCCGGGTTGGCGGCCTGCGGAACATGATGCTGGAGATCGTCAGGGGGAGTGATTCGCTTCTGGACTGTATGGTATCCCTGCCGGGCGGAGCCAGTATTATCGTGGACAGGACGCCGGAGAGCAAGGTAGGTCCTGACGGCAGGCCAAAACCCTATAACGCGGACAAACGTCCCTGGTATGTGGGAGCCGTGGTCCATAAAAAGCCCTATTATACGCCGGTCAATAAGGACAATTATTATGATACGTATGAGGTCATGGCGGGTGTTCCTGTCTATGTGGATGGTGAGCTGGCTGCCGTCTGCGGCGGTTCTGTACGGCTGGAGGCGCTGGCGGATATCATATCCGGCGCGAAACTGGGGGAATACACAGATACCTGTCTGATCAATGAGAACGGGATCATTATTTATTCCTCCCGGACGGACGGCGAGCTTGGCATGGAAGGAAGCGAACTCAAAAGCCTGCTGGAGGAGAACAACGCGGATCTTGTATCCCTGGTAAATGAAGCGCTTAAGGGAGATGTAGGGTTTTCCCTGCTGAAGGTTGACGGAGAGGATACTTATATTGCCTATGCCCCCATTCAGACCCTGGGGTGGACCATGCTGCTGAGTATTTCCCAGGAGGATCTGAACGCGACGGCTTATCTGCTGGCGGAGCAGACGGATGAGGTCATGGAAGATTCCATCTCTGAACTTCGCAGTAATGAAGGCAGGACCGTATTTTCTACGTTGGTCTTAGCGGTTCTTATGCTGCTTTTCGCGGCTTTCCTGTCCCTGCTCTTTTCCAAACGCCTGGTCAGTCCCATCAAGCGGATGACCCTGCGGGTATCGGAAATGCAGGGAGATGATATGAGCTTTCAGGTGGACGATATTCTGCTGACCGGTGATGAGATCGAGGTCCTGGCCAGGGCCTTCGCCAATATGTCGGAAAAAATGCGGGGCTATGTGGACGAGATCGTCGAAATCACCTCCGAAAAACAGCGTCTGGATACGGAATTGTCCGTTGCCGCGGAAATTCAGGTGAACATGCTCCCGACACAGTTCCCGGCCTTCCCGGACCGCAGGGAATTTGATCTGTACGCAGTCATGGATCCTGCCAAGGAAGTCGGCGGAGACTTCTATGATTTCTATCTGATTGACGAAGACCATCTTGCCCTGGTCATGGCGGATGTATCGGGCAAGGGCGTTCCTGCCTCCCTGTTCATGGTCATTTCCAAGACTCTGATCAAAAATGTGACGCTTTCCGGTCTCTATCGGGATCCCGCGGATATCCTGCATGATGTCAACGACCGACTGTGTGAAGGAAACAAAGATAACATGTTCGTAACTGTCTGGCTGGGGATCCTGACGATCTCCACCGGCAGCCTGGTATCTGCCTGCGCCGGTCATGAATATCCGGTCTTCTACAGGAAAGACAGGGGATTTGTCCTGGAGCGTGATCCCCATGGCCTGGCCATGGGAGCCATGGAAGGTTCCCGTTACCGCAGCGCCGTCTGGCACCTGAATCCAGGCGATTTACTTTTCCTGTATACGGACGGCGTGCCGGAGGCCAACAACAGCAGGCAGGAGCTCTTTGGCATGGAAAGGACCATGACGGCTCTGGAAAAGAGCATGCAGGCCGCCCGTGCAGGCCGCCCGGAACGGTAAGGATACTGACGAGGCGGATCTGAAAATCTTCCTGGCCACCCTGCGCAGTCAGATCGATGCGTTTGCGGGAGAAGCGCCTCAGTTCGATGATATGACCATGCTGTGCGTGGAATACCGCGGCAGCGGAACAGGTTCAGATAAAAAGAAATAAAAATAACCGGAGCATTTCCGCTCCGGTTATTTTTATTCCTTTTTAATGCTGATTTTAAATGTTGTCCGGATGATCCGGTAATTCCCGCGCTCAGATTTTGTATTCTTGCGGGGCCCACGCCCCGGAGTGCTGCCAGCTCCATGACAGGATTTACTCCACAGAGATCAGATAGTAGTAAAGAGGCTGCCCGCCGTTGTGGCATTCCAC
>ONRU01000140.1 GCA_900320325.1 uncultured Lachnospiraceae bacterium
TCCCGGAAATGACCACGGAATCCGGAAAGACCTGCAGGCACCAGTCCCGGATGGCCGGCATCTTGGAAACGCCGCCGGTCAGGAAGAGGAGCTCCGGCTGATCCCCGTCGATGTTCTTTTTGACATCCTCCAGGCTCTGCAGGAAGACCTGCTCGAAGGATCTGCCGTTCAGACGGTCTGTGGGCCTGCGCAGAATGTCACCTGCAATCTGCCGGTCCATCTGCAGGGGCAGGCGTATGGGCAGGCTGTAGTTGATCCGGACGTTCTGGGTACAGGTGTTTCTGCTCCAGTATTCCTCATCGGAGAAATATTTCTCCTTGAGCCGCCTGGCGGCGAATTCACAGTAGCTGCGCCAGGGCGGGACCTTGTCGAAAATAGCCCGGATCTTTTTCTCCCGGGGAGACCGCTTCAGGGCTTCCTCCAGCAGCAGCTCATCCATGATGCCGCCGCCCAGGCTGACTTCGCCGGCCGTACGCAGCTCCACCTCATGCCCTTTGCTGACATAGGCGAAATCGGTCGTAGAGGAGCCAATATCCACGACCAGGACCGGATGAGCCAGGATATCGTATCCGATCTGCAGATGTTTGGACTGGCAGGCGCTGACCAGGGCCGCCCTGGATTCCGAGATGATCCTGGCGGGCGGATAGCCCACCTTTTCAAAGATCCGCCGGTATCGCTCCCGGGTGTTCTTGTCCCAACCGGCCGGACAGCCGACGTAGAAACAGCAGTCCTCTCCCTGGACCAGGTCTCCGTTCTTATAGAGCTCGCCCAGGACGCCGGCCGCGAAGCAGCGGATATCCGCTTCGCTTTCCCGGTCCGTCAGGAAATGGCTCTTGAAGCGAAGCTTGCGTTCCGTCGCCCCGGGGTGGTAGCAGGCGCCTTCTCCTATGATCAGCTCCTGGTCGAGGAGCCTGGCATAGGCTGTGATAAAGCTCTGCGCCTCGCGGATCGTCAGCATCTGAGGCTCTTTTGCCCCTTCTTTGGGAAGTACACAGACGGCACTTTCCGCGTCGCCCAGGTCAAAACCAAAAAATCGTTCCATAATATCACCGGTTCTCTTCCATCAAATCTGCTGCCGTGCCGGCCGCTGTTCAGTTTCTGTAGACAGCTGCCGCAAGGCCTTTCTTCAACAGTACGCCGTCCTCCACCAGGGCCGGCCGCAGGGTGCCGTCCGACTGGGCCGGCATCATATCGAACCATTTGCTCCGGTCCGGGCTGTAATCCAGCGTATCAATACCCTTGCGATGCAGGTAGAAGCTGATCTCGGAAATAATCTCCTCCGCCCATTCCTCTTCCCGCTGGGTGTAGGCCTGCTCCAGCAGGTCGGCCAGAAGATTGAGCTGGGGGGTATCCGCTTCACGGCGGATCTCGGCGGAATCCGCCATGGTGAGCCTGGAGGCATTTTCCACTTCTCCCAGATTGCGGTCCACGACCGTCAGGATGGACAGCAGGCTGTGATACAGCTTATTGCTGTCCAGGCTTACTTCATAATACTGCTCGCCTGCGGCCGGCCGCGCGGGAGCGTTCCCGCTCTTCCTGCCGGCATAGAAGGCCAGGCCAAGGCTGCCGGCCGTCAGCAGCAGGGCGATGAGCAGGCATGTCAGCATAGAACCTTTTCCGGCAAAGACCATGACCAGTACCGCGGCCGCTGCCATTACAACGGAGGCTGTCAGCGGCAGGGCAGAACCCGCGCCGGCCTGCTTCCAGGGACCTGCGGAAGTCCGCAAAAACGCGGAGACCTGACCTGCGCTGTCCGCCAGCGGCAGGGCGGCCTGCACCGTCTGCAGGGAATACAGGGCTTCTTCACTGACTCTTTCGTCCTGACAGTCCTGATTATATTTATAGAGGATCCTGCTGACTTCATCCTCCATGATCCGGATCGCCTCCTGCGGCTGACCGGCGCTTTCCAGCCGCTGCAGAAGCCGTTCCTTATCCTGTTCAAGTAATTCTCTGGTTCCCATGGCAGTTCCCCTGTTCCTGTTCGTGATCGGTTACGGATCTGTCAGTCCTGCTGTTTATGGCTGCTGCCGGATCTGTCTGTGTTCCGGCATAAGGACAGACCTGTTTACAGATATTTTACCATCAGACGGGAAGGATGGACAGGTTTTTAGCAGGCAGTATCAAAAAGCCGGCAGCCGGGCAGCATTCCTGAAAGCGGGCCGCCGGCCTTCCTGCAGCCCATTTCCCTGTTTTCCCGGGGGAAAAGCAAATTTTTCGTCCTTTTCGCAAAACAATGCAGACGGAACGGATAAAAACATGGTAAGATGTCAATTACGGCACAGGAAAGGCGCCGGCAGGCGAAAGGACCGCGGTCTGCAGCAGAAAGTATCTTCCGGACGCGGATGCCTGAGAAAACAGATTATAATCGAAGGGTAAGCCCCGACAGATAAAACAAGCAGAAAAGACGAAAAAACCGGGAAGAAATACGGGAAAGGAATGAAAGGGAAATGCTGAAACTGGAACACATCTCATTCACGGCGGATGACAAGGAGATCCTGAAGGACATCAATCTGACTCTGGATGATCACTTTATTGCCATCACAGGCCCCAACGGCAGCGGAAAATCGACCCTGCTCAAGGTCATCATGGGCATTATCACGCCCGATACCGGCCGTATCCTGCTGGATGGCGAGGATATAACGGATCTTTCCATCACGGAGCGGGCCAGAAAGGGCATCAGCTTCGCGTTCCAGCAGCCGGTCCGGTTCAAGGGCCTCCGGGTCAGAGACCTGCTGGAGCTGGCCGCCGGCCGGAAAAAGGGTAAAGAAGGGACAGAGGCCTTCTATCAGGCCTGCAGGACGCTCAACGCGGTAGGCCTGGATGCCAAAGAATATATCGGAAGAGAGCTGAACGATACCCTGTCCGGCGGCGAAATGAAGCGGATCGAGATTGCCATGGCGGCAGCCAGGGGGACAGCCCTGACCCTGTTCGATGAACCGGAAGCGGGCATTGACCTGTGGAGCTTCCAGAGCCTGATCCAGGTCTTTGAAAAGCTGTACCGGCAGACCTCCGGTACCATCATGATCATCAGCCATCAGGAAAGGATCCTGAACATAGCCGACAAGATCATTTATCTCAAGGACGGCGAGGTCCTGGAATATGACGAGGGCCGCAAGGTCATGCAGCATCTGGCAGAGGATATACAGCCTGTCCCGGACATGGGAGCCGCGGCACAGTAAAGGAAAGTGGGGAATAAGACATGGATGAAATGCAGAAACATCTGCTGAAAGAGGTCGCGGCCCGGAATACCACCGCGGAGATCGACATCGTGACCAAGGAGGACAAGCAGGGCATTGATGTGATCATCAAACCCGGTACAAAGAACAAGAGTGTCCATATTCCTGTCATTATCAGCCAGACAGGACTCAAAGAGCTGGTCTACAATGATTTCTTCGTGGGCGAGGACTGCGATGTTACCATCATCGCCGGCTGCGGGATCAGCAACTGCGGCGGCGAGGATTCCGAACATGACGGTGTCCACAGCTTTTTTGTCAAAAAGAACAGCAGAGTCAAATATATC
>ONRU01000139.1 GCA_900320325.1 uncultured Lachnospiraceae bacterium
ATCAGGGCTCTTTCGTCATTTTTGCCCGGAACAGGATCCGGCGGATCCCTTCGGTCTCTTCGAAATCTACATCGTAAGTCAGGGACTTCTCGTTGATACCGGTGATCTTTCCACGGCCGAATACCTTGTGGCGGACGGTATCTCCCACCGCGAATTCAGCCCGGGGCAGGATATCCCGGCTGGGATAGGGACTGCTGATATAACTGCTGCCGATCATGGTCAGCAGCTTCGGGTCGATATCCTGCAGGAAGGAGGACTGCCGGGAGGACTGATACATGGAATTGGACTGATAACCGGACAGATAGAGCATACGTCGTGCCCTTGTCACAGCCACGTAAAAGAGCCTTCTCTCCTCTTCCATTTCATCCTGATTGGTCAGCTTTTTGCTGGGGAACTGGCCCTCGACCAGGCCGTTGATAAATACGGTATCAAATTCCAGGCCTTTGGCGGTATGGACGGTCATGATCCGGACGGTATCCTGGTCATGGTCGTCGTCCTGACCGGAGAAAAGGGCAAAGTGCGCCAGGAGGTCTTCCAGGCGCAGAGGCTCCTCATTCTCCTTTTCCATGGCGTCGATGGCCGCGACGAGCTCAGATACATTGTCCAGCTTCCGCTGGTCCACATCGGTCT
Organism: uncultured Lachnospiraceae bacterium; assembly: GCA_900320325.1. GTDB lineage: Bacteria > Bacillota > Clostridia > Lachnospirales > Lachnospiraceae > CAG-791. The sequence continues at coordinate 631 of ONRU01000139.1, forward strand.
GCAGTTCTTTACGGTAGCCCAGATCCAGTACTTTACCGGTCAGCTCCGCGGCAGAGAACTTCTCAAAGGTGGCATGCAGCTGCATAATGCCCTGATAATATTCCAGGAGCGGTCCTTTCCTGACAGTCCCGTCCAGGATCATGGAACCCAGCCCGTCGATCAGTTTCATATCTTTTGCTTTGGACAGGGCCCTGAGCTTCTCAAGGGACTTTTTTCCGAAGCCCCGGCGGGGACGATTGATGGTCTTTTCAAAATCCAGATCATCCAGAGCGTAGATCATCCGCAGATAGGCAAGGACCGTCCGGATTTCCTCCGAGCCGTAGAACCTGGCGCCGCTGAGGATCTTATAGGGTACTTTCCTGTCCACAAAGGCTTCTTCCAGGGCCCTGGTCATGGAGGCCGCTCTGACAAGTACAGCGTGATCCTGCCATTTACGTCCGGAACGGATATCCGCCAGGATCTGGTCCGCGATCCATAGGGCTTCTTCCTTTTCGGAAGGCAGGCAGTTATAGGCCGGTTTCTCCCCGTGGGGGTTATTGGTGAACATCTCCTTTCGGATCCGGTTCTTGTTGGAGGCGATCAGGGAATTGGCGACCGCCACGATCTCGGGCGTACTGCGGAAATTCTCATATAAAGGGAAATCTTTCGCTTTCGGAAAATGTTCGGTGAAGCCGATCATATATTCCACTTTGGAGCCCCGCCAGCCATAGATGTTCTGGTCATCATCGCCGATCACAAAAAGATTATGATATTTTCCGCTCAGCAGGGTCAGCAGCTCCTGCTGGTCACGGGATACGTCCTGAAATTCATCACAGAGGACATACATACAGCGGTCCTGCCAGGCACCCAGGACTTCCGGGTCGGTCCGCAGCAGATACAGGACCATATGGATCAGGTCTGTGAAATCCGCCAGGTAGTGGTCCCGCTGCAGCAGCATATAGGAATAAAGGAGCTTATGGAAGTTATCTTCCGCTTCGCCGGCCAGCCGGGCCAGAGGAGCCCTGTCCGGACCGGTCATCAAAGGGACATAATCATCCTCATGGGCAAGCTTGAATTCCTGGATATCCTCCAGATATTTCTGCGCCGTCATGTCCTTCAGACTCAGTCCCAGGTCCTCCGCGGCCTGCCGGACCAGATCCGTCTGATCTGCCTGGTCGATAATGGTAAAGGCCCTGGGCCAGTTGAGATGGAAGCTTTCCTCTTTAAGGATCAGGTTGCAGAAACCATGGAAAGTACCCATGAAACAATTATCCGCGTCTCCCACCAGTTCCTTCAGACGCCGCCGCATGGATCCCGCCGCTTTATTGGTAAAGGTCAGGCCTATGATGGAGGCGGGGTCAATATACAATTCCGTGATCAGATAAGCGATCCGGTTGGTCAGGCAGAAAGTCTTGCCGGAACCGGGCACGGCGGCGCATCGCTGATATCCTTCTGTTTCTTCTATTACGCGCAGCTGGTCGCTGCTGGGAGCTATATACATGTAAATCCTCTGCTTTTGTGATCTGACCATTCCTGTGTGACGTACTGCCCTGTCCCCGGGCCGCTTTGCCTGCGGCGCGGCGCAGTCTTCCGGGCATATCGCGTGTAATCAGGATAACACAAAAACAGCAGAAAAGAAACTATGTTCGAAAACAATTGTTCTGATCTGCTGTTATGGTATCCATTTGATGAAATATAGTGAAAATGCAGTGAGATAAGGACGCGCTGAAAAAACAGACTCATGTAAAGGCAGGGAGAAAGCTGTCAAATCCGGTCTGCAGACCGTCATCGATCAGCACCGGGGTCGAAAAGATCATGATCCGTTCCCGGTCATCATGGCCGGCGAAGAGATCGGTACAGTCAATTTCGTCCTGGAACTCCAGGAAATCCTGCGCCATCAGAGTGCTGATAAAAACGGAGGATGGATAATATACGAACAGGAAGATCTGGCGGGGACGGTCATACCAGGAGTCCCGGATCCGGGCCAGGACTTTCTGCAGGATCTGTCCGGAAAATGGATTGAAAAAGTAGATACGGTCTACTTTTTCGGGGATCTGATATTCTTCCGCAGGCGCGAGGACAAATTCCGTGCGGATTCCGGATACGGCTTTATAGCGGTTGACCATGGCTGTACGGATCATCCGGGTATCATAGTCCACGCCGATGCATCTGCACCGCAGCTGCCAGGCCAGAAAGAAATCCACCCGTCCCTTTCCGCAGCCGTAATCCAGCAGCAGGTTCCTTTTGCCGATCAGCCCGCTGCCGGCCAGCCGCTCCAGGACAGGATACGGCGTAGGTTCATATGGATACCTGTACTGGTCCGCGTTTGAGTCATCTCTGCCTGTTGTCTGAATCTTCAGCAGGCTGTCCCATTCTTTCTCTGTCAAAACATCCCCCTGTCTTCCGGATCAAAGCACCGCTGACCCGGTGATTCATTATAACATTTTCTTAATACTGTTTCACCACAAAAAAAGAGCCTTTCCTTCGGCAGCAAATGCCGTGGAAAGACTCCGTGATATCCATGGTTATTTGGCGGCGTTGGCCTGCATGGTATTGGTAGACGCGAAGAGGGAGCTGGAGGGAGCGACAGGGCTCATCAGGACCACGCCGGTCCCCCTGTACACATTGACCAGACCTTCCCCGTTGATGGCCGACCCAAGCA
>ONRU01000138.1 GCA_900320325.1 uncultured Lachnospiraceae bacterium
ACCAGGGAGGTACCAGAGGTAATCCGATGATATTTGTAACTGTAGGTACGCACGAGCAGCCTTTCAACAGACTGATTCGCTATATCGATAAAATGAAGGAGAAGGGGCTGATCAGGGAAGAGGTCATAATCCAGACCGGCTACAGTACCTATGAACCCAGGTACTGCAGATTCAGCAAGCTGTTCCCATACAGCGAAATGTGCCGGTTTGTGAAAGAGGCCAGGATCGTGATCACGCACGGAGGTCCCTCCAGTTTTATCATGCCTTTACAGGAGGGGAAGATTCCGATTGTTGTCCCCAGGCAGAAGCGCTATGGCGAACATGTCAACAACCATCAGCTGGAATTCTGCAGGGCGATTGAAGAACGCAGCGGCAATATCATTGTTGTGGAGGAGGTACGGGAACTTAAAAGAGCGATTCTCAGATATGATAAAATCGTCGCCGAGATGCCGTCTTCGATCAAGAGCCACAATGATATTTTCAATGAAGAATTTGAGAAAGTCATCAACGAATTATTCGAGTAATAACAGATTCATATAGAACGGCAAACAACTACATGGCCGCAGCTGTCAGATACGGCTGCGGCTTATTCTACGGCCTCTGAAACAAAAGGACGTTCCCGGGAACGGTCTTACAGAAGGGCGGCCTTTCGGAAGGAATTCCTTTAGTGGAATTTTGACAGGTATGAACCGGAAAGAGACAGAGACATGCCGGCAGCAGGCCCGGAATACGGTTCGACCGGCTTCCGGACGGTAAAGACAGACAGGAAAAATAGAAATGATCAAAAATGTAGCGCTGAAAAAACTTCTGAGCGGTACAGTCTTCCGGGGGATTACGGCCCTTAACCGGGCGGTTCCTGTACGGGATGACGTGATCCTGCTCTACTGCAACATGGAATTCAGGGATAACATCCGTTATCTTTATGACTATCTGATCGAGCAGGAGTATAATAGGAAATATACGATCATCCGCAGCCAGAACGAGCCTTTCACAGGCCCTGTGCCGGACAATGTGAAGATCGTCAGCAACGCCGCGGCCATAGGCTGGTTCCTGCGGGCCGGACATGTTTTTTACACGTTCGGAAAGCTCCCCATTGAGCCGGCGGCCGGCCAGAAGGTAGTCCAGACCTGGCACGGTGCCCCCTTTAAAGGCTTTGACGCGGCCATGGGGGATGACAGCAGGGTCTATTATACGGCAGCCCTGAGTTCCTCGGAATTCTGGAAGCCCATTGTGGCCAGGCTCCAGGGATGCGGAGAAGACAGGGTCGCGATCTGCGGCCAGCCCCGGACGGATGTCATGTTCGAGCCGGATCCCGGCTATGAGATCGGTATTGACTGTGACCGTCTGGTCATGTGGATGCCCACTTTCCGCAAATCAGCGGTGCTGGGCTATAGTGACGTGGAAGAGCAGAAGACCATCGTGCCCCTGTTCTCGCAGCAGGAACTCGCGGATCTGAACGCGCAGCTGCAAAAGGACCGGACCGGCCTTCTGATCAAACTGCACCCGTCCCAGGATCTGACAGGCTATCAGGGAATGAACCTGTCCAATATCCGTCTGATGAGCCATGAGGAATTCGGCCGCAGCGGCTGGGATCTCTACCGGCTGATGGGCATGACGGACGCCCTGATCACCGATTATTCTTCGGTCTTTACCGATTATATGCTGCTGGACCGTCCTATTGCCTTTACGCTGGATGATTATGACGATTATAAGGCGACCAGGGGATTTTCGGTGGAGGATCCCGACGCCCTGATGACAGGTCATAAGATCCGGACCCGGGAGGATTTTCTGGAATTCATGGAGGATCTGGCGGCCGGCAGGGATCCCTGGGCTTCAGAAAGGCGCAGGGTCAACGCGCTGCTCAATCAGTATCAGGACGGGCAGAACCGCCGGCGCTGCCTGGAGATCGGCGGCGTAACACCGCCGGCAGATGAAAAGAAACAGGCTACAGCCACGGCTTCCGGCAGAAGCGGAGGAAAGAAATCCGCCGGTGTACCTGTGAAAAGCGGCAGAGGAAAGGAAACCGGCACAAAAGCTGCGGAAACCGGCAGGAAGAGTAAAGATCAGATGGCAGAAGAAAAAGTCAGGAAGAAAACCATGCGGCTGATGACGCCGGAGGAGCAGAAGCAGGCGGCCTATGAGATCCTCTGCTGGCTCAAGGATCTGTGCGACAAGGAGGGAATCCATTATTCCCTGACCGGCGGGACCCTTCTGGGGGCAGTACGCCACAAAGGCTATATCCCCTGGGATGATGATATAGATGTTTTCCTGCTGCGTCCGGAATTTGACCGTCTGGACAAGGTCCTGCGCGGGCAGAAGGAATATAGGTGGATCACGCCCAGGAATTATCTGGGCAGATACTGGAACCACGGACGTCTGGTCCGCAGGGATACCAAAATTTATGATGATGAGCTGGGAGATTCCATGGGTATCGGTATTTTTATCGACATCCTGGCTGTGGACGGCCTTCCGGACAATCCCCTGGAGCGGCGCCGCCATATCGCCCGTATGCGCAGTCTCTACCGGCTCAAACGCAGCACGACCCCGCAGAAGGAAGAATATATACCTAAAAATCCGATCAAGCGGGCCGGCAAGAGCCTGATCCAGAAATATACGCTCGGCAGGGGCGTGGAGTACTGGAACCGGAAGATCCGCCGGGCCAGGCTCAGATATCCGGTGGAGAAGGGACAGTATGTCTGCAACCTGATGAGCCAGTACGGCGCCAAAGAGATCCTGCACCGGTCCGGCTTTGACAGCTATATTGAAATGCCTTTTGAAGACAGGACCTTCAGTGTCTTCGCGGGATATGAGGAATACCTGCGCGGCGTCTACGGGGACTATATGCAGCTGCCGCCGGAGGACAAGCGGGTCGGCCATCACTTTGACAAGGCCTACTGGATCAGCTGAAGCGAGGAGACCATGCCATGATCAAACTTGACAGCGCGCAGTCCAGACAGATCAATCTGGACATGCTCATTTATTTCGATGAGATCTGCAGAAAAAACCATATACGCTATTCCCTGACCGGAGGGACCCTTCTGGGAGCGGTCCGTCACGGGGGCTTTATCCCCTGGGATGACGATGTGGACGTCTTTATGACCCGGCCGGAATTTGACCGCCTGGACAGGATCTTTCCCCGGGAGGGCCGGTTCGTCTGGCAGTCCCGCACCCGGATCCCCCGTTATGAGTATGTCTACGGCAGGGTCATGGACAGCAGGACCATTATCATGGAAGCGGGCGGCCTGCCCAGTGAGGGCAAGGGCGTGTTTCTGGATGTCTGCGTAGTCGACGGACTGCCGGATAACAAATTCCTGCGGAAGGCCCATATCACTTACA
>ONRU01000137.1 GCA_900320325.1 uncultured Lachnospiraceae bacterium
TTACATTAACACATGTAAAGAGGTTTGTCATTATACCTGTGGTATAAATTTCTGAATAATTTTCGCAAATGTGAATTAAAAGCGGTCATAGTTTTGTGTTTGTAGAATACATCTGAATCTTCAGGTTGTCAAGTTGTGCATCGGCGCGGACGTTCCCCCTCTGTGTTGACACATGGCTGCTCCCATCTCCCCGGTGTCCTTGCTCTCCAGACACTCTGTACATGAATCACCATCACTCTCCCCATAGCAGGACTGTCTTTTTATGATTGTGAATTCCGTTATGAAATTATATGTTGGGGAGCGTCTCATGCTATGCTATGATTTTTATGACGGAGAGTTTAGCACGGATTCCCGATGGTTTGCCGAATGGAGATGTAAAAATGAAAAAACGAATTGAAAGGAAATATCTCGCCTGCCTGGCCTTCTGCCTGATCAATGCCCTGCTGAAGACGAAACTGATCGGAACACTGGTCCTGTTTATTCTTGTCATCGGACTGCTTTACATCCTGACAGGAGAAGCTTTTACGGATGATTACAGTGATGACAGCCCTTCGCAGCTGTTTGCGATCGGACTCAAAAAAGCGCCTTTTGCCGGAATTACAATCGGAGCGCTGGTGCAGCTCCTGCGAATCTTCGGTCTCTTTCCGGCTCTCTTCCTTCCGGCGTTCTTCTTTCCTGTCCTGATCATCATTTCCGGGGCGGCAGGCCTGCTGCTTTGCCTGAAAGAACTGCAGGCCATGCCTGCTGTTTCGGAGCGGGCCTGTGATAATGAGGTATTCCCCCATTGCGGTTATCCGGAAGACAGGATCATTCTGGTCCGCGTGGCCAGGGAGCACCCCAGTACCAAAATGCGCCGGCTGGCTCTGGAGCAGCTGCCCTATCCGGAAGAAAAGGAAATCCTGCTTTACGCGGCTGAAAATGACCGGGACAAAGACAACAGATGCCTGGCGGTTGAAAAGCTGCCCTATCCGCTGGAAAGTCGGACACTGGCAGAGATTGCCAGGGAAAGTGAATTCGTAGAAGTGCGCCGGTGCGCCCTGCAAAAGCTCTCTTATCCCAGTGAGAGAGAAACATTCTGCCATATCGCCCTGCACGATGAAGATGTCAGATGCAGGGAAAACGCTTTCAGGAAGCTTTCTCCCGATGCGGACCGGGATACGATCCGGCAGATGGCCCTGCAGGAAGATAATTTCGCGATCCGTCTGAAGGCTCTGCAGGAGCTGTCCCTGCCGCAGGACCGGGATGTATTCCGGGAGGCGGCCTTAAAGGATGATTTTTCCGAAAACCGTAAATATGCCCTGTCTGTACTCAGGATAGAAGAAGACGCGGATATTATTGAAGCCGCGGCCCTGGGGGAGAATGTTCCTGCCAACGGGATTGCCGCAGTCAGAAGATTTGAATATCCCCGGGACGCGGAAGTCCTGCGGAGGATCGCCCTTTCCAGGGCCCATCCCCTGGTACGCCGGGAGGCCCTTTCCAGGCTGCCGGCAGATCAGGAAAAAGATACTTATCTGCAGGCCATTGAAGCGTGTGAACAGGCAATCCTGGATGTCCATATCAACAAGGTCACCAGGGAGCAGCGGGCGGCTGTACAGCTCCTGCAGGATCTGTACAGGGCGGCAGGCCTGGACAGACAGCTGGCCCACCGCCATGGCTCCGGGGTTACGGCTCACCAGGACCGGGCAGAACACGCAGACCAGGTATCATCAACGCATGATGACAGCTATGAAGATCCTTTCTGCGGCGGCTGGTCAGACCATACCGATGAAACAGAAGAATTCTATATAGATACACAATCACATACGGATATGGAACATGATGATTACTATATGCTGAAATAGCAGCCGGCGCCGGCCGCGCTGCAGATAAAATATTCCTGGAGAATGATTTATATTGATGAACAGATTCAATCCATCCTACTATATGCTGGTTCCCACCATGGCCTGCCAGGCTTCCTGCAGGTACTGCTTCGCGAAAAAAGAAGGCATGGTCATGGATATGGATACAGTCCTGGCGGCCATGGATCTGATCGGAGTCCTTTCAGATCCTGACAGGCCTGTCAAGATCGTCTTCCATGGCGGCGAGCCCCTGCTGGCGGGGCCCTCCTTCTATGAGAAGGTCCTGCCTCTGCTGCGGCGCCGTTTCGGTGTCCGCCTGCGGCTGGCCATGCAGTCCAACCTGTGGGCCCTGAACGGACCGGAAGGGGAACGTCTGCTGGAGCTGCTGTCAGCCTACAATGTCTCGGTCGGCACCAGCCTGGACGGTGACAGGGAGATGTGTGACTCTCAGCGGGGGGAAGGATACTATGACCGGACCTGCCAGGCCATGGAACGTCTGCGGGAATACGGGATCCACGCCGGAACCATCTGTACTTTCGGGAAAGACAAGGCAGGTCTTGCGGGCAAAGTGTTCCGGGAGGCCCAGTCCGGCTACAGCATACACGGCGCGGTTCCTTCCATAGGAGAAGTCCGGTCCGACTGCGGCATTCACGAAACGCTCCCTTCTATAGTAGAAGTTCCGACAGGCTGCAGTATACATAGCGCGGTCCCTTCCATTGTAGATACGGGTAACGGGCAGGAATCCCTGGCCGTCTCGGTGTCCCAGATGGAGCAGATCCTGCTGGACAGCTATGAAGCCTACGCGAAAGACCTGGGCCATGCCAGGATCTCAACCATCGATTCCATGGCGGCAGCCTGTGTCGGGCAGAAGGGAACGGTCTGTACCTTTAAAAAATGCCTGGGACAATTTGCCGCAATCGGTCCTGACGGCAGTATCTATAGCTGCCAGAGATTCAACGGCATCGAAGAGTTCTGCCTGGGGAATGTCCATGATCATCCTTCAGAAGCGGACCTTCTGGCCTCCCCCGGCTACAGGCGGCTAAAGGCAAAACAGGACGGCATGGAGGCAGCATGTGGGGAATGTTCCCACATCGCCTACTGTAACGGTGGCTGTCTGTACAGTGCTTTCGCGGCAGAACAGCCTAAAGATCCCTACTGTCAGGCTTACAGAGCCGTCTTTGACAGGATCAGTGTTGACGCGGCCCTGGAGATGGCGGAAGAAATGAAACGGCAGCTGGCAGGTGAGCCGCTGCAGGCAGCGGAAGACACACCGGTCCTGTGCATGGCCGGCAGAAAAGATCACCCCTATAACCGGCAGTGCAGCAGAGATCGGCTGCTGGACGCGGTCGAACGGGGCAAAGCGCCCGGAGACAGCGGAGCCTTCCTGAAAAAGATGAAAAAAGATATCTTTCAGATTTACTGTATGAACCGTCTTCCAGGCGTCTTTTTGAATCTGACCTACGAATGTCCCCTGCGCTGCAGCCATTGCAGCGCCAATGCCGGTCATGTCCGGACCGGGGAGCTGGAGCCGGCGGTGATCGCGGCATTTGTCAGGGAAGCGATCTCCCTTGGGGTTAAGGGGATTGAGTTCACCGGCGGAGAACCTTTTTATTATCCCGGATTTGATGAACTGATGGAACTGCTGGCGGGCATGCGCAGAAACGGGACCCGCTTCATACTGCGGTCGTCTTTCGGCTTTGATCTGGAAGAAGAGCGCCTGGCAAGGGCCTGCATGGTCTTTGACAAGATCATTGTCAGTGTGGACGGGGGAGAAGATGACCATGACCGGCGCAGAGGTCCCGGGACTTACAGACAGACAGTGGAGAACCTGAAGAAGGCAGTCTCTGTCCAGGGCAGGCGCGCTTCCATAGCGCTTTGGACCGTTCTGTCCAGATTGGA
>ONRU01000135.1 GCA_900320325.1 uncultured Lachnospiraceae bacterium
CCTGACAGTGTGACCCGGATCGAGCCCTATGCCCTGTATGACAGCCATAAGATCACAGATATCCATATCTCCGGTAAAGTGACGGAAATCGGATCCAGACTTGTAGATGAAACAGACGGGGAGTTTCAGGTGACGATTCATTGTCCGGCAGGTTCTCCGGCAGCAAGATACGCGGAGCTTGTGGGGATCCCCTGGGTAGAGGAGCCTTAATGCGATGCGCCGCGAAATGATACGTTTGGTCTGTGCAAGGAGTCAGTCATGAAGAACATGAAATTTGTATATCCTGTCATGGCGGCAGCGGCTGCCGCAGTCCTGGCAGCAGGCTGCGGCAGTTCCGGCAGCGAAGAGGGAAAGATCCTGCCGTCAAAATTTTACTATAATGACAGCGGGTGCAGGGTCGAGCCAGGCTGTGAGGCGGCCGCCCATGATAATACAGTTTTTCCCAGATGGATGTTTGCCGGTACCTGGGTCAGAAAAGAGGATGTCAGCAGTTCGGACACCATTTCCGTTGATGTCATGCGGAGCGAGTATCAATATACCGGGCTTCCTGTTCCGAATGGCGGAGAGGATAGTGCGGATACGGGCAGTACCGGACTGCCTTCGGATGGCAGCACGGCATCCGAAGCGCTGGCAGAGGAATATCCGGATGACACGGAAGATAATGGAACGGGCGTGGAATACGCCCACTCTTATGACGAGCCTGTTTATACCCTGCAGGTGGAAGCCCTTCCTGTCAGTCTGAAATTTGATAATGATTCAGCAGGCGGAGAGACTTCTTTCAGCACGCTGGATCTGGAAGATGCCGACTGCATGTATGTGACCTATCAGCTGCAGGGTTCTGAGGACACAGTATCCCTGGAGGCGGCTTTTGACACGGCTTCTGATTCAAAAGGAAACCGTCTGGCGATCGGCCTGGACGGGATACCCGGCGGGGCGCCCGGTTTTGAGAATGACCGGCTGAATCTGACAGAATATGATTATGATTTTTCCTGGACCGGCTGTGAACTGACGCTCAGCTATGGCAAGGATACAGCGGTATATGTGCCTTCCATGTATCCGGACGGAATCGCGGATCTGAAGGATTTTGAAAATTATTATTTCTTTCATAAACCCGGCCTGGACAGTTATGAATTTACCTATCTTAAATTAAACGGAAACGGGTACGGAACGGTCAACGCGTTCGATCTGTACGCGGATCAGGGATTTTCTGTCCAGTACGCGTTCGACCAGAGCGGGAAACTGACCGTGGAACGGGATGACGGGCTGGTGATGGAGTTCCCGGAATACTGGATCGCAGATCATACGCTCACGCTGCCATGGCAGGACGGAAAAGGAGGATATGTAACAGAAGATTCGGTGCTGGGCTACAAGCTGCGCCAGGATGAGATCAGCAGCAGATATCTGTACGATATCTTTGGAATGGGAGCTGACGTCCGGGTCGGTGGTGAAAGTACCTATATCTATCAGCCGGGCTTTATCACGGAATATGTTGATAATGGCTGGCAGGTATACGCGGATCTGGAAAAGAGCATGGTTCCGCCAGGTGCCGTTACGGAGCCTTTTGAGATGCGTTATAAAGGCGGCAGTATCACTGCCAGAGCCATTAACCGTTATAGCAGGGATCTGCCTCTGAAGGACTGCTCGGTATGCCAGGTGGAATTCGACGCGGAATCCGGCGATATCGGCCTGGGTAAGAAAGCCCTGCGGTGCGGAGAAGCCGGCGCGGATCAGTTCGCGGACAGCTTTGACCTGCTCTATGAAGCTGAGCCGGAAAAAGAAGCGTCAGGAGACGGACAGGGTTCTTCCAAAGGAAAGCGTGTCATGCTCTATAAAAGTTCGCTGACTTATTTCGGAATGGGTCTGGAAGACGAGGATTATCCTGCCAGCGAAGTGATTCCGGTCGGACCCTATCTGGAATCCAGGATGGAGTTTCAGGATGATGTGCTGCAGAAGGTGATCATCCGGGATCCGTCCATCATGGCAGCCGGCATGGAAAAGGCGTTGGACAGCGATTCCCTGAATACCTTGAACATCGCGCAGCTGCGGCAGGAACGTGAAACCCGGTCCAGCCTCATTGCGGCTGTGGAGACCGCCATGGAAGGGGAGGAAGAAAGATTCATAACAGATCCCGCGAACGGGACCGTGATCCTGAATGCTTACAGCCTGTTCGTTCCTGCCGGCACAGACCTGTCGGAGGAAGGAAAGATCATACTGGATGAGTTCATGGAACTGTATGGTCCCGTTCTGACAGAGCAGGGAGATTTCCTGGACTGTCTGCAGATCATCGGATGCTGCGGGCGGATGTATCAGGGAGCCAGGACCCTGGAATGGACGCAGAAAAGGGCGGAAGCAGTCCTGGATTATCTGAAGAGCGGCCAGTGTTCCGCTGTGCCGGAAGAGCTGCGCGGCCTGCTGGAACAGAAGGCAGCCGCGAAAGGAATCGGAAATCTGGATTATAATGTTTACAGCGTTTCAGAACTGCCTGCTGAGCCCGATTCTTCCAGAATTGAATTCCGCTTTCTGCAGAAGCCTGCGGCCGTGGAACAGAATGTAAATGAGGAGGACACCGGTGAGGTATCCCTTCTCAAGCAGGATGCCGGTGACAACGCCTACATCAAAGCGGATCCGCAGGTCATGCGGGATGACCAGCTGCAGCTGGCGGAAGACTACGAAGGCAGTTTCGGGCCGGACACCTATACCAATATGGCACTTGGCCTGACCCTGCGCCTGCCGGAAGGCTGGTATTTCTATAACGCCGCGGAACTCACGACCCTGAACGGAAACCAGGCCGCCTATATGCTGGCATCGGACATGCCTTTTGACTATGTCAGGGCTTTGTCAGGGAACGGAGACTGCCTGATCAATTTCCGCTTTTACCATATGAATGAGAAGACCGGAGGCGGAGAAGAGGAGGCGGCAGAATCCCTGCACGCGTCCCAGCGGGGTCAGATCCGGGCTTTCTTCGGAGAAACCACGGATGAATTCGACCGCAGCCAGCTGGCGGGCCGGGATGTATGGCGGTCAAGATTTACATTTAAGGTCGGAAATCTGGATGCCTGCAAGGATATTTATTATCTGTGGGATGAGGAACGCCATGCCCTGACGGAGATCACCATTGCGGCGCCGGATAGCAGGCAGACGGATGAGATCGCGAAGCAGTTTGAGCCTTCGTAAAAGGCGTCAGCTGTATAACTGATAGATGCGTATTCCGGTGAGACAGGCTTCAGGCTGCGAAACTTCGGATCGGAAAGGAGTTGGATCGATGAAACCGAGCCCTCGTAAAATGCTGTTTACAGTACTGCTGGCATTATTCTTTGTCGCTTTGTTCGCTGCGGTCATTACGATGTATGACCGGGGGATGCCCCAGGCGCCGGTTTTTTTGCGGCAGTATTTTTTGCAGCGGCTTGCTCTACGCTGTCTGCGGCGGTTTGCTCTGCACTGTTTGCGGCGGCTTGCTCTGCACTGTTTGCGGCGGCTTGCTCTGCGCTGTCTGCGGCGGTTTGCTCTGCACTGTTTGCGGCGGCTT
>ONRU01000134.1 GCA_900320325.1 uncultured Lachnospiraceae bacterium
TACGGGAAGCCAGCTTTCGATCTCGAATCCTGTGGCGGCCGCCATGGAGAACCTTCGCTGCGCCATCTATATGGCCCAGAGCCGGTGTCCGGGCGTGTTTGTGGCCTTCAACAGGAAAGTCATGCTGGGATGCCGGGCCTCCAAGGTGCGTTCGCTGAGCTTTGACGCTTTTGACAGCATCAACTGTGAGAATGTCGCCACCATCAGTTCGATCGGGATGAAGATCAATAAGCACGTACTTCCAAAGAGGAGCGGCGTATTCCGCCTGCAGAACCGCTATTGCCAGGAGGTGGCCGTCCTGAAGCTGTTCCCGGGCATGCACCGGGAGGTCCTGAAGATGTATGTAGATCACGGCTATAAGGCAGTTTACATTGAAGCCTTCGGCCTGGGCGGCATGCCTTTTCTGCGGCATGATTTTATCGGAGAGATCCGGAACCTGACAGAGCAGGGGATCCCGGTCCTGGTCGGCACCCAGTGCCGCTTCGAAGGCAGCAGCCTGTCCGTATATGAGACCGGACGCAATGCCCTCGACGCCGGCGTGCTCCAGGCCTATGACATGACCTCAGAGGCGGCGGTCACGAAACTCATGTGGGTCTTGGGGCAGACCAGTGATCCGCATGAGATTCGGGAATATTTCCAGCTCAATCTGTGCGGGGAGGTGCAGATCGACTGATGCGGGCATATAGTATTACGAGGGAGAGTTTAGTATGAGTATTCTTGTTACGGGACCCCGGGGATTTGTAGGGGCGCGCGTTATGGAAGAGCTGGGTCCGGAAGCGGTGCCTGCGCCTTCTTTGAGAGATTATAAGGAAGAGGACATTCAGCGGATGGTCGATGATCTGGAACCGGAGCTGATCATTCATACGGCAGCCATGTCGGATATTTCTACCTGCCAGAATGATCCGGACGGATCTTACCGCGCCAATGTGGAGATCCCGGTCTGGCTGGCCCGGACCGGTGTCAAATGTATCATGTTCAGTACAGATCAGGTCTACAGCGGCTGCGCGGGGGAAGGCCCTTACAAAGAAGAGGATACGGCACCTGCCAATCTGTATGCCTGCCATAAGCTGGAGATGGAGCAGAAGACCCTGGAGATCAATCCGGATACGGTCCACCTGCGGGCGACCTGGATGTATGACATGCCCAAATACGGGGTCTCCAACAGGGGGAATTTTCTGATGAACATGCTGCGGCAGCCGGAGATTTCCTTCTCCTTTACCCAGCACCGGGCCATCACTTATGTACGTGAGGTGGCAGCCCAGCTGCGGAAGGCAGTCCTTCTGCCCGGCGGGGCCTACAACTATGGCAGCGAGAACGACCTGACCATGTTCGAGACGGCAGAGTGGTTCAAGGACAGGCTTTCACTCCCTGTCAGGATCCTGGATGCCGGTGCCCGTCACAATCTGTGGATGGACTGCTCCAAAATCAAAGAGTACGGGATAGACTTCTGCAATACGATCGACGGGTTAGAGAAGAGTATCCGGGATTACAGCCTGTGAGAAAAGGGCGCTGTTTTTATGATTTCAAGGACGGGAGCTTTTGATGAATGATAAGACTGCGGAGTATATAAATATTCTCGGACGCTTTTGCGGAAAGCGGGATGTTCCGGCGCTGGACCATGACAGCCTTTCCGGTAGGTATCAGATCGACAAAGCGGATGTCATGGTCCTGTTCGGCGGCAGCATCCTGGCGGGCGGCGATGTGCTGGCACATGCCATCCGGGATGAAATCGCCTCCTGCTATATCATTGTCGGCGGGGCGGGGCATACCACAGAGTCCCTGCGGCAGAGAGTACACAGTGAATATCCAGCCATAGAAACGGCAGGCCTTCCGGAGGCGGAGATCTTCCAGAGATATCTACGGGAAGTATATGGATGTGAGGCGGATTTCCCTGGAGATCCGTTCCACCAACTGCGGCAATAATATCACCAACCTGCTGGAGCTTCTGGACCGGGAACAGATCCGCTGCCGGAATATTATCCTGTGCCAGGACGCTACCATGCAGAACAGGATGGACGCCACTCTTCGCAAATACAGACCGGATGTCCGTATTATTAACTATGCTTCTTATCAGGCTGTGGTACAATGGGATGGTGACCGTCTGGCCTTTCAGGAGGAGATTCACGGCATGTGGGATATGGACAGGTATGTGAACCTGCTGATGGGAGAGATTCCCCGGCTGACGGACGGGCCGGAAGGATACGGGCCCCGGGGCAGGCAGTTCATTGCCCATGTGGATATCCCGGAGGAGGTACAGACGGCGTTTACGGAACTGAAGAAGGTCTACGGGGAACGGACCCGGGAGGCCAATCCGCTGTTTGCCTGAATAGTCTGGATTCGGGACGTGGATGCGTATGATTCCGACCAGAATTATATAAATATATAAATACTGAGACAGAAAAGAGATTGACAGAAACGTGATGAAAGTAGTAAAAGTAGCAGCCGCGGTCATCTGTGACCCGCCGGCGGAGAAGAAGCGGATCTTCGCGACCGCCAGAGGGTATGGAGAGTATAAGGGCTGGTGGGAGTTTCCCGGCGGCAAAGTGGAAGCCGGAGAAACGCCGCAGGAGGCCCTGGTCAGGGAGATCAAAGAAGAACTGGATACAGATATTGAAGTCGGTCAGCTGATCGGCACGATCGAGTATGATTATCCGGATTTCCATCTGTCCATGGACTGCTTCTGGTGCGGTATCCGGGAAGGAAGTCTGGTCCTGAAAGAAGCCCAGGAGGCCCGCTGGCTGACCCGGTCTTCCCTGGAGGAAGTCCGCTGGCTGCCGGCAGACCTTACTTTGATTCCTGTAATCCGGCAGGAGATGACGCGTTGTGCCGCAAAATAGAGAATGAGGTTAGAAGATGCCTGTATATAAGACAATTGATGAACTGCCCATAGAATTAAATATCAGGGATCTGGGAGGACTGGAAGCCCGGGATGGAAGGCATGTCAAAAGCGGCCTGCTCTTCCGAAGCGCTTCGCCCTACTTTTTTAATGAGGAGCAGCTGGAGCCGGTGAAGGCCCTGCGCTTGAAGACCATTCTGGATTTCCGGACAGAAAGCGGCGCGGACAAGCGGCCGGATCCGGCACTGGAAGGCGCGGAATATTTCAATAAATGTGCCGCTTTCGGAAACCCTTTGGATGACCTGAACTCTCCCTCGGAGCTGTTCAGCCTGCTGTTCGACGCGGACCAGAAGGGAAATCTGACGGATGTGCTGGTCTCCACTTATACTGCCTCCCTGGCTTTTTCCAATGAGGCTTACAAGTTTATGTTCAACAAGCTGTTGGAAGGGGATGTCCCTCTGCTGTTCCACTGCTCCAACGGCAAGGACAGGACAGGCGTCGCGGCCATGCTGATCCTTCTGGCCCTGGGTGTTTCGGAGGAGATCGCCAAGGCCGATTACCTGCAGAGCAACGTGAGCCGAAAGCAGAGGATCGACAGGCTCATGAAGCAGTATGACTTTGTTTCAAGCTGGATGGCCGAAGCCAGATCGCTCCTGACGATGATCGAAGGCGTCCTGCCCGAATCGGCGGATATGATGATGACCGAGATCAAGGAGCGGTACGGGACCTATGAGAACTTTATGGAGAAGGAATATGGCCTCGATGAGGTAAAGCTGAGGAAATTCAGAGATATGTACCTGGAGTAAAGGGGGTTCACGAGCTCAGGGGTTCATGAGCTCAGAGCTCGCGGATCATCTGGGGGTTCACGAGCTCAGAGCTCGTGGAACA
>ONRU01000133.1 GCA_900320325.1 uncultured Lachnospiraceae bacterium
TCCATGATTGATATCATGCTGCTCTCCTGCGGCTCTGAAAAAAAGAAGATTCCCGCAGAGACCTTTCTGTCCGCTTACAGGCCGGGCCATACCTATACTGTGACCAGGGGCGCTTACGGCAAGCCCCTGCTTTCCGGGACGCCGGCCCTGTGTCTGAGCAAGTCGGACTCCGGCTCCTATGCCGCCTGCGCTTTTTCCGAAAGCGATGTGGGCCTGGACCTGCAGCAAATGTCAGACGGTCCCCTTCTGATGAAGATCGCCGGACGCTTTTTTACAGCAGAGGAATCCGGCCTTCTGCAATCTCTGACAGGGGCAGACCGGATCCATGTCTTTTACCGCCTGTGGACCATCAAGGAAGCCTATATCAAGCTGACCGGCCTGGGCCTGTCTCAGGGACTGGACGCCTTTCTGGTCAGCGGGACGCAGGAGATGGCCCTCTCCCCCCGGGCCCGCGGCAGGGGAAGGATCCTGCTGCCGGAAAATCCGGACCGGACAGCCGCTTACTATGAAGAGCTGCCGGGCCCGGATGGCTATCGGATGGCGGTATGCAGTTTTCAGCCTGTCGATGGATGTATCGTTTTGGATGATAGTCCGTAAAGGACCGTCTTCAGCCGTTCGAATTCCTGCAGATCCTGTACTTATCTTCGTCCGGGTTCGCTGTCACTCTCCCGCACGATACTGTGGGCCCGGATATAGTCAATGATCTCATCAAGAGTCGTAAACGCCAGCGCGACATAGGAATCGGCGGCCCCGTAATAGATGGCGATCCTGCCGGTCTCCACGTCATGAATAGTAGCACACGGGAAACAGACATTGGGAACAAATCCCCTCTCCTCATACCACTGTTCCGGCGTCAGCAGATAGGTGCTGCAGCGGGCAAGCACTCTGGAAGGTTCCTCCGGATCCAGAAGCGCTCCGCCGATGGAATAGACAAATCCATTGCAGGTGCCCGTCACGCCATGATAAAAGAGCAGCCAGCCTTCAGATGTCTCGATGGGGGCCGCGCCGCCGCCGACCTTCAGGGATTCCCACCACTCCGGGCTTGTCCCCATCACATGACGGTGACGGCCCCAGTATAAAAGGTCGGGACTCTCGGAAATATAGATATCTCCGAAAGGTGTATGGCCGTTGTCCGAAGGTCTGGAAAGAAGCCTGTAAGTGCCTCCGATCTTTCTCGGGAACAGGACCGCGTTCCGGTTAAAAGGAAGGAAGGGATTCTCCAGCCTTGTGAAGACTTTAAAGTCTTCCGTCTTTGCCATGCCGATGGCAGCCCCGTAAAAGTCCTGGCACCAGATCAGATAATAGGTGCTGTCAATTCTGACCAGCCGGGGATCATAGGCGTAACGCGGCATGAATTCCTCTCCCGCCTCATCCTGAAAATGAATCTTTTCCTCTGAGAAGTTCCAGTGGATACCATCCGCGGAGCGGCCCAGATAAATAAAAGAGATCCCGTCTTTCTGCTCTCCCCTGAATACCCCGATGAATCCATCCCCATAGGGCGCCACGGCGCTGTTGAATACTCTGGCTACTCCCGGAATCGGATTACGGCCGATAATGGGATTCTCCGTATATCTCCAGACGGGAATATCCCCGCAGTCAGCAGGTTTCTCCTGCCAGGGCATATCCGGAACAGCAGGGCTCCCCAGTATCTGATATTTCATATGTCTTCTCCTCCGCAAAAATCAAGGCATCGGTTCTTTAATTTATAAATCTTCTCCCAGTTATAAATCTTCTCCCAGCAGTTCCAGATTGTGGCGGATCAGACCGCACCGCTGCTGTACACATAAGGGACTCCTGCCGGGATCCTGCGGCGTGTGGAAAATATAATCCTCCAGGCGTTCCAGACTGGTTTCCGCCACATGCACTCTTGTATCGCTGGAAGCGTAGTAAAGCAGGATCCTGCCGCTCTCTTCCAGGATCGCGCCATTGGAAAAGACCACGTTGGAAACATCCCCGACGCGTTCCTCTCCCCGGGGCCCCAGCAGCAGGCCTCCCGGCTCGGCGATCACTACAGATGGATCCTCAAATGAAGTGGCATAGGCATAAAGCACATATCTGAGACCGGCCGCTGTCATTCTGACGCCATGGGCAATGTGCAGCCAGCCCTTTTTCCCGCGGACCGGTACCGTACATTCACCGTTCTTGGCTTCCGTGATCTGATGGTATCTGCGGCGGCTCAGGATCTTTTCCTCATCGATGACGGCTAGGGTGATATCTTCGGCCAGCCCAAAGCCGATACCGCCGCCCGAGCCGGTATCTATAAAGCTGTCCATGGGCCGCGTGTAAAAGGCATATTTGCCATCCACAAATTCCGGATGCAGGACCACATTCCGCTGCTGGGGAGAACGCTTTGTCACCAGATTGGGCAGGCGCTCCCAGTGCCGCAGGTCTTTTGTCCGGACGATTCCCGCTGCCGCCACAGCCGCGGACAGATCGTTCACACTGGTGTCCTTGCTCTCTGAGCAGAATACCCCGTAGATCCACCCGTCCTCATGACTGGTGAGCCGCATGTCATAGACATTTACTTCCTCCGGATACAGGTCCTCCAGCTGAACAGGATATTCCGTGAACCGGAAGCCGTCTGTACCATTTCCGCTTTCGGCTACGGCAAAGAAGGATTTCCTGTCGCTCCCTTCGATCCGGGCGACCAGACAGTATTTGTGGTCATGATAGATGGCGCCCGCGTTGAAGACCGCGTTGATGCCCAGCCTCTCCTCAAAATACGGATTGGTCTCCGCGTTCAGATCATATCTCCAGATGAGCGGAACGTGATCACGTGTCAGGGCCGGATATTCATATCTGTCAAAAATTCCGTTATAGAAATCTGTTTTCCGATTCCTGCGGGACAGCAGGCGTTCCTGCTCCGCTTTCAGCTCAAAATACTTTGGATGTATCGCCCGTTTCACTTCTCTGATCTCCTTCCTGCCGGCAGACATATTCGGCTTTTCCTATGTTTTGTCTGCCAACATATCGTCATCTCATAAATCAGATTTGCACTCTATAGTACTATTTCAAGCTTTCCCCAAACCTGCGAAGTTCCTCCAGCTTTTCCTCCGGTACACCGGGATCATAGCCATGAGTAGTGAAGACTCCCATGTCTTCCAGCTGCAGATAATCCAGAAAATCTCCCCGGTAAGAGAACATCGCTCCGTCATACATATCCGGATCACCGGAGCTTAGGAACATGGCCACTTTCTTCAGCTTTGCCGGCTTATTTGGATATGCGGCTGCATAAAAGCGGTCAATGGTACATTTCAGCTGCCCGGAAAAACCATGGTAATAGATTGGTGAGGCGATCACAAGCATCTCTGCTTCCTGAAGCTCATGATATACATCCTGCATATCGTCCTTCTGTACGCACTGCCCATTTCCTCTGGTGTGGCAGTATTCACAGGCAAGACATCCGTGAATATTCATCCTGCAGACATCATAAACGCCATACTCGTGCCCGGCGTTTTCCAGGCCCTCACAGAAAGCCTGGATCATCTGTTTTGTATTTCCTTTCAATCTGGGACTGCCGTTGAAAATCATTACTTTCATAATTCACAGCACCTCCTTATCACTCTCACAGGCAGACATGATTTTTATAGTCTTTTTCTGAAATAGTTACACGCATTAGTAAAAGTTATCGTACCAGAGATCTTTCCACGGCTCAAATTCGGGCAGGCGGCTTGAGAGCGCGTAAGCATATCCTTTTTTGACACGTCTTTTCTGTTTCCGGGACAGGTCGTCCGGCGGGCCAAGGTAGACCGGCTTTCCGAGCCGAAGGGT
>ONRU01000128.1 GCA_900320325.1 uncultured Lachnospiraceae bacterium
TAACGGCTGAAAGACAAGTTTTAAAGTCATAATACGGACGTTAGTGCCGCATATTTACAGCGTTTTTCAATGTGCGGAATTAAATTCCGCATTCAACTCTTATAACTTTTATAACTTTTCGTATATCTTTTCTAATATCTTACTATTACGCTTTTTCACCTGGGCTCTTTACCGTCCCGGAACATCATCATCATTTCGTTGGTCAGGCTGAAATCATCCGGCTGCAGGGTGACATCCTCCCGTTTGACCCAGACCGCCTCCTTGAGCTCAGTGCGGTCCATACGGATCTGGGTATCCCCGTCCACATCACAGTAATAACCGGCCAGGATATCGTCCACAACGCCCCAGGGCTGGGATTTATAATAGCGGATATTTTTAACTTTCAGGCCAACCTCTTCCATAACTTCACGGCGGACCGTATCTTCAAAAGATTCGCCGATCTCCGTAAAACCGGCGATCAGCGCGTAGAAATGCATGCCCCGGCCGGCATATTTGGTCATGACGATTTCGTCCCCGTTGGTCACGCCCACGATCACCGCGGGAATGATCCGGGGATAAATCAGTCTGCCGCATTCCGGGCACTGAACAGCCCTCTCCTGTCTGCTCAGGATAGTTCTGTGACCGCATGTACCGCAGAAACGGTTGTCCCTGTACCAGCAGGCCAGCTGGGCTGCCGTATTGACCGCGAAGATCAGTTCCCTGGGCCCCATGCCCTGAATCCGCATGGTACGGATGTTGACATATTCATAGCCTTCGGGAACTGCCGCCAGATCCTCATCCAGCAAAATAAAATACTCCGTCTGGTCCAGCTTGAACAGGTAGCTGTACACCGCCTCCGCGGGGGTTCCGGCCTGGTCCATTTCCTCTTTGACCGGAAGACAGATATTGTCCTCTCCTGTCCGGATCAGCAGATCCCTTCCCTTGAAACAGAAAACCTGACTGTCCTGGCGGACCTTCTGCTCTGTCACGAACTGATTATAAAGCTTATGAGGCGCAATATCCTGTATCATGTCTGACTTATTCCTCCCTGTCTTTCTCCCTGTCCCGGCGCTGCCGGTCCCGTCAGCCAAAAATAGCGATGGCCTCCGGCCTATGCCGGGAAACCACCGCTATTTTATCATATTTTTTGTTTGAAAGAATAACGAATCCGCCGGTTTCCTGTCATCTCCGCCATCCGGCCGCTTTTCCGGCATCCATCTGGAAAAGGCCTGCCCGGGTGTGAACAGACAATCCGTATGACCGGCAAAAGGCCCTCTCCCTGCAGGATCCGGTCCATCAATCCGTATAATGCAAAGCGTCGATCGGCTTCATCCTGGCCGCCTTATTGGCCGGATACAGGCCGAAGATCAGACCGATTCCCGACGAAAATACGATGGATGTGACCACGACCGAGGGCACCAGGGTCAGCCGCACCGAGTTCTGTATCATATTGCCGACCTGCAGGGCCGCCCAGGACAGCAGAATTCCGGCCAGACAGCCTACCAGAGAGACAGTCATGGCTTCCAGCAGGAACTGCAGCAGGATCGTCCTGCGGGTGGCGCCGATGGCTTTACGTATGCCGATCTCCCGGGTCCTTTCCGTAACGGAGACAAGCATGATATTCATGATGCCGATACCGCCGACCAGCAGGGAAATGGCAGCCACGCCGCCCATGACCATGGACAGGGTATTGGTGATATCCTGCAGCGAATCCAGATACTCCTGATTGTTGCTGATAAAGAAAGTCTCGTCCGCGGGACCGAAGCGTTCCTCCAGAAAGGCACCGATCTCTTCTTTGGCCCCTTCCATATCGTTATCTTTGGCCGTTACGGAAAAACTGTTGATCCCCCTGCTGCTGCTGCCCGGCAGCCGTACCGCGTTTGTAAAGGGGATATGCATTTCATAATTGTCCCGGGCGTAAAAGCCGCCCAGTTCCTGATCCTTCAGTACACCGATGATCTCATAATCCACTCCGTTGAGGCGGATAGTCCGGCCCAGCGCGTTATAGGCGTAAGGAATCCGGAGCACGCCCATCAGAATCGTTTCATTGATCACCGCTACATTCAGGTGGTTATCCATATCCGACTTCATCAGATAACGTCCACAGATCAGCTCCTGCTCCTTGATTTTGTAATAAGAAGGACCGACTCCATATATATTGCCGTTCTCCTGTTCCGGGCCGCTGCGCAGAATTCCATCCACCTGATAGGAAGGGGAGACCAGGTCGACCTTATCCATAGCCTCTATGGTATCCATATCTTCCATTGTCAGGCCCGGATTGCCGTGCGTATCATAAATAGACACATCCACAGCCAGTGTTCCCAGGCCGGACAGCTCATCCGTAATGGAACTCGTCGCGCCGTGTACGATGGATACCAGGACCACCAGGGCAAAAACACCGATGATAATGCCCAGCATGGTCAGGAAAGAACGCAGCTTACTGGTCCATATGGATTCAAGTGCCATTTTAAATGATTGTATTAACATTAAAGCTCCTGTACCTTTCCATCCCTGATCCTGATCTGACGCTGGGCCTTGTCTGCTATGGACGGATCGTGGGTGATCAGGACAATGGTATTGCCTTCTTCATGCAGTTCCCGGAAAATATCCATGATTTCCTCCCCGGTCCTGGAATCCAGGTTTCCGGTAGGTTCATCCGCCAGAAACAGAGACGGTCTGGTGGATATGGCCCTGGCAATGGCCACACGCTGCTGCTGTCCGCCTGAAAGCTCCGTGGGCCTGTGGGTCCGTCTGTCATAAAGGCCGACCCGCCGCAGTGCCTCTTCCACCCTTTCCTTACGCTGGGCCCGGGGGAGCCTCTGATAAATCAGGGGAAGCTCGATATTATCCCAGGCGGTCATCTTGCCGATCAGGTTAAAGTTCTGAAAGACAAAACCGATCTTCTCATTCCGGATCCGGGCCAGCTGGTCCTCCTTATAGGTACGGATCTCCTGGCCGTCCAGGAAATATTCTCCCTCATCTGCCAGGTCCAGGCAGCCGACAATATTCATCAGGGTCGATTTGCCGCTGCCGGAAGGACCGATGATACTGACAAACTCTCCCTCCCGGATATGCATATTGGCATGGTCCAGGGCCCGCAGGCTGTTCTCGCCCATTCTGTAAATTTTGGATACATCCTTAAATTGAATCATATCTTTTCGTCCTCAGAAGTCGATTCCGCCGAAATCCATACCCTCCAGACCGCCTGTTACAGGGAAATAATAGACCGTATCGCCTTCCTCCAGGCCCGAAACGATCTCGACCTGGGTGCTGGTGGAAAGGCCTGTTTCTACTTCTTTGGGTGCGGAAGGGAGGCCCTGCTCGTCAAGAGCGGTATATACGATACTCTTCCCGTCCTCTGTCTGTATTGCTTCTACCGGAACGACCAGTACATCCGGTTTATTCACAACGGTAATTGTAGCGGAAGCATTCATGCCGGCTTTCATCTTCTGCGACCGTTCCACTTTGACACGGACCTTATATTTGGCCGCCTCGCCATTGCCGCCGCTGGCGGCTTTATTGCCGATATAGCTGATGGTCCCCTGAAATACCTCTTCTCCGACCGCGTCGACCCGTACTTCTGCCTCCTGTCCCTTTTCCAGACTGAGGATATCCAGCTCATCCACATTGATCTCGATGAACATGTTCGTGCCGGGGATTACCGTCAGAGCCAGGGCTTCCGCCTCACTGTAGGTCTTGCCGACGCTGCCTGCGTCACCCGCTTCCGTATCTCCCAGGTCTCCCAGTCCGCCTCCGCCGCCGCCGAAATCTCCTATTCCGGACATATCAGAGGTATCCTGCGCGACAGGCTCTCCCGTCAGGGGATAATAGGCAATGACCCGCAGTGTTTCAACAATGCCGTCTTTATTCAGATCCAGGTATTTATATTCCACATCCGCGGTGGAGCTGACCTCCACATCCAGGAATTTGGTATCTCCGTCATTGACCGCGAAGAAAAATCCTTCTTCCGCCTTCAGGTTGATCACGGCCGCGTAAGCTGTTTTCGGCTGGAATTTTCCCGCCGCCGGACCAGCTCTGTCTGCGGGACTTCTCCTGTTTTGGGGCCTTCCACTTCCAGCTTGAGGATACCGGTAATCGCCCTGTATCCTTCCGGCGCCGCGGGGCTGCTGCCGCCATTTCCGCTGCTGTTATTACCGCTGCCGGGATCCGTCTGACGTCCGCCATGGCTGCCATCCGGGACCGTCTGGTCAGAATCCTGCTGCGCGCTGCCGTCTGCCGGAATGCCGGAGCTGTCTCCGGATCCGCTGCCGGAACCGCTTTCAGGACTGCCTGTATCCCCGCTGTCACCGGATTCCCCGGAAGCTGTTTCCGGATCCGGGCTGCCGGTATCTCCGCTGCCCTGAGCAGGATCTTCTCCCGGCTCCTCTCCTTCGGCCGCTGCCGCCTGTGCCTCATCTTCATCTGTTTCCTGTACAGCAGCGGAAATCATCTGTCCCCGGTTCCCGGACCTCAGGACAAGCCCTGTCACTTGCAGGTCCGCATTGTTCAGAGAATAAGCCATATCCGTCTTCTCTCCGGAAGTATGGCCGGAAGAGGATTCCTCTGACCCTGCGGAGACCGGCTGCGAGCCCGTCTGGGTCTTTTCATACAGGTTGACCGTCTCGATCACGCCGGCCCTGTCACTGCGCAGGGTGCAGTCCGTCTTCAGCTGCCGCATCTGATCCCGGACACGGACCAGATCGTCCCGCTGGGCGGTGTAGACTTCTTTTTTCAGGTCATAATTCTTATCCTTGGACGACAGATTCTTAATCGAATCGTTCATGGAATCGATGCTCTCCTGAACCGCCAGGATCTGCTCACTGACAGACAGCTGAGAAACTCTGGCAATGGCCTGTCCTTCTTCGATCCTGTCGCCGGCTTCCACATATACTTCCGTCACTTCCAGTCCTGCCGGAACAATGACATTTTCCGGATCCTCTGACAGCAGGGCACCGGTTCCGGACACCTGCTGGCTGAGGTCCGCCCGCATGACCTGCGCCGACACAACAGAGCCGTCCCCATCATCCGCGGCATCTGATCCGAACATGGGAGAAGAACCTGCTGCCTCTGTATTTCCGCTTTGTCCGCTTTTCAAAAATGCCGATTTCGCGCCCCAGCCAACCAATGCAACTGCCGCAAGGATCGCGATTGCTTTTGCCGGTGTCGGTATTTTATTCATATTTCCAAATGCCATATCTCGTGTTTCCTTTTTTATGTAATATTTTTTATTTGTACTGTTTTTATGTACAATTGCCGCATATATTTTTGCTTTCCGCTGTCTATTATACTAAAAATCAGCCTTTATTTGTTCTTTAACCGGAATGAGTCCTCATTTTATACACCTTATGACAGGTTCCTAAACATCTGAAAGAATCCTATACATCTTATGGCAGGATCCTATTCATCTTATAGAAAGATCTCCGTCAAAGCTCCGGCCTCCCGATATCCCCTATGACAAAAGCCCCGTCAAAACTCCGGGCTCCCAATATTCCGGGGTACTGCTCTTTATATGTGATAAAAGAAGCGGCAATGCTCATCCATCATACACCCGCAGGACGAAATATACCAGCGGACAATCCTGTTAATCATCAGCAGGACCGGGAACCGGTT
>ONRU01000126.1 GCA_900320325.1 uncultured Lachnospiraceae bacterium
GACACCATCGAGGTATCCACAAAGGACACCGAGGGCGGATGGAAAGCCAGTATCGCAGGCATGAAAGAATGGAGCATCGATCTGGACGGCCTTTATGTCAAAGACGACGCCAGCCAGGCGATCCTGTCCAGTGCCTTTACCAACGGGAACCTGGTCTGCATTAAGGTCTACGATGCCAAAGCATCCAAGGGTCTTTTCGGCGGAATTGCCGCGATCACAGACTATCCGATCGAGGCGCCTTATGATGACGCTGTGACCTACAGCGTGAGCTTTTCTGGCGTCGGCAAGCTGACCGACCTGACCGTGGAAGAGCCCGCAACAGACACTCTGCCTGCATAAGACAGCCACAAGGGGGACAATGGCCCAGGGGGACAATACAGCATCCTCCTGGGCCTTTCTTCATCCAGGAATCCCAATTACTTCCTTTAAATGTGAAAGGGCGTAAGGCCGCGGACAGCGGCCGGCGCCATAAGATCAGGATAGATCAGAAAGGATATCAATATGTTCACATTCAATGATGTAAATTATGAAATTAAGCTCAACATTGAACGCCTCAAATTGTATGAAAAGCTCAGGGGCATTTCCGCGGCCGCCGAGCTCGTCAAGTGCGAGGGCGCGCTTCCCCTCGAATCCGTAGAGACCTATTTCGGGGCCGCCCTGCTGGACGTTGACAAGGGCCTGTTCGTGGGCCGTAAAGAGGGCGCCCGGATCGCGGATGAGCTCATGGAAGACGTCGGCTATGCGGCCGTTGTGGAAATGATTGTTAATTCCATCCAGAGAGACCTGGGTTTTTTACTGCGGAAGGCCGGCAATTAACGCAGCTTGAATACATCAAGAGCCGGCCGCTGTCAGAAGCAGAACGCAGGAAGCGGGAGCCTTATAAATACGAGATGGAGCTCGCCTTCTTTGTGACAGAATTTCACTTCACAAAAGCTGACTACGAATCCCTGACGCCGGCAGAAGTCGCCTTCATCATGAAGGCCTGGGAAGACAAGCTGGTCAGGGACACGACATACAACAGGGACGCTGTTCTTAACGCTGTCACAAACGCGCTTCGGAAGAAATCACAGCGCTTCCGCAAGCTCTGGAAAAAGGCCGGGACCGTGACCGAGGACCAGAAGACAGATATGCGGCAGAAGATCAGGACCATCGAGGCGATCGAAAAGAAGTCCGGCAAGGGCTGGCTGGATCTTATATTGAAGAATGCCGGAATCAGGCGGAAAGGAGGCAAAGGCCATGAAAATTGAATACCGGAAACAGCACTTTGCTGATTATACGCTTTCCGTCGACATTGACGGTGACAGCCGGGACCTGGAGCAGGCCGCGGAAGAAGGCGGAGAGAGCCTTAAAGGCATCGGCAAATCCGGCAAGGAAGTCGCGGCGGAGATCAAGTCGGCCTTTGAGGGCGTCGGAAAGACCTTGAAGACGCTGGGCAAGGGCTTCACCGACGTCGGCAAAGTCGCATCCGTTGCCATCACCGCGCCGGTAGTCGGCATAGCCAAGAAGTCGGTAGATGCCTTCTACGAAGTCGACGAGGGCCTGGACACCATTATCCAGAAGACAGGTGCGACAGGGGACGAGATGGAAGGATTCAAGGGGATCCTTGAAGACGTGGCGACAACGATCCCGACATCTTTCGCGGACGCGGGTTCCGCGATTGGTGAAGTAAGCACCAGGTTCGGCGTGACCGGGGACGATCTGGAAGAGCTTTCCAAGCAGTTCCTCAAATTTTCTAAACTGAATAATGTGGACGTTGCCGGATCAGTAGACCAGGTCCAGAGCACCATGGCGGCCTTTGGCGTCGAGACCAAAGACGCCAGCAAGTTCCTGGATACCCTTAACCAGGTCGGCCAGGAAACCGGAATCAAAATGGATGACCTGCTGGGCCTGATGGAGAGCAACGCGACATCCCTGAAAGAGCTGGGCTTCGGCGCGTCCGATTCAACCAGGTTCCTGGGCGGCCTTTCTAAGTCGGGCGTGGATACCGGGGCTGTCATGGGCGGCCTGAAAAAGGCTCTCGCCAACGCGACTAAAGAAGGCAAGACCATGCCGGAAGCTCTCGCTGCCTTACAGGAAGACCTGTCCAATACCGAGGACAAGACTGGCGGCCTGCAGAAGGCCATAGACATCTTTGGCGCAAAGGCCGGGCCTGCCATCTTTGACGCGTGCCAGGATGGGCGCCTGTCCTTTGAGGCTCTCGGCACCAGCCTTGATGACAGCGCGGGCAATATCGACAAGACCTTCGAGGCCGTTCAGGATCCTGCTGATGATTTCACCATGGCCATGAACGACCTGAAACTGGCGGGTGCGGATTTGGCAGACGTCATTCAGCAGAAGGTTTCCCCATACATCGGCGAGTTCGCGGAAAAGATCCGCGATTTGCGCGAATGGTTCAATAACCTTTCTCCGGAGCAGCAGGACATGCTCCTGAAAATTGCCGCCATTGCGGCAGTCATCGGGCCTGTCCTGGTCATCCTCGGAAAGCTGATCGGCGGCATCGGCAGCATTGCCGGGGCCATTGGCGGCCTGACAGGATTCATCGGCGGGCTGCTGCCGGAAGGCATGACGCTGGCCGGACTGTTCAGTTCCATAGCTTCTGCCGTGGCTCTTCCCATTGCAGTCATCGGCCTTCTGGTCGGGGCATTTGTCTATCTCTGGCAGACCAATGAAGATTTCCGCAACGCGATCATTGAGATTTGGGACGGAATTGTGCAGAAGATCTCAGATTTCGTGGATACCGTCAAGGCCAAGCTGGAAGAGGCCGGTATCACAGGCGAAACGCTGCAGCAGGCCTGGGAGACCGTGGTCCAGTTCATAGAGGATCTCTGGCAGGGCTTCTGTGATTTCCTGGCGCCCATCTTCATCAGCGCTTTTGAAACTCTTTCAACTCTCCTCGGGGACGCGCTGGACATAATACTTGGCATCGTCGATTTCTTCATTGCCGTATTCAACGGGGACTGGGACGGGGCGTGGGCGGCTGTCAAGGACATCGTTGACGGCGCACTCCAGTTCGTACGGGACGCTGTCCAGGGCTTCATTGACGCGATCGGGACGCATTTTTCCGGCCTTGCCGATTTCCTGACAGTTATCTGGGACGGGATCATGGACTATGTCGATTTCGTATGGAACGCAATTTTCGGCATCGTGGAGCCTATTGTAACTCTTCTCAAGGACTGCATAACTGGAGACATGGACGCAGCCAAGCAGGACGTCGACGATATCCTTAATGGCATCCTGGATCTTTTCCAGTCTATCTGGCAGACCATCGTGGACATCGTCGGGGGCTTCCTTGGAAATATTGTCGATTCAGTGAGCGAGAAAATAGGATCCGTGGCAGATACTGTCCAGGAAGGTTTCCAGGACGCCATTGATTTCATAACTGGCCTTCCGGGCCAGGCCTGGCAGTGGGGCGCGGACATCATCGGTTCGATCGCGGACGGCATCTGGGACTGCATCGGCCGGGTGACATCGGCAGTATCATCCGTGGCAGACACGATCAAGGGCTATTTGGGCTTTTCGGAGCCTGAGATCGGTCCTCTTTCCGATTTCCATACATACATGCCGGATATGATCGAAATGATGACATCCGGAATGACTGCCGGAATTAACAAAGTCGGCAAGGCAGCAGAGGGCCTGGCGGGAGGCATCTTCTCCGGCTTCTCTCCGACAGGAACGGCGCAGGCCGGGGCCTATGCAGGCGCATATGGCGGCAATACTACCAACCTTGGCGGCGTGACCATGGTAGTCAACGCACAGCCGGGCCAGGATGTCAGCCAGCTGGCGGATCTGGTTGCGGACAGGATCCTTGAGAGAGCGAGGGTATAATCATGAGCGTAATTTACAATGGAACGAACCTGGAGACCAAATACGGAATGGTATGTCTTGGGCGGGGGACCTATGGGGCCCCTGCCAGGGACATCGAGCAGATACATGTGCCGGGCCGGAACGGGGACCTTTTGATCGACAACGGCGGGTATATGAATTTTGATTTGACCTATCCGGAGTGTACCATCCAGGAAGATTTCCCTTATCAGTCCATGCTCCTCAGGAATTTCCTGCTGAGCGAACCTGGATACCACAGACTGAGAGACAGTTACAATCCCGGCTTTTACCGGATGGCAGAATACAGGGGCCCATTTACCGCGGAAGCGCATACGGCCAGGAACATTATGTCCTCCGTTTTCGATCTGGTCTTTAACTGCAAACCTAT
>ONRU01000166.1 GCA_900320325.1 uncultured Lachnospiraceae bacterium
TCCATATAGAAGACCAGGCCTTCGGGCAGCATCCTGCCGGCGATCTCGGTCACGGCCGTCACGGTCCCGCCGGGATTGCCCCGCAGGTCAATGATCAGGCCTTTGGCGCCCTGGTCCCGCAGTTCCGCCAGAGCCTGGTCGAACTGGCCGGGCGTTACATTGTAGAACTCGGAGATCTGCAGACAGCCGATCCGCTCATCGATCATTTCACTGTTGACGGTAGGGGCGTTGATGATCTTACGGGTGATATCCGCCTCAATATAGTCTGCTGCCCCTTCCCGGATCATGGTCAGGTGGACGCTGGTATTTTCAGGTCCCTTGACCCTGCTGACGATTTCGTCCGGGGTCATGCCCAGGACTTCTTCGTCGTCTACCTTATAAAAGATATCGCCTGCCTGCAGACCGGCTTCCGCCGCGGGAGAGCCGTCAAAAACGCCGGAGATAATGGCGTAGCCTGTATCCTGATTGGTGCCTATATAGGCCCCGATCCCGCCGTACTCACCGCTGGTCTGTTCGGTCAGGGACTTATATTCCTCTTCCGTATAGTAAACAGAATACGGGTCACCCAGCGCCTCCAGGAGACCCTTGTAAATGCCGGACTCCATCTGTTCCTCTGTCAGCTGGTCCTCGTCCAGGTAACACTCATCAATATACTGCTCCAGCAGATGGACCTTCTCGATCGTTTCCGCGTCCAGCACCGACTCCCCGGAAGTCTGGTCCCCCGCGTAGCTGGTCCGGGTCCGGATCAGCGAAACGCCGGCAGCCAGACCCGCCACCAGGGCTGCCGCCAGCAGGCCCGCCAGCAGTCCCTTCCAGAATCCTGTATTGCCCCGTCCGGCCGGTGCCGGCTTCGTATCCCATTCCGGCCGCGGCTGTGCCTGCGGGTCCGGCTCATATCTGTTATCATTCCAGTTCTCTCTCATGTCATCCCTCCGGTCAGCGGGAATCTCTGTCCCCGGTCAATTCCTATGTTGGTAAGTATATCATACCAAAAAGGAAAAACAAGAAAAGCCGCCATCCGGCGGCTTTTCAGCGATCATTCCTTAATAATCGTACTGTTCCATATATTTCATGTATTTAACGACCATGAGGGCGATCTTGAAGGTAATGGCATCCTCAAAGACCCGCAGGTCAAGGCCCGTGCTCTTCTGCAGTTTGTCCAGCCTGTAGACCAGGGTATTCCTGTGGATGAAGAGCTGCCGGGATGTCTCCGATACATTCAGCGAATTCTCAAAGAACTTGTTGATGGTCGTCAGTGTCTCCTGATCGAATTCATCCGGTGTCTTGTTCTTGAAGATCTCACGGATGAACATCTTGCAGAGGGGAATGGGCAGCTGATAGATCAGACGCCCGATGCCCAGTTCACTGAAGGCGATCACGCTGCTGTCCTCAAAGAAGATCTTGCTGACATCCAGTGCCATTTTAGCCTCCTTATAGGAACGGCTGACCTCCTTGATCTCATTGACGACCGTACCGTAAGCGATCCGGATGTCCGACAGCCCCTGCTTGCGCAGATAGGTCTCGACAGCTGTCGCCGCCTTGTCAATCTCCTTCTGCCGCATCCCTTCGGTCAGATCCTTGACAATGACCACGTTATTCTCATCTACCGCCGTAACAAAATCCGAACTGGTCGTGCCTACATATTCCTGCATGAGCTCGAGCACGTTGCGCTCCCGGTCCTGATTGGTCTCGATGATCAGGACCACGCGGGAAGCGTCCGCCGCGATATGCAGCTTTTTGGCCCTGCCGTAGATATCCACCAGCAGCAGATTGTCCAGCAGCAGATTCTTCATGAAGCTGTCTTTGTCATAGCGCTCCTTGAAGGCCACCATCAGACCTTTGAGCTGGAAAGCCGCCATACGGCCCACCAGCAGTGTATTGTCTGTCTCCCCGTAAACAACAATGACATACTCCAGCTGCTGTTCGTCAAATACCTTGAAGAACTGGAAGGGACCGGCCGACTGGGAATCTGCCGGTGAAAGCGCGAAATCCGGGATGGCCCCGGAGGCATCCGCGAAGACCGGTGCCGTAACGGCTACTTCCCTGCCGTCGGCGTCCATAATACCGAATTCAAGATGCGAGATTTCCTTAAGTCCCTCAATCGTGTTCTGTAATACCTGATTTGAAATCATACCCTGCCTCTCCTATTAAACGCAATCCGCATCTGTTCACCCCTGACGATGCATTGTTTCCACCTGTTTCATCTCATCAAAATAAAAAGACTACCTATAAGATTTGTGAAAATGTGACGAAATATCAACCTCGCTTTGATATAACGTGCTTAGCGCTTAGTATTCATTTTAAGGCATTTCAATTAAAAAATCCATAAAT
>ONRU01000152.1 GCA_900320325.1 uncultured Lachnospiraceae bacterium
CTCGCTGAAATAGGTAAAGGCTCTCTGCCCGTGGCCCAGCAGGGCTTCCGCCAGGATCAGCCAGCCCTGGGACTGGGAGAAGATGCCTCCGTTCTCCTTGGCGCCGGCATTGAAAATGACGGCAAGGGCCCCGTCAAAGGCATGGGCCCTGTAGGGAGGATCCATCAGGATGGCGCCGTACTCCGTATTCAGCCGGCTGTATACATTCTCCATGGCCTTTTCCGCCTGCTCCGGATCCGCCAGCCCGCTGATCACAGACCAGCTCTGGGGATTGAGCCAGAGATTGGCCTCCGGGGCTGTGCGCTCGCCGATGACCTCGCCGTCCTCCGTGAAACCGCGGATGAAGCGGTCCTCATTCCAGCACAGTCCGATCAGCTTCGCGTGCAGGGCCTGCTGCTGTTCTTCCAGCCAGGCCAGATAGTCTGTATCCTGCTTTTTGGCAGCGAACTGACGCAGGACCGTAAAGGCATAGTAGAACTGGAAAGCTACGAAGGAAGATTCTCCGTTGGCACCCAGCCGCAGGCAGTCGTTCCAGTCGGCATAGAGGCCGGCCGGCATGCCGTGAGGTCCCAGATGCTGCAGGGAGAAGTCCAGCGCCCGCTTCAGGTGGTCATAAACACTGGCTTCGTCCTTATCCGCGAAAGGGATCACCTCATCCAGGAAGGCCACATTTCCGGTCTCCGCCATGTATTTGTAGACAGTCGGGAAGAGCCAGAGGGCGTCATCCGCACGGTAGGCCGGATGCCCTGTCTCCTTGACATAGGAGGCGTCTTCCGGCGTATCCTCATGGCCGGCGTTATGGGTGAATTTGACCAGGGGCAGGCCGCCGCCGTGATGGACCTGGGCAGAGAGCATGAACCGGATCTTGTCCGCGGCCGCCTCCGGTTCCAGATGGATCACGCCCTGGATATCCTGGACCGTATCCCGGTAGCCGTACCCGTTCCGGAGTCCGCAGTAAATAAAGGAAGCGGCCCTTGACCAGGTAAAGGTCATGAAACAGTTATAGGCGTTCCAGGTATTGATCATGGTATCAAAGGCGGGGCAGGGAGTCTTTACCCTGAAGTGGGCCAGCTTCTGATGCCAGTCGGTCCGGATCTCTTCCAGCTCACCGGGGCAGACAGAAGCCGGATCCGCGTAGGCTTCCATGATGGCCGCGCTCTCTTCCCGGCTCTTCTCTCCCAGCAGGAAGGCCAGGGTCTTTGTCTGGCCGGGCTCCAGGGTCAGCACGGCCGACAGAGCGCCGCAGCTGTTCCCGCAGTAATTGCCCACATTGCCCAGATCGCCGGATTCCACGCCGGCCGGATTCCGGTAGCCCCGGTAGCTTCCCAGGAAGGCGGAGAGATCCCCGCACCAGGACGCGGCCGGCGCGCCGGCCAGACCGAAGAAACGCTCGGCCATGCCGTCCCGCTTCCCGTCTGTATTGATTCCGTCCAGATTTCCGTGGATCTGCTGGCGGATCCGGTTCTGTTCGAACAGGGTCCTGCTGATGAAGAGGGAATACTGCAGATTGACCTGGTCCTGCTCATAGTTGCTGTGGTTGGTGAATTCGGCGCAGCCGGTCACGGTCAGATCCCGGGCCGCGGACGAGAGATTGGTCAGGGTGAGCTGCCAGACTTCATAGGTCTTTCCCAGCGGCACATAATACAGGGCCTCGCTGCGGATCCCGTGATATTCCGCGCTGATCACAGTATAGCCTGTGCCGTGGCGGCATTCGCTCTTATATTCCGCCAGGTCCTTGCCCACCGGCTGCCAGGAGGCGGACCAGTAATCGCCGTCCCCGTTGTCCCGGATATAAATATAGCGTCCGGGCTGGTCATCGCGGTTGAACACATAGCGGAGGATCCGGCCGTTGGCGCCGGATTTGGCGAAGCTGTAACCGCCCGCGTTATTGGAAATCAGAGCCCCGTATTCGGGAGATCCCAGATAGTTGGCCCAGGGCGCCGGCGTATCGGGCCTTGTTATGACATATTCCTGTCTGCCGTCATCAAAATAACCGTATTTCATTTGTCAGTCCTCACCTTCCCATTGACTGTATCAGTATTATTATAATCCCCTGCAGGGCGATCATTTTTCGCGTACTTTTATTATAACCCCGCGGCCCCTGTTAAAACCCGACATTCCAGGTTAATTCACCGTGCCGCACGGGGTTTTCACGGGGCCTTGTGAAATATCCGCAGTATGTCGTTTTTCCCGTCATTTTCTATACAGGAATCCTGCGGGTGGTCAGTTCCGCCCATGCCGGCACAAATCCGGCCCTGACCGCAATGCTCTGCGATATGGCATGGGAAACGGCAGCGCCGTAAAGGGTACTTTGCCCTCCCGCAGGATCTCATTGCGCAGCAGGCTGACCAGCATCACGCCGATGCCGCCGCCCCTGGCCTCCGGCAGGACATCGATCCCGATCTGCCACAGGTCGGGGCTGTCCGCGCTGGCGCCGGCCATGCCCAGAAGCTTCCCGTCCCGGAAAGCCCCGACGCCGATCCTGTCCGGCGCTGTGGGGCAGAAGGAATAAGCGTTGGAGAAGCGCGCGTCTCCCCGGAAAGCTTCGATCTCCCCGTCCCGGTACCAGCGGATCTGGTATTCCCCTGTCCGCGCAGGTCCCTCATGAAAGGACAGGAAGAAAGGATGCAGCTGGTCAATCTCATAGCCATGCTGTTCCAGCATGCGGTTCAGCTCCTTCATGACAGGCGGCTCCATGAACCAGGCGCCTTCGGTCGTGGCGTACTTTTCCCTGCACCATTCCACAATATCCGCCCGGCCCGT
>ONRU01000125.1 GCA_900320325.1 uncultured Lachnospiraceae bacterium
CACGTCCGCAACGGAATCGTTCACGGTATGCAGGATTCCAGCTATACTGCCTTCCAGGGGCAGACTGCGGAGCATACGGGTCCAGGCCTGCAGGTCATACTGGTCTTCCCGCAGATCAGCAGTCTGGGATGTGGTGACCAGGTCAATCAGGATCTGTCCCCGGATCGAGGCCTTCCGAACCAGGAGGTGGCGCAGGTAACCCTTTTTCTGCATACGGTGGTAGAAAGGGGTCTCTCTGTCTTCAAAGAACTGACGGGTATTTTTCAGGATCATACGGTAGTCTTCGTCTATGATCCGGCACTGGTCTACGGTCACTATGTCATAGAAGCTGCCCCGTTTATGCATGCCCAGGGAAAGGGGGCCTCCTTTATACTCATCGCCAAAGGAGAACTCCATTTTGTTCCGGTATCCCCACTCCCGGGGGCTGGGCAGGATTCCTTCGAACCAGGAAAGATCTGCCGGTGTTCCCGCTTCTTCTCCTGAAGCCGCACCGGACAGATGGTACGCTTCCTGCAGCGATTTTTCCAGCAGGCTTCTGACCTGGGACTCTTTCAATGCCAGCTCTTTCTCATAGGTCATCTGCAGCCAGGTACAGCCTCCGCAGATCCCGAAATGGGGGCAGGGGGGATCGATCTCATCCGGCGCTCTTTCCACAACTGCCAGCAGATTCGCTTCTATCCGGCCATTCCTCTTTTTGCTGACTCTGGCCTCTACCGTCTGACCGGGCGCGGCGTTCTTGACTTCGCAGATTTTTCCGTCTTCTGTATGAAAGATTCCTTTGTTGGGGAATTTGACGTACTCGATCTTTCCCCTGATCGTATCTCCTTTTCTCATAAAGCTCCTGTCCGTTTCTGTATGATGTTAGTCCGGCATGCATTCTTTCGCTGTGAAATGTCTGACAGACGAATTTCCGCCGTACCGGTATCTGCATGCTGATGCCTGTAAAAAAGATTTCTACTGCGCAGATATCCACTATATACGAAAAAAAGCAGTCCGGCAATATTGGCCGGACTGCCTGATGACTAATTTATGATGGCAGAACGTACTGCCTGAAGATCGGATTATTCCTCTTCCTCAGTTGTCTCTTCCTCTGCAGCTTCCTCAGCGGGCTCCTCAGCAGCTTCCTCAGCAGCTTCCTCTTCGTCCTCTTCGTCGTCATCCCATTCGTCATCGAAGTCATCATCGAAATCATCATCGTCGTAGTCTTCGAAATAGTCAGGGGTCAGGAAACGATAAACTGCGTAGGCAATCAGAGCAACGATCAGCGCGCCGCCAACAAGGGCGAGGATGCAGATCAGTTTATTGTCGCTCTCATCGTTCTTTTTCTTTACCAGATAGTAAATTTCGTCGATTTTGTCCTTCATAGTGTAATAACTCCTTCCATTCATTATAAGTGTTATGCACCGGCAGAACGAAGATTGCAACTCGTTGTACCAAGTGTACAATAACTAAGATTAATATAGCACTAATCGCTGTGCATTTCCACATTTTTTTACAGATGATAGAGACTGACTGGAAATTGACGGAATATCGTATGCCGACAGGACGTTTCCGGAATCAGAGTTTCTCCAGCCTGGCGAACCCGGCGTACATGATCTTGCGGCCGGCATCATCGAACTGGACCGTCACCTTGTAATCTTTGGGTCCTTTCTCAATGTTTTCCACCGTCCCGTCTCCGAAATTCAGGTGATGGACCCGGTCGCCGACCGTATAATCCGGCTTCACAGGTTCCGCCGCGCCCTTTTTCCGGGAGGCAGCTTTCCTGCCCGCGGAAGCGGCCCTGGCTATATAAGGCTTCTTCGATTCATCCGTTCCGGATGTCCCCGCGTATACGGCCCTGGGCCTCCTGTCCGGTCCTGTCCTGCGGCCTGCGGCCTTGCCTGAATTTGACGCGGCCGAGTTGTTTTTCAGGCCGGCTGTCCCTTTCTGCAGGCCGGCGATCCCTTCGAGGGATTTAAGGCCGCCGCCGATGGAAGCGCCTGCTGCGCCGGTTTTGGGAGATTTTCCGCGGGATCCGTTCCCGCCGCTCCTGTCAAGCCCGTAGCCTGTCCCGCCGAATTTTCCTGACAGTCTGGACCGTCCGTAAATATCGGCGCAGCCGTATTCATAATCATCCTCCGGGTCTTCAAAGCCGGTCCCGAAGGTCTTCCCTCTGGGGGATTCCCGGTCCAGCAGTTCCTCCGGAATCTCCTCCAGGAAACGGCTGACGGGATTGTACTGGACCTCGCCCCGGGCCATTCTGGAGGCGGCGCTGGTCAGAGTCAGTTCATCTTTTGCTCTGGTGATGCCGACATAGGCCAGCCTGCGCTCTTCCTCCTCCCCTTCAGGATCTTCACCATTCAGGGCCATGGCACTGGGGAAGATGCCATCTTCCATGCCTGCGATATAAACATGGGGGAACTCCAGTCCCTTAGCACTGTGCAGGGTCATCAGGAGAATGCGGTTGTCGTCTCCCTCCACGCTGTCGATATCCGCGACCAGGGCCACTTCCTCCAGAAAACCGGAGAGAGTGGGCATTTCTTCGGAATCGATGTTGTATTCGTAATCCGTGATCTTGCTGATCAGCTCGTCCAGGTTGGCGATCCGGTCTTCGGCGTCCTCCTCGTCCGACTCCCGCAGAGCCTCCGCGTAACCGCTTCGGTCCAGGATGTTCTCCAGGAGTTCTTTCAGGGAGCCCTCCTCCGCCTTACGGCGGAAGCCGTGAATCAGTTCGACAAATTCTTTGAGCTTGCCGGCAGCCCTGCCGATGGCAGGGATATCCGAAGCCCGTTCCAGAGCTTCAAAGAAGGAAATATCATGCCGCAGGGCATATTCGCTGACCCTGGCCATGGTCGTCTGCCCGATTCCCCTTCTGGGAACGTTCAGGATCCTGCGGACGGCCAGGTCGTCGCTGCCGTTATCCACCGTCTTGAGGTAGGCCAGCATATCGCGGATTTCCCGTCTGTCGTAAAAGTTGGTGCCGCCTACCACGTTGTATGGCATGCCGCTCAGGACCAGGCGGTCCTCCAGCAGGCGGGACTGGGCATTGGTGCGGTACAGGATGGCAAAATCGCTGTATTTGAGCCGGCTGTCTTCAGACATGGCCCGGGCAATGTCCTCTGAGATATAGGAGGCTTCCTCATAGGCGGTCTGGAAGCGGCGGACATGAATCTGCTGTCCCTGTCCGCGGTCGGTCCAGAGCTTTTTCTGCTTTCTTCTGGCGTTGTTGCTGATGACGGCGTTGGCTGCGTCCAGCACGTTCTGGGTGGACCGGTAGTTCTGCTCCAGGCGTACGACCAGGGCTTCGGGATAGACCTTCTCGAAGTCCAGGATGTTATTGATATTGGCGCCCCGGAAGCGGTAGATGGACTGGTCGTCGTCACCGACCACGCAGAGGTTTCGGTACCTGGCTGCCAGAAGACGGACCAGCTCGAACTGGGCGTTGTTGGTATCCTGGTACTCATCCACCATGATATATCGGAAGCGGTTCTGGTAGTTCTCCAGCACTTCCGGATGGGTGTGGAACAGGTCCACGGTCTTCATCAGAAGGTCGTCAAAATCCAGGGCGTTGTTCTTCTTCAGGACTTTCTGGTATTCCTCATAGCAGTCGCCGATCTGCCTGCCGTAGTAGTCCCATCCGCCCACATGGTCCTCCCGGTAGCGGAGGGGACTGATCAGTTCGTTCTTGGCGGAAGAGATGGCTCCGAGGATCTGCCGCTCCTTCAGCTGTTTGGTGTCGATCC
This sequence comes from uncultured Lachnospiraceae bacterium, assembly GCA_900320325.1. Classification (GTDB taxonomy): domain Bacteria; phylum Bacillota; class Clostridia; order Lachnospirales; family Lachnospiraceae; genus CAG-791. The sequence continues at coordinate 3,723 of ONRU01000125.1, forward strand.
GCAGGCGCTTGCAGATATCCTTCATGACTGTCTTCTGATCATCCGTATCATAGATCGTAAAGGAGTTCTGGTAACCCAGCAGGTCAATATGTCGGCGCAGGATCCTGACACACATGGAATGGAAAGTAGAGATCCAGACGCTTTCCGACCCGAAACCGATCAGGCGGTCCACCCGGTCCCGCATTTCGCCGGCTGCTTTATTGGTAAATGTAATGGCCAGGATGTTCCAGGGGTTGACCTCACATTCCTCCATCAGATAGGCGATCCTGTGGGTAATGACCCTGGTCTTGCCGCTGCCGGCACCGGCCAGAATAAGAACAGGCCCTTCTGTCTGGCAGACGGCCTGCTGCTGTTCCCTGTTCAGGGTATCATATATGCTCATACATTCTCCTGCTGTTTACTGCTGTTTGGTCATGTCGGCTTCATCCAGAAGCCTTTCCAGGAACATCTTCTTCAGGCTGATCTCGGCGCTGAGCTGGCTGATCAGGGCAAA
>ONRU01000123.1 GCA_900320325.1 uncultured Lachnospiraceae bacterium
ATCGGTATCAGCAACTGTCTGGGCTCTCAGTACTATACGCCTTCCGGCAGAAGGGGCCTGTCCGCCAGATTTATCGTAGCGGGTTCCTGCCTCAACCTGTGCATGAACCTGCTGCTGATCCCCCGCATGAAGGGCATAGGCGCGATCTGGGGATCCCTGATCGCGGAGATCCTGATCACAGTCCTGTATATGATCTTCTGCAACGGTTATCTGACCGTCAGGATCCTGGTCACGGACGGCTGGAAAAAACTGCTGGCCGGCGTGCTCATGTGGGCTGCCATCTTCTTTATGGATCGTTTTATCAGCTCCAATTTCGCCGCCCTCTGTATTGAAGTCGCGGCGGGCGGCATGCTCTATATCCTTCTGCTGATCCTTTTGCGGGACAGGTTCCTGATGGAATTCGTGTTTGGAAGGATACTGGGCGGCGTGATCAGAAAGATCCGCGGAAAGATCGGAAAATAAAGTTACATCTGAAGTCGGAATTGTTACATACAACGTACGGAGGAGCAATTGAAAAAGAAACTGAAAGGCAGGCTGCTGGCCTGCGTGCTCGCTGCCGGCCTGGCCATGTCCGGTATGACATCCCTGGCGGCGGAAGCGGAAGGCGGTCAGGCTTCCCCGGAGGCCTCCGCGGAAGCGGAACCTTCCCCGGAGGCAGGAGACCGGGAGGGACATACCGAAGCGGAAGCGGAGGACCCGGAAGCGGGATCCGGCGGGGAAGATGAGGCCGGGGAAGAAAGTCCGGAAGCGGAAGCGCCCGCGTCCGAAAGCGCTTCTGAAGAGATTATCCCGGAAGAAGACCCTGATATTGCGGAAGGGACCGGGGAAGAGGATACGGAAGATCCGGACGCTCCCGGGGATCCGGAAAAAACAGAAGCCGGAGAGGAAAAGACCTCCGCGGACGGTACGATCGACCTGGGCTCGGCAGGTGATTCCTATACGGCAGGCGGCAGGGCGGATCCTGTCGGTACGCCCCTGGATCCGGAGAACAGGCGCTTCCTGGCGGCGGAGACCATCTATGCCGATTATGACGGGGTAGATGCCATGGATATGGAGAACTGCTGGTATTTCAGCCATCTGTCCCAGAAACAGCAGGGCGTTTACGCTGCCTTTGAATGCTGTTCCCGCAAGCCCGGAGAACTGATCCTCTACCATTTCCGTGACAGAGGAGGCAGCGCTTATACGCTGCCCAAGGAAGAGGTCGAGGCGGCCTATATGGCTTTCCTCTATGATCACCCGGACTGCTACTGGATGACCCTGAATTTTGCTTATTCCAGGCAGCGGAATGAGGAAGGCGTCTTTGATGATCATTTCATCAGCGGCGTCCAGCTGTCCCGGAACGCGGCTTCCGCCTCAGAAGCGGCCGCGGGAAAGGCGGCCCTGGAACAGGCCGCGGAGAGCTGGCTCTCCAATATCGATCTGGACGCGCCGGAATCGGTCATCGCGCTGGAGATCCATGATCAGCTGATCGACCGGATCAGCTATGATGATACAGCGGAACGTACGTCCAATGCCCATAATGCCTACGGCGCCCTGGTCGACCGCGGCGCGGTCTGTGACGGCTATTCGCTGGCTTATAAGTATCTGCTGCAGAAGGCGGGGATCCAGGCCATTGTATGTCCCGGCACCGCCGGCGGCGTCAAGCACGGCTGGAACATCGTACGGCTGGGCGGCAGCTGGTATGAGACGGACTGTACCCATGATGATTTTATTGACGGCCACCGTCATGATCATTACAATCTGACCACAGGACAGATGTCGGAGGACCACAGCCGGGGCGGCAGCGGCGGCATGCAGATCGGCAGCCTCTGTCCCCAGGCGGAAGGTACTTATTACGATTACACATATATGAGTGACGGTATACAGATGGAAGAATACCGGGATGACTGGCATTACATGCAGTACAGCATAGAACTGGAGGAAGGCCGGGACAGCCGGGACAATCCCATCCGTCTCATGCTGTACAAAGACGGCAGCTACCTTTCTCCGGAAGAGGATCCGGACGCGGATACATGGAAAGTGACGGCAGCCGCCATGCTGGATCCTGTTACCCAGTCGCCCCCGCTCTGGCGGGCTTCCGGTTCCTCCGAAAATACGGAACTGGTCAAAGTAGCGGAGGACTGGACAGCGGAAAACGGATATGTGACATATGAGAGGGCAGGCGGAGAGGGCGCCCAGGCGGCCATATCAGTCCGTATGATTTTTGACAACGGGGCCTCGGCGCTTCTGGAAGACAGCCTGCTGGTCGGACGCGACGGCTGGGTCCGCGGCAGCGGCGGCGTCCGCTATCTGCAGGACGGAAGCTGGCTGACAGGCTTCCATGAGATCGACGGCAGCACCTACTATTTCGGGAATGATACCTGGATGCGGACCGGCTGGAACAGGATCCGGGGAAAGTGGTACTATTTTTCAGCCGGCGGCCAGGAGGCTTTCGGATTCACGGAGATCGGCGGCCATACTTTCCACTTCGGCGGGGATGGAGTCCGGACGGTGGGATGGGCGGAAATTGACGGCCATACCTATTACTTCGGAGACAGCGGTGAGATGCGTACGGGAACCAGAAAAATAGACGGCAGATCCTGTACCTTTGATACAGAAGGGAAACTGGAAGGAGAATAAGCGTGAATAAATTTGACAGATACGAATATAACGAAAGAAATTATGTCCGGGAGGTCAGTCTGAAAGCGCTGGTCCGTTACGGCCTGCAGTCCTGGAAGGCTATTCTTTGCTGCGGCCTGATCTTTGCCGTTCTGCTGGGCGGATTTTCCGTTTACCGCAACCACGGGCGCAAGGCGGAAATGGAAGAGGCCTATGCCAACTATCAGATCAATCTGGACGCTTACAACGCTTCCATCAAGGAGCTGCGCAGTGAGATCAAGACCATCCAGGACCAGATCACCAATGAAAGTGATTACCTGGAGACCTCTGTCTACAATAATATCAACCCCTATCATGAGCAGATGGCCAGCGCGGAGCTTGCCATTACCATGACGGACAAGGAACTGGCCGATGACTCCGCCGGCGGTGACAATGCCGATGCCTACAAAGTCACCAGAGCCAATTCCCTGGTCCGCTCCTACGGCGTTTACATTCTGGATATCATGGATCTGGATACCGTCGCTGCCCAGACCGGTATGGACCGGCGGGCTGTCCGTGAGCTGATCGGCGTCAACTACGCGGAGAATACCAACCTGATCCTGCTGACCGTCCGCCATGAAAAGTCGGAGGTCGCGGAGCAGATCCGTGATTATATCCTGGCGACCATCAAGGACAAAAAGGATATTTTCACCGGGGAATACGGTGAGCATACCGTGACCGTACTGGACAAGACCACCCACGAGAACCTGGACAAGACACTGATCACCTATCAGGCGGAACGTATCAACAATATCTCCACCATGACCAAGTCCCTGACAGCGGTCCAGCAGTCAATCACTGAGATGCAGAAGCCGGTCCCTGTGACCAAATATTCCAAAAAATGGCTGCTGAAGACCGGTATCATCATGTCGATCCTGGGATTTGCCGGCGGCTGTTTCCTGGCCATGCTCTTCCTGATCGTCCGTATGTTATCTACAGGCATCCTGGTCGCGGGCAGTGAGATTAGCAGACGTTTCAAGATCAAGTGCCTGGCGGACAGGACCGAGGACGGCGGCAGCGAGCAGGAGTTCCTGGACAGGATCCTGGCCAAGGCAGAGATCTACGGCGCCCGCGAATCCGCGTCGAATTTCCTGATCGTCAGCAGCCTGGGCAAAAAAGAACTGTTCAGCCTGCAGAAAGGCCTGGAGAAACAGGCGGCGGGCATGAAGGAAAAACTCAGCTTCGACATTGCCCCTATGACGGATACTTCCGCGGAGTCCATGCGGAAGCTGGCGTCCGCTGACGCGGTCATCCTGGCGGAAACCGTCGGCGCGTCCAGATATCAGAAGATCGTCAATGTAATTGAAACCGTCGGAGAAGCCGGCAGGGAGATCATCGGTACAGTGATTCTCTGACCTGCTTTGGCAGTTTGATTTATGAAACCAGGAATTGAGAGGATCGCGATTCCGGTCCTGACAGTACTCCTGCTTGCCCTCTTTCTGCTGAGAGGGCAGCAGGAGAGCGGGCAGAAGGGGATCGCGGTCTGTATGGATGTACAGATCCTTTCATCGGAACAGTTTGATACCTGTGCCGCAGAGCTGGAGGAAAAGGCAGCCGTCCCCGGGACGATCCTTTTCAACGGCTGTGCGGCTCCTTTTGATGAAGAAAAGAGCCTTCT
>ONRU01000173.1 GCA_900320325.1 uncultured Lachnospiraceae bacterium
CTCCCGAAATTATCCTGAATCAGTTCAAAGGGGCCTACAACGCCCCTGTACCATATCTTTACACCTTTAACGATCCTGTTCATATCCAATATCTCCATGCCTGTACTATGCTGCGCCCGGGAAAGCGCAGTTGATAAACCGCGCTCCAGATGATAATCTGAATATCGATAACACCTCAGTATTCAGTTTAGATTGTAGCATTTCTACACTGTTTCCTCCAGTATATAATGAATCCCGGGACATTGTCTTCGCAGGAATACGGATATGGCATGATACAGACAATTCCTGACATATTTCATGATGATATGTTCACGGAGGAAGGCAAAGAATTTGCGGAAATAATGAAAGGAAGACAGGTATGAACCAAACACTTGAAAAAGGCGCGGCGGTCAAGAACGGTATATTGCGCATGGTCGTAGTAGTGATCCTGATGGTCATTGGAGTGCTGGCAGTCTTTCTCCTGATCCTGTTCGCGGGACAGAAGGCAGGCTGGATCTATACGATGATTCATTTTATCGGTTTATTTCTGGTGCTTGCCATTTACGCGAGCTATAAAACATCGTCGATCCGCATGACATGGATGTTCGTGATCATGGCGCTGCCGATCTTCGGGACGCTGCTCTACCTGTTCATCGGCCTGGACAGGACCGGTTATAAAATGCGCAGGAGGTTCGAGGACATAGACAAGATCCTGTTCCCCATCCTGCCGACGGGAGAGGAAGAAGCCCGGAACGCGCGGGCAAGGGACCCGCACCTGGGCGGAATCGTAGAATATATCCGCCGCCATGCCGGATTTCCGGTCTATCAGAATACCAGGATCGAGTATTATGACGATGCCCTGAAGGGAATCGAAGCCCAGAAAAGGGATCTGGCCAAAGCGGAGAAATTCATTTTCATGGAGTACCACGCCATCGAGGACGCGGAGAGCTGGCACGCGATCCGGGACGTTCTGGCAGAGAGGGCTAAAGCCGGGGTCGAGGTCAGGGTCTTTTATGATGATATGGGGAGCCTGGGCTTTATCAATATGGACTTTGTCAAACGTACGGAAAGCTATGGGATCCAATGCCGTGTGTTCAATCCCTTCCTGCCCGGCCTGAACCTGTTCCTCAACAACCGCGACCACCGCAAGATCACGGTCATCGACGGCAGGGTAGGTTACACAGGGGGATATAATCTCGCCAACGAATATTTCCATGTGACGGAGCCCTTCGGATTCTGGAAAGATACCGGCGTCCGCCTGGAAGGGGACGCCGTACAGAGCCTGACCGTGATGTTCCTGGAGATGTGGAACGCCATGTCCGCCATGGACAGGGACGATACAGATTTTATGAAGTATCTGGCGGTCAGCAACGCGGCCTATCTTTTGAACAGAAAGAGCAAAGTGGTCAGCGGAGAGCAGGCGGAGAGAGCCAGAAAAGAAAGGGACCGCCTGCGTAAAAAGGGCCAGGGATACTATCTGCAGATGGAAAAGGGGATAATGCCGGATATGAGATATGTCCTGGGCACGGAGGAATATGACGGCGATCATCTCGGATTCGTGCAGCCCTACGCGGATTCTCCGATGGATGACATCCATACAGGCGAGGACGTTTATATATGTATGGCGGATGGCGCCCATGATTATGCCTGGTTCATTACGCCCTATCTGATCATCACCGATGAGATGTGCCACGCGTTATCCATGGCAGCCAAGCGCGGTGTGGACGTCCGCATCATTACGCCCGGCATACCGGATAAAAAACTGGTCTATAAGCTGACCAGGTCTTATTACAACGGCCTCGCGCGGAACGGCGTCCGGATCTTTGAGTTCACGCCCGGTTTCTGTCACGCCAAAATGTCCATCGCGGATGACCTGGTGGCCACCTGCGGGACCATCAACCTGGATTACCGCAGCCTTTATCACCATTTCGAGAATGGATGCCTGTACGCGGACTGCGAGGCGGTCATGGATACAAAACGTGACTTTGAAGAGACCTTTGCCCAGTGCGAGGAAGTGACAGATTACTACGCGGAAGGGCGCGGCGCGTTTCTGCGTCTGGAACAGATGCTGCTCCGTCTGGCCGCTCCGACCGGAGGCGGTCTGCCTGGTGGTTCTGATTCTGATTTTCGGATCCATCGCGACGCTGATCGTCTGATCCGGAAGCAGAAACATCGATGTCCGGCAGAATCTATTAAAACGGAGGATACAGAAAATGCACAACCAGTGGTTTGTTAATATAAACGGCCTTTTTGACTGGCTGATGTTCTCATTCGCCCTGTTTGTCATTGCGGGCAAACTGGGCTGGCAGAAAAGATGGAAGGCCTGGATCCCGGGGCTTCGTATGTATTGTCTGGGACAGTCCGTGGAACTTGGCAGGGAAGGCATGTACTGCGGGATTCTGGACCTGCTGTTTGTCATGGCCGGGATTTTCAGGTTCGAGGCCGGAGAGGGCCAGTTCAGCATACTGGCAGGGCTCCTCCATCTGATCCTGTTCCTTTTCCTGTTCATATACAGGATCAGGATCTTCCTGCAGATCCTGAAGCTGTTCGGACTCGGGAAACAGTGGCTCATCCTGTGGCTGCTTGTCGACTGGCTGCCGCTGCTGATCCTGGGTATTGGAAAGAAGTATCAGCCTGTGAAAGAAAATCTGCGGGAGGGAGCTGTCCGTATCCCGGACGAGGGGCAGGCAGCGGCCCACCCCTCGGAGCTTCTCAATGACGTGGTCCCGCTGGCGCAGGAAGGCCTGAGCATCCATATCCGGGAGCGGGTCGTGAAAGACTTCGGAAAGAAGCACCGCCTTCTGCGGGACATCGCGCTGAATATTCCGGATCATTCCCTTGTCCTGCTGCTGGGCGGATCCGGCGCCGGGAAGACGACCCTGATCAACGCGGTGA
>ONRU01000121.1 GCA_900320325.1 uncultured Lachnospiraceae bacterium
AGTCCTTGGCATGAACCCCATCCAGGGCGGCAAGCAGGTCATTGAGGCGGAAGTTCCTCAGTCCGAACTGTTTGATTACTGCACAGTCCTTCGTTCCATCTCCGGCGGACGCGGCGATTACAGCTATGAGTTCGCAAGATATGAGCAGGCTCCTCAGGATATCCAGAGCAAGGAAGTCGAAGCAAGAGCAGCCGCAGTCGCAGACGGTACTGCCGATTAATCACTATGTGATAAACTCGGATACTGATTAATTGCTTTTGCAATCAACCCGGATTCCGATTGATGCAGATTATAAAAACTCCGCAGTTTCGGCTGCGGAGTTTTTTGACCTGATTTTATAAGAGCATAAGTATCGTATTAATATAGAAAAGACCAGATAGAAACATATGAAAAGAACAGATCCTGGGTACGGATCCTGTCGGCGCCCCGGAGATTCGTATCACAAACAGCTTTATTCACTTCTTCATTTGTGATATACTTTTATGCGGCTGTTTACAGCCCCGGGTACCGGCCCGGATACAGATCCCAAGATCGGAGGAAGCATTATTTATGAACTATGATTTTAAGAAGATAGAACCCAAGTGGCAGAAGAAATGGGAAGATGCCCAGCTGTTCAAGGCAGAGGACTTCAGTAAGAAGCCCAAATTCTACGGACTGGTGGAATTCCCCTATCCCAGCGGCGCGGGCATGCACGTAGGCCACATCAAAGCCTATACCAGTATTGAAGTCATCTCCAGAAAGAGGAGGATGCAGGGCTATAACGTCCTGTTCCCCATCGGCTTCGACGCTTTCGGTCTGCCCACAGAGAACTACGCGGTCAAGACCAATACACATCCCCGTATCATTACGGATGTCAATATTAAGAAATTCTCTGACCAGCTCAGAAAAGTAGGCTTTTCCTTTGACTGGGACAGGACCATTGATACAACAGATGAGAACTATTATCACTGGACCCAGTGGATCTTCCTCAAGCTGTATGAGCACGGACTGGTATTCCGTGACAAGACACTGGTCAACTACTGCCCCCACTGCAAAGTCGTTCTGGCCAATGAGGACAGCCAGGGCGGTAAATGCGACATCTGCCACAGCGATGTCATCCAGCTGCCCAAGGTGGTCTGGTATCTGCGGATCACCGACTATGCCGAAAAGCTGCTGCAGGGCCTGAATGATGTGGATTATCCCGAGAACATCAAGCTGCAGGAGGTCAACTGGATCGGCAAGTCCACCGGCGCTTTTGTAGATTTCTCCTTCAACGGCGTAGATGAGAAGATCGAGATCTATACCACAAGGCCTGACACGCTCTTTGGCGTTACCTTCATGGTCATGGCGCCCGAGCATCCTCTGATCGACAAGTACGCGGACCGCATCACCAACATGGACGCCATCCAAGCTTACCGCGAGGAGTGCGCCAAAAAGACCGAGTTCGAGCGTACCCAGCTGGTCAAGGATAAGACCGGTCTCAAGATCGAGGGCCTGGAAGCGGTCAACCCCGTGAACGGCAAGGTCGTCCCGATCTTTATCTCCGACTATGTCATGATGGGATACGGCACCGGCGCGATCATGGCAGTTCCTGCCCATGACCAGCGTGACTGGGAATTTGCCCATAAATTCGGTATCGATATCATCGAAGTCATCAAAGGCGGCGATATTGAGAAAGAAGCCTATACCGGCGACGGCGAGATGGTCAACTCCGGTTTCCTCAACGGCCTGACCAATAAGAAGGATTCCATTGCCAAAATGACCGAATACCTGGTAGAAAAGGGCATCGGCCACGCCGGCATCCAGTATAAGATGAAAGACTGGGCCTTCAACAGACAGCGTTACTGGGGCGAGCCCATTCCGCTGATCCACTGCCCCAACTGCGGCGTCGTGCCGGTTCCTTATGAGGAACTGCCTCTGCGCCTGCCGGAGATCCAGGACTTTGAGCCCGGTGAGGACGGCAAGTCTCCTCTGGCCAGAATCCCTGAATTTGTCAACTGCACCTGCCCTAAATGCGGCGGCCCTGCGGAGAGAGAGACCGATACCATGCCCCAGTGGGCAGGATCCTCCTGGTATTTCCTTCGTTATGTGGACCCCCACAACGACAAGGCATTCGCGGATCATGACAAGATCAAATACTGGATGCCCGTAGACTGGTATAACGGCGGTATGGAGCATGTGACCAGGCATCTGCTGTACTCCAGATTCTGGCATCATTTCCTCTATGACATCGGGGAAGTCAGCACGCCCGAACCCTATGCCAAACGTTCCGCGCAGGGTATGATCCTGGGTTCCGACGGCGACAAGATGTCCAAGTCCAAGGGTAATGTCGTAGATCCTCTGGATATCGTCAACGAGTACGGCGCGGATACACTGCGTGTTTATGTCATGTTCATGGGTGATTACGGTTCAGCCGCTCCCTGGAATGACAAGTCTGTCAAGGGCTGCCGCAGGTTCCTGGACCGTGTCGGCGGACTGATCGATCTGGTACAGGATCAGGATGTGGAAGAACTGGAGACAGGTATCCATAAGGCCATCAAGAAGGTCTCTTCTGATATCGAGGACCAGAAGTTCAACACCGCGATCGCCTGCCTGATGGGCCTGATCAATGATATCTACAAAGTCGGCAAGATCGGCCGGAACCAGCTGATCGACTTTATCAAACTGCTGTCCCCCTTCGCGCCTCATATCACAGAGGAGATTTACGCGGAGCTGGGCGGTGAAGGCTTCCTGACAGTCGCTCCCTGGCCGGAATATGATGAAGCCAAGACTGTTGACGCCATGATCGAGATCGGTGTCCAGGTCAACGGCAAATTCCGCGGCAAGGTCAGCATCCCCAAGGACTGCGGCAAGGAAGAAGCCCTTGCGGCAGGCAAGGCCGCTCCTGCGGTTGCCAAATTTATGGAAGGCAAGAAGCTGGTCAAGGAGATCTATGTCCCCGGCAAGATCCTGAACTTTGTTGTGAAGTAAATCAGTTAAAAATGATTTTGAGAAATCCGGATGTACGGATTTCTCAAAATAATTATTAAGAACAGCGGAGACCGCCTTCCTTCGGGAGGGCGGTCTCTTTGTGTCTGCGTACAGATATGTTTGTATGCCGGAGTGTTTGTATCTGCGTGTCCAAGTGTTTGTGTGCCGGAGTGCCTGTATCTGCGTGCCCAAGTGTTTGTGTGCCGGAGAGTCTCTGTTTGCGGTTTTGTATCTGCGGCAGGAAACATGGACTATCGTAGACGATTATACATACGACAGTCTACGAATCATTCGTCCATGTCAGGGCGGTATTTTTACGAGAAATGTGTTAAACTATAAGTAGTTCCTTATTAGCTATTCAGAAAGGAGAAGGTTATGGCATTAGTTACAACAACTGAAATGTTCAAGAAGGCTTATGACGGCGGATATGCCATCGGCGCGTTCAACGTGAACAACATGGAGATCGTTCAGGGTATTACTGAGGCAGCCGGCGAGCTGAACAGCCCTGTTATCCTGCAGGTTTCCAAAGGCGCTCGTGCTTACGCAAACCATACTTACCTGGTAAAGCTGGTTGAAGCGGCAGTCATCGAGAATCCCGATATCCCGATCGCGCTTCATCTGGACCATGGTGACAGCTTCGAGCTTTGCAAGAGCTGTATTGACGGTGGATTTACTTCCGTTATGATCGATGCTTCCTCCAAATCTTTCGAGGACAACATCGCTCTGACAAAGCAGGTCGTTGAGTACGCGCACGCCCACGGCGTAGTCGTAGAGGCTGAGCTGGGTACTCTTGAAGGCGTAGAAGACGAAGTCGTAGTAGAAGCCGGACAGGCCAGCTACACACGTCCTGAAGAAGTAGAAGAGTTCGTTTCCAGAACAGGCTGCGACTCTCTGGCGATTGCCATCGGTACTTCCCACGGCGCTTACAAGTTCAGACCTGAGCAGTGCACACGCAACGCGGACGGCATCCTTGTTCCTCCGCCCCTGCGCTTCGACGTTCTGGAAGAAGTCTCCAAGAGACTGCCCGGATTCCCGATCGTTCTGCACGGTTCTTCTTCCGTTCCCCAGGAATTCGTAAAGATGGTCAACACCTATGGCGGCAACATGCCCGACGCGATCGGCATTCCGGAGAATGAGCTGCGCCACGCTGCAGAGCTCTCTGTCTGCAAGATCAATATCGACTCCGATATCCGTCTGGCTATGACCGGCAACATCCGTAAGTACTTCGCGGAGCATCCGGAGCACTTCGATCCCAGACAGTATCTGAAACCCGCCAGACAGGCTGTCAAGGACATGGTCGCCCACAAGATCGTCAACGTCCTTGGTTCCAACGGCAAAGCCTGAG
>ONRU01000120.1 GCA_900320325.1 uncultured Lachnospiraceae bacterium
CGGGATCCTGCTGATGCTCCCGGTTTCTTCCGCCGCCGGTCTCTGGACTCCTTTTTCAGAGGCGCTGTTCACATCCACATCGGCTGTCTGCGTAACAGGACTGGTCGTGCACGATACCATGACCTACTGGAGCATATTCGGCAAAACGGTCATCTTGCTGCTGATCCAGACTGGAGGTATGGGTGTTGTTACACTTTCTGCAATGGTTCTTTCCGTGACCGGACACAAGCTCGGCCTGGTCCAGCGGACGCTGATCCAGGATTCTATTGGTGGCGAACATATGGGCGGACTGGTCCGTATGGTCCGCTTTATTGTAAAGGTCATGCTGACCGTTGAAGGAATCGGGGCCTGTATTCTGGCAACGGTCTTTATTCCCCTGTACGGTCCGCTGAAAGGAGCTGCTTTTTCCGTATTCCATTCGGTCTCAGCCTTCTGCAACGCGGGATTTGACCTGATGGGAGAACAGGGCGGCTTCGCGGCCAATCCGGTCGTGACCCTGACCATCTCCCTGCTGATCATTCTGGGAGGCATCGGATTCTTTACCTGGAAAGACTTCATTGACCACGGCCTGAAATTCAGAAGATACAGGATGCAGACAAAAGCCATTCTGGTGATGACAGCAGCCCTGCTCCTGCTGCCTGCCATCTACCTGTTCATGGCAGAGTATGGAAATCTTCCTCTGGGAGAGAGACTCCTCGCTGCGATTTTTCAGGCGGTCACGCCAAGGACGGCCGGTTTTAATACAACAGACCTGACCCAGATGAGCGGAACAGGACAGGCGGTCACGGTCATCCTGATGCTGATCGGCGGCGCTCCCGGCTCTACAGCCGGCGGCATGAAGGTCACGACCATTTTTGTGATTCTGGCCACATGCGCCAGCGTGTTCGGCGGGGAGGAGGAATGCAGCGGATTCGGACGCAGTATTGACAATAAGGTCATCAGTCAGTCCATGGCGCTCATGACCATCTACATGACCCTGTTCCTTGTATCCGGCGCTGTCATCTGTTCTCTCGAACAGCAGCCGCTCCATATCTGTCTGTTCGAGTCCGCTTCCGCGATTGGTACAGTAGGACTTACACTGGGGATCACGCCCACTCTGGGACTGATATCCAAAATCATTCTGATCGCCCTCATGTTCCTTGGAAGGACCGGGGGGCTGACCATAGCCTGGGCACTGTTCAAGATCCAGGGACCCTCGGTCAACAGAAAATATCCGAAAGGCAACATAGCGGTAGGTTGACCCTGTTTAGGAACTGCAAAAAGATGTAAAATAGCAGAAAGGAGTATAAACAGTTATCCTCCCGGGATAGATGCATACAGAGTAAGAGAGGACAGAGCATGAAAACCATATTGATGATCGGACTGGGCAGATTCGGAACAAATACATCCCGCAGGCTGTGTGAGCTCGGACACGAAGTCATGGGCGTTGACAGGCGCCGGGAATCGGTGGAGAACGCCATGCGGTGGCTGACCAGCGGCCAGATCGGGGACAGTACGGACGAGAAATTCCTCAGGTCCCTGGGCGTTCGCAATTTTGATATCTGTTTTGTTTCCATGGGAGATGATTTCAAGAGCTCCCTGGTCACTACCACCCTGCTGAAAGAACTGGGCGTCTCCTATGTGGTAGCAGTCGCTGAAGAGGATGTGCAGGAATATCTGCTTAAGAGAGTAGGCGCTGATGAGGTCATCTATCCTCAGAAGCAGCTTGGTGAATGGGCGGCTGTAAAATACAGCTCCGACCATGTAACCGATTATTTCAGGATTGACGGAGAGTGCGCGGTCTACGAAGTAGATGTGCCCCGCAAATGGATCGGGCACGGTATCGGTGAGATCGATGTCCGCAGACGCTATGGAATCAGTATCATAGGGATCAGAGAACACGGCCATACGGATGTGCTGATTCATCCCGACACCGTCCTGTCGGGGAAAATGACCCTTCTGGTCGTTGGAGACGATAAGAAGATCCAGAAATGTTTCCGTATCTGACCGGCTGAAAAATCCCCCTTTCCGGATTCTGAATAAAGTGAAAATCAGATCTGTTCCCGGCGGACAGGAGAGAAGTCCGTTTCAGAACAGATGAATACAGATCCGGAAGAGGTGGGAGAAGAATGACAAATGTTGTACTGATACTGGTCATGATACTTGCAATGATCCTGGGCTTTCTGTTTACCATGAGTCTGGTCGGCCTGATTACGAGGCCCCGCGATAAAAAACACAGAGGTATTGCAGGAAAGAACCGAAAGCGGGATCACAGGAAAAACGCGGAAGGAAATCACGATGACAGCGCAGGCAGACACGATTCCGACATATAATGAAGAAAACGCAGGCGGGGATCATATCCTCGCCTGCATTTCCGCGTCTCCGACCAGCGGCCATGTGCTGGAGGAAGCCGCGGTCGTTGCCCATATGCTGAATGCCCGTTTTACAGCCGTACATGTACAGTCGGACGCGGGCAGACCTCTTTCCGCCAAAGAAAACGCCACGCTGCAGGAAAATATAGAAAAAGCTAAAAAAGCGGGTGCCCGGGTCGTTTCCCTGAACGGCCAGGATATCGCGTATGAGATCGCCCACTATGCCAGGCTGTCCGGGGTGACCCGGATCGTGATCGGACAGAGCGCTTTCAGCGGCGGCAGGCTTTTTTCCAAATCACTGACGGACAAGCTGCTGGAATACGCGCCCGGCATCGATATTTATATCATCCCGGACCGGAAGGCCATGCCCCGTCTGGACCAGGGATCCCGGCAGAAGCCGGTCTTTTATCTGCGGGATCTGATCAGCTGTATCCTGGTCTTTCTGCTCAGTACGGCCATTTGTGAACTGTTCCGGAAGATGCATTTCAGTGAGGCCAATATCATCATGGTCTATATTCTGGCGACTGTCGTGAACAGTGTTATCACGGAGCACCGTATTTACGGTCTGGTTTCGTCACTGCTTGGCATTTTCCTGTTCAATTACCTGTTTACGGAACCGCGATTTACCCTTTTTGTATATGAGACCGGTTATCAGTCGACCTTTCTGATCATGTTCCTGGTGGCCTTCATTACGGGTTCTCTGGCGGAGAACCTGCGGGCCAAGGCCAGGGAATCGGCGGAAGTGGCCTACCGGACCCAAATCCTGCTGGACACCAATGTCATGCTGGAGAAGGTACGGGGCGAGGAGGAGATCCTCAGCGCTTCCCTGCGGCAGATGGAAAAGCTGCTGGAGCGCAAGATCGTTTTTACACGAGAGATACGGGAAGGGACGGACGATAAGGACGGCTTTGAATATTTTACCCTGAAAGTGCGGGATGAGGCCATCGGTTCTGTCGGCGTGGACGGAACCCAGGATCCCCTGCATTATTATGAGCGGAGCCTCCTGCAGTCCGTTATGGGAGAATGTTCCCTGGCACTGGAAAATGACCGTAACCGCAAAGCCAGGGAAGAAGCTGAGCTGAAAGCTCAGGCGGAAACGCTGCGGGCCAATCTGCTCAGGACCATATCCCATGACCTGCGCACGCCGCTGACTGCCATTTCCGGCCACGCTTCCAACCTGCTGACGGAGGAGTTCAGGATCGACGCCGGAACTCGCCGGGAAATGTATAAGGATATTTATGATGAATCTCTGTGGCTGATCGATCTGGTAGAGAACCTGCTGTCGATTTCCCGGATTGTTGACGGCCGCATGCAGCTGCAGATGGAGACGGAGGATCTTCGGGATATCGTGGAGGAAAGCATCAGCCATATCCGGATCAAATCCGGGGAGCACCTGCTGCGGACCGCCTTCGGTGAGGAAATCATCCTGATCAAGGGGGATGCCCGCCTGCTGATGCAGGTAGTGATCAACCTGGTCAACAATGCGGTCCGTTATACCCGGCCGGGTTCGGAAATACTGGTCACCTGCCGCAGGGAGGGTTCTGTGGCAAAAGTCTGTGTCAGTGACAACGGACCGGGAATACCGGACGCGGAAAAGGAAAAAATATTCGAGATGTTCTACAGCCTGAGCAATACCGGTGGAGACAGCGTCAGAAGTACAGGGCTGGGACTTGCCCTCTGCCGTTCGATCATAGACGCCCATGGCGGGGAGATCCACGCGGAGGATAATATCCCCTGCGGAAGCCGGTTCGTCTTTACGCTTCCGGCACTGGAGGTGAATATGCATGAGTAAACTGAAAATACTGGTCGTTGAAGATGAGATGCCGGTAAGGAATCTGATCAGAACTACATTGGAGACACATGAATATACCTACCTGTCCGCGGAGGACGGAAAATCCGCCCTGATGCTGGCTTCTTCTGTCAATCCGGACCTGATCCTGCTGGATCTGGGCCTGCCGGATATGGACGGGATCGAGATCATCCGGCGGATCCGGACCTGGTCCAATATGCCCATTATCGTTCTGACAGCCAGAAGCGAGGTGACAGACAAGATCCTGGCCCTGGACTGCGGAGCGGATGATTATCTGACCAAACCCTTTGACGTGGAGGAGCTGCTGGCCAGGATCCGCGTTACCCAGCGCCGGCTGACGGTCATGCAGGCCAGGCTGCCGGAGGAGCGCGTCTTCACGAACGGCGCCCTGAGGATTGACTTTGCTGAGGGCTGCGCCTATGTGGATGATGTACCCCTCAAACTGACTCCCAGCGAGTATAAGCTTCTGTGTATTCTGGGCAGGAACTGCGGCAAAGTCCTGACCTACCGCTTTATTTCAAAAGAAATATGGGGCAATGAATGGGAGAACAATATCGCTCCGGAAAAAGATCGAGAAAAAGGGAGAGTCCCAGTCTTATATACAGACCCATGTCGGGGTCGGCTACCGCATGGTCAACCATGCGGAGGGACCGGCCGGCAGTGTGGACGGCTGACCGGATTGCCTGGGAAAAGACCGGAAACAGGATCGGCCTTATAGCAGCGGCCTGCAAACAAGAAGTCTGACAGAGCAGCAGGCCTTTAAAAATTGAGATGGATCCGGCGTTATAGCCACAAAAAAAACAGCCCCACGCTTTACGGAGGGGCTGTTTTGAAATGCAGGAGAAAAGGTTCCGGAATCAGGAAGGGCGGTCCTCATG
>ONRU01000158.1 GCA_900320325.1 uncultured Lachnospiraceae bacterium
TCTGACGCCGATCTCCATCACCGTTCCCTTGAAATCACCTGCCTGGATGGTATCCCCGACATTGTAGGATTTCTCAAACACGATACACAGGCCGGCCAGGATATCCGCCACGATATCTTTGGCTCCCAGAGAGATGGCCAGCGAAAAAAGACCGATGGAAGCCAGCAGGGTCGCCGTATCAATCCCGAGATAGCTCAATGCCAGGCAGACAGCTCCTATGAAGACGACGTAATTGCAGAAGCTGCGGACCAGCCGAAAAACGGTCTCCCCTTTGCGGTCTGTCAGACTGCTCAGCATCCTGAAAATAATCTTCATGGCCAGATAGACCAGATATTCCAGGCAGAATATCAGGATCACCGCGATGACTGAGAAAAAGTTGAGCCCTTTTGTCCAGTTCCCTCTGATCACGAAGCTCAGCACAGAGTGGCGGGCCAGAGGAACATTCAGGAGAGCCGCCAGGACCATGACCGCCAGCAGAATGCCTGTCAGGATCTGCAGGATGATTTTCGTCTTCGTTTCCGGCAGCATATCCCTCCAGCCCAACGCCATCGGGTACAAAGAAGGCGCTCTCTGTTCAATCCTGCCCAGATACGATGCCGACTCTTCCGTCATCCGGTCTGCGTAATGCTCATAGTTCTCTTCCGTATACTCTTTGAGCCCAAATCCGGCTGTCAGCCCGAAAATAATCAAAGCGAGCAGACCGGATATAATGGCGAAAAACAGCCCGCTCCTTGACATGTCGGTGCTGTCCGTCAGGTAGAACCAGATATGGTCTCCTGATAATCCGGAAACGCCGAAGTACCACTCCTCATCCACGTAGTAGAAGCCCATATGGCGGTCCTTCAGTTCTCCGGGCCTGATCCCAATACCTGCGCTGTCCGCGCCATTGAAAGCGGCCCTGCTGCAGGATACAATGGTGCCTGTTTCCGGATCGATCTCCATGATCATCCGGTTCTCTTCCTGTATCCGGCTGTATACTTTCTGCCTGACCCGCAGGACCGCGTTATCATTCTCCTCTGCCATTACCTGATCACGGGAGGGCAGGGCAATCAGAAGGGCACCGTAAAGCTCCTTTTCGCCCAGTATATCGAAGCGGATTCCGACAAAGGAACGCTGTTCCCCTGTGATCATATCTTTTTCCGGTTCATGGACAATGACCGGAATTCCTTTCAGCAGTCTCCTGAAATCGTAAAAGGGATCGTCCGGGTCCTCCGGCAGTGTAAAGCCGGTATATTCTCTGCTGCAGGCTGCTTCCGCTCCCTTCTCATCATAGACAATCAGGTATTCCGCTGAAATCGCTTCCGCGATTTCAGACAGGCTCTTTTTTCGCAGGAGAGATGAATCTTCTGTAATCATTGACGATACGGTTTTCCCAAACTCCGTATATCTTTCTGTCTCCAGCGCGTAGATGCCGGGAGTGCTGTTTTTCGCGTCCTCAATCTGTACGGAGAAAATATCCAGCATGTTGCCGGCGATCCGGTTCTCCTGGAAGAGAAACTGTACCATCACGATCGTAAAGGCGAACAGGGTGACCGTCAGCGCAGCCATCAATGTCAGGACTGTCGTACGCTTTTTGACCACACCGGGACTGTATTTCTTCCTGTCTTCCTCCTTCAGTGCTTCCTTCCGTACCAGCCACTGCACAGAATAACACCACGTGATCATGCCGGCCAGCATAATGGCGGCGAAGAGGATCAGATCCAGGACATCTCCCATATATGCCGCTTTCTCTCCTTTTATGGAATTGCAGCATACAAGGGTATAGCCCAGATTTTCCACCTCCATCGGAATACAGATATATGTCTCCCCCCGTCCTGTCTGCAGGGTAAAGTTTTCCGCCTTCAGGTCCTCCCGGGTAAGGCCCAGGTCCGCCAGAGTGCTGAATTCTGACAGGCCTTTTGTTTTATGCAGGAGCGTCATGCTGTCTTCTTCGGAAGCAGCCGGATCATCAGACGGGGCAGCGACCATAAAGAGCTCGACATCATGCACCATATCCAGAATTTCCGGAAGGTGTTCTTCCGACAGATGGGACCGGATATAGGCGTCATAGTCCCCAATGGGAACCCAGCTGACACAGTACCATTCCCCGGCGATCTTCCCGCTGGTCAGGAACACTTCTGTGATCCGGTCTCTTTCTGTTCCTGCGGACGGGTCCGCGTGCCATTCCACCCTCGACTGGCGGTACTCGTCTGTGATCATGTCCGGAGAAAGCGCCGGAAACATTCCCTCCGCTTCCGCGGGCAGTTCGACGGCTCCTTTCCTTACCCGGACCACCATACTGCTGCCCTCAAAACGTTTTCCGGTGAAGGCACCGTCCCTGACCTGATCTGACAGCCCGATCGCCATCAGACGGACCCGGGCGTTTTCATCTGCCAGAAATCCCCTGCCGATCTCATCCGCCGTCGCGCCATACCCCTCGATCATCCCGTAGACCGCTTCCGCCTTGTTGGCGGTGTCCTTCATGATCATCGCTTTATACTGCCGCGACTCCATATACAGCATGGCCGCGCTGTACAGA
>ONRU01000118.1 GCA_900320325.1 uncultured Lachnospiraceae bacterium
TACGAAATAATCCAGGAACTTCAGCAGCCGCTTGGCTTCATAATATTCCGGCTCATTCTGGCGGACGCTGAACAGCAGGGGTTCCGCGAACTGTTTGAGTACCGACAGCTCATAGATCAGGACGGAATTGAAAATGGCGTCCGCGCTTTCCTGGAACGGGAAAATGTTCATCTCCTCCCCGTCACGGACCTTTTTCCAGCCGGACAGGACGGACTGCGCCGAGGCGCCCCTGGTCCTGTAATCCCGGATCATGCGGCGGAGCAGGCGGTTGTCGGAAGAGGGGATCCTGTTATGCTCATCAATATTCAGGCTGGTCAGAGCGCTGATATAGATCTTGAACTTGTTCTCATCCGGCAGATCCTCAGAGCTTCTGGGATTGAGTCCGTGGATTCCTTCAATGATCAGAACATCATTGTCATTGAGTTTCAGGTAGTTGCCTTTATAAACTCTCTTGCCGGTCTTGAAATCAAAGGAAGGCATTTCAATGGTCTCTCCTGCCAGAAGGTCTCCCATATCGGCATTGAAGAGATCCAGATCCAACGCCTCGATGACGTCAAAGTTATAGTTGCCGTCGATATCGATGGGCGTCTTCTCCCGGTTGACGAAATAATCATCCATACTGATGATATGGGGACACATGCCGAAGGACCGCAGCTGTACCGCCAGCCTGTGGGAGAAGGTCGTTTTTCCTGAAGAACTGGGACCTGCTACCATGACAAATTTGACATTGCCCCTGTCACTGATCTGCTGGGCGATCTCACCGATCCTTCTCTCCTGCAGGGCTTCCTGGACCAGGATCATATCGCTGATGGAGCCGGAGCAGATCCGCTCATTCAGATCACCGACTGTCGCTATATTGATCAGATGATCCCATTTGGTAGACAGCATCAGTTCCTGGAACAGATGCGGCTGTTCCTTGAATTCATCCAGCTGATCAGGAGCTTCGATCCGGGGCAGGATCAGCAGCAGGCCTCCTTCATAGGCCCTGACCTTGAAGAGACGGACATAACCGGTGGCAGGCATCATGAATCCATAGAAATAATCATAATAGCCTTCCAGACTGTAAACATTGATGGTGGAGCTGCGCCGGAAGTGGAAAAGTTTTTCCTTATCCTTCATATCCTGGCGTTTAAAAAGCTCGATCGCGTCATCAATGGGATAGTTCTTCTTGATGATGGGAATATTCTTTTCCGCTATTTCCATCATTCTCTCTTCTATCTTCCTGGCCAGTTCGGTATTGACCCGGATTCCGCCCAGAACGGAGCAGTAGCAGGCATTATCCAGGGAAAACTCGATCTTGATCCTGACCTGCTTGTTGGCGGAGCCCAGGATATCCCTTGCCGCCTTGACCAGCATCATCTGGGCAGTCCTAACATAGGTCGCGTGCCCGGCCGGATCCTTTGTCGTGATAAATGAAACGACACCATCTTTATCGACTCGCTTGGTCAGCTCCTTCATTTTTCCGTTGAAATAGATCAGTGCGATCGAATTATTGTACTGGCCCTGATATTCACTGACGACCTTCTCGTATGTCGTCCCTTTATCAAACTGCCTGATGGCACCGTTCATCATGATTGTAGGCATATCTGCACTCTCCTTCCCTGCCGGTAAACCCCCCTGAACGTTTCGTGCGGTTTCCTGTCGCGGATCCGGTGCTCTTGCGGCTGCCGGACCGGGTTATCAATCTGTGATTTCAGATCCGGCAGCGATCTGCTCCATTCAACTGCCGGATTTTCTCTTTATTGCCTGTTTTCCTGTCCACAGGTCATTATTGTACGAAAAAAGGCTCGTGGACCGGCGCTGTAACCAGCTCCAGTTCCGGGAACTCCTTTTTCAGGTATTTCCGCATATACGGAATGAACAGCTTCTCAAGCCCGTAATGACTGCCGTCTATGACCGCGATTCCCTTTTCCAGGGCATCGATGCCTGTATGGTGGCTGATATCCCCCGTGATCATCACTTCCGCTCCCTGTTCCAGGGCCAGGTCGATCTCTCCTCCGCCGGAACCGGGCAGGATGGAGACCTTCCTGACCTGCAGGTCGGGATCACCATAACAGCGCAGGCCGGGAATAGAGAACCTGGTCTTCACATATTCTGACAGTTCCGACAGCTTCATGGGTTTTTTCAGGAATCCGGTCCTGCCGATACCTTCTGTCCGGTCCCATTCCTGCCGGACCATTTCCAGTACCTGACGGTCGCTCAGTTCCAGCAGGTCCGCGGCGGCGTCCGCCATACAAAGTACATCAAAATTGGTATGCATGGCAAAGCAGGCGATCCGGTTTTCCGCCATCGTCAATATTCTTTTACCGACATAATCATCGTCCGTGACCCGGCTTACGGCCTTAAAGATCAAAGGATGGTGGGTCAGTATCAGGTCCGCCCTTTCCTTTACCGCCAGGTCCACCACCGCGGAGGTGGCGTCCAGCGCGATCAGTACCCTGCGGACCGGACTGTCTGTCCGCCCTGTCTGCAGGCCGGAATTATCCCAGTCCATGGCGTATTCCGCCGGGCAGAATTCATCCAGATTATCAAGAAGTTCTGCTAAAATCATATGACAATCACTGCCTTTCGTCAAATATTGTCAGCGCTGTATCGATCAGATTTTTGATTTCCGCAATCATGATCCGGCGCTCCGCGTGCCGTACCCTGTCTCCGGACTGATCGATGGAGGACAGGATCCTCTCATGGATCCCTCTCTGCCAGACCAGAAAGCGGTGCAGCAGGGGGTCTTTCGCGGCAAGCAGGCAGGGACCGAACCGGTCTTCCGCTTCCAGTCCTGCCGCAGGGCTGATCTCCGGTCCCCAGACAGGCCGGGGCACCGGCTTGTCCGACCGGCCCTCCCGCGGGATCACCGCGTGTATGACGGGATAATATTTACCGTCTTCCAGGATCAGGATCTCCCTGTCGATTCCTGCGCCCAGCCTTCGCAAGGCTTTGCGGACCAGCCACTGGTCCGACTGGGGCTGCAGGATCATCTCCTGAAAATCCAGGGTCTTGTCCGGTTCCCGCAGCAGGATATCCTGAATGATCCTGCCGCCCATGCCGGTGATCATCAGGCTGTCTGCTTCTCCCGGCCGGTAGGCGTCCAGGCCGTCCGACATCCGCAGCTGAACCCTGTCCTCTCCGTACAGATCCAGATTCTCCCGGGCTTTTTCAAGAGGGCCGGGAATGACATCCATGCCCAGGGCTCCGGGAATGATCCCGGCCCCAAGCAGGGCAATCGGTATATGGGCATGGTCACAGCCCACGTCACAAAGGCGGTAACCCGGCGTGACCATGCCTGCCGCGGCGCCCAGCCGGTCCGACAGGCGGACCGGAGAAGCGGCGTTCCTGTTTGTATCGGCTGCCATCAGTCCAGATAATCCTTCAGCTTGCGGCTGCGGCTGGGATGGCGGAGTTTGCGAAGGGCCTTGGCCTCGATCTGCCGGATTCTTTCACGGGTAACGTTGAATTCCTTGCCGACCTCCTCCAGCGTCCTGGCACGGCCGTCATCCAGACCGAAACGAAGGCGCAGGACCTTGCGTTCTCTTTCTGTCAGGGTGGCCAGTACATCTGTCAGCTGTTCCTTGAGCAGCGTGAAAGCAGCCGCGTCAGCCGGAACAGGCACGTTGTCATCCTGGATGAAGTCTCCCAGATGGCTGTCTTCCTCTTCACCGATGGGCGTCTCCAGGGAAACAGGTTCCTGCGAGATCTTGATGATCTCACGGACACGCTCTACCGGGATCTCCATGCGCTCGGCGATCTCTTCCGGTGTAGGTTCCCTGCCCAGCTCCTGCAGCAGCTGTCTGCTGACACGGATCAGCTTGTTGATGGTCTCTACCATGTGGACCGGGATACGGATGGTACGTGCCTGATCCGCGATGGCTCTGGTGATGGCCTGACGGATCCACCATGTGGCGTAGGTGGAGAACTTGAAGCCCTTGTTATAGTCAAATTTCTCAACGGCCTTGATCAGTCCCAGATTGCCTTCCTGGATCAGGTCAAGGAACAGCATGCCGCGGCCCACATAGCGCTTGGCAATGCTGACGACCAGACGGAGGTTGGCTTCCGCCAGACGCTTTTTGGCTTCTTCGTCGCCTTCTTCCATCCTCTTGGCCAGCTCGATCTCTTCTTCCGCTGTCAGAAGGGGCACCTTGCCGATCTCCTTCAGATACATTCTGACCGGATCTTCGATATTGACGCTGTCAGGGACTGTCAGGTCAATATCCTCGGTATCTACCGCGTCCTCGCCGCCTTCCTGAATACTTTCGAGTTCTTCACTGGGGGCGTCATCCTCATCCTCCTGGGAACGGATAAAATCAATACCGTTCTTTTCCAGATGCTGGATGATGGCCTCAAATGCTTCCTCGCTCAGTTTCATATCCTGAAATTTGGCAACGACATCGCCGTAATCAAGGACTTTCTTTAAAATGGTCCGCGTCCCTGCCCTCTTCCACGGTGCAGGAACGTTTCTCATGGTACACAAGACTGCCGCGGGCTCTTTTGTCAGTCAGGTGGATTTCAGGCGCAGCTTTAACTGTTTCAGCTTCTGCTGCTTCTGTCTGCCTTCCGTGAACCGGCGCAGAGCGTCCGGATCTGTCAGGCTCCGGTCATACAGGCGGCCCAGAGAATCATTGTAGACCGCTTCCAGCAGTTCCCGGAAAGCCTTTTCCCGTTCTCCCGGCGATTCGATCCCCGGGATCCTTCTCTCCAGCAGGGCCGCTGCCGCCTGCTGGTCCTCCTCTGTCTCAAAGGAAGCGATCACCGCCGAAGCCAGCCGGCCCGGATCCGTCTGTCCGTCCTCCAGCCGCTGCCACAGGCGGACGGCTGTTTCCCGGCAGATCCCTTCAGAAAAGCTGTCAGGACTGATATATTCCCGGATCTGTCTGTACAGGCCCGGATCATCTGTCAGCCAGGTCAGCAGGAGCTTCTGCTTGTCCATGGAAGCCTTCTGCTGGCGTGTCAGGCTGCGGTCCTGTCTGGCCTGCTGCCGGCGCTGCCTGACCAGCTGCTGCTGTTCCCGGGCCGCCGCTGCGGAAGAACCGCTGCTGACCTTATTATAGGATCCCACCAGCTGCCGCATGATGCCGGGATCGATCATATGGATCCTGCAGATATCCTGCAGGTAATTCTCTCTCTCCGCCGGGTTCTCAAAGACCATCAGCTTCCTGGCGATCTCCTGCTGGAAGCGTGTCCTTTCACCCGGATCCACCAGCTGATAGGAAGACTTCATCATACGGATCTCATAGAAGAAGCTGTTCTCCGCCCCGTCGATCCGCTTCTGGAATTCAGCCGGCCCCAAAGCCTTTATGAATTCATCCGGATCTTTATAAGGACGCAGATCCAGGACCTTTGCCCCCAGTCCGGCCTCCCGCAGGATCTCAATATTCCGCAGGGCCGCCCGGACACCGGCGTCATCACTGTCATAGGACAGGATCACATCTTTCACATAGCGGCGGATCAGGGCCGCCTGTCCCGGGGTAAAGGCAGTACCGAGGGAGGCGATGGCCTGGCTGAAACCGGCCTGATGCATGGCAATGACATCCATATAGCCTTCGCATATGATAAAGCTTCCGGTCCGGCTGCGTTTGGCCAGGTTGAGACCGTACAGGTTACGGCTCTTGTCAAAGACCGGCGTATCATTGGTGTTCAGATATTTGGGTTTGCCATCTCCCATCACACGGCCGCCGAAACCGATGACCCGGCTGTTGGCGTCCTGGATGGGAAACATGACCCGGTTGAAGAAACGGTCATGCAGGCCCCTCTTTTCATCAAAAAGGCAGACCCCCGCTTCAATCAGCAGGGAATCCTCATACCCCTTTTCCTTCAGATAGGAAGTCAGGTCCGAGGACCTGCCGTCCGCGTAGCCCAGACCGAATTTCTTCATGGTCTCCGGACTGAGGGCCCTGCCGGTCAGATACTTCATACCCGTGCTGCCTCTGGGCGAACGCAGAAGCCTGTAATAATAAGTGGCGGCGTCCTTATTGACGGCCAGGAGCTGTTCCCGCTTCTGCGCCCTTTCTTTGGCGTCTTTGGAATAAGAGGCTTCCGGCAGCCTGACACCGGCTTTGTCCGCCAGCTGTTTCAGCGCCTCCTGAAAGCCCATGTTGTCATACTTCATCAGAAAAGTAATGGCATTGCCGCCGGCGCCGCAGCCGAAGCAGTGAAAGGTCTGCCGCTGGCTGCTGACCGAAAAGGAAGGCGTCTTTTCATTATGAAAGGGACACAGACCCATATAGCCGGCGCCCTTTTTCTGTAAATGGACATGGGCTGAAACAACATCGACGATATCGACGCCGTTCAGCACCTCATCTATAACTTCCTGCGAATAATACATTCCGTTTTTATGGTTCCTCTCAACTGTAACAGAGTGTCAGGCCAGACTTCCCAGAATAGTGATTATAACACGCGGCGGCCCGAAATACGAAACATACGTTTATTAAAAAACTCTAAAATCTTCTGCCGGCAGGGAGTCGTCCGGTCGGGGTACTTTTCCCGCAGACACTTACAGAACAGACCAGTTCCTGGGTATGAACAGGTCTTCGTAGAGGGCAACAGCGTATCTGTCCGTCATGGAACTGATATGGTCACAGACGGCGCGTTCCCTGCTGTCTCCCAGATCGATCCGTTTCTTCAGAATATCCGGAAGCAGGTCGATATGGTCCAGATAATAACTGTACAGGGTCTCCACCAGGGCTTCCGCCTTGCTCTCCTCTCCTTTGACCACCGGATTGGTATAGACCTCCGCGCTCATGAAAGCCCGGAGCCGGCGCATGACGGCCAGGGTCTCCGGCGACATGGAGACAAGGGGTTTCCCGCTGCTGTAGGTGATGATATCGTGGATAAAATAGTCCAGACGCTGGCTCAGGGTCCTGCCGACGACATCTGAGATTTCAGCGGGGATATCCTCGTCCCGCAGCACACCGGCCCGGATGGCGTCATCCATGTCATGATGGATGTAGGCGATCTTGTCGGAATAACGGACGATCTGGCCCTCCAGCGTAGCCGGCATGGTAGAGGTCTGGTGGTTGACAATGGCGTCCCTGACCTCCCAGGTCAGGTTCAGGCCCCTTCCTTCCCTGCACATGTAGTCTACAATGCGCAGGCTCTGTTCGTTATGTCGGAAGCCTTCCGGACAGATCCTGTGCAGGGCCCTCTCTCCGGCATGTCCGAAAGGCGTATGTCCCAGATCGTGTCCCAGAGCAGCAGCCTCGACCAGGTCCTCATTCAGGCGCAGGGCCTTGGCAATGGTCCTGGCGTTCTGGGAGACCTCCAGCGTATGAGTCATCCGGGTCCTGTAATGGTCCCCGTCCGGATACAGAAAGACCTGGGTCTTGTCCTTGAGCCGGCGGAAGGGCTTGCTGTGCAGAATACGGTCCCTGTCCCTCTGGAAGACAGGCCGGATATCGCATTGGGGTTCCTGCCTGGCCCTGCCTTTGGACTGATCGGCAAAGCTGGCCCAGGGGGCCAGGATCTCATGTTCTCTGGCTTCCATTTCTTCTCGGATGGTCATAACACTGCAGCCTCCGCCCTTTCATTACATAAAAACAGCTGCAGCTGATCAGGAAAACGAATTGTATGATACGCGCCGCCGCCGTTTTTGTGGGTACATAATTAATATTCGGTACTGTTTTTTATTTTCCTTTTTTAAAAAACGAATCAGAGGGCCTCTTTTTCGGCTTTTTCAGGATTTTTTGGGGATTTTTCCGTAGTTTTTCCGTAGTTTTTCATTTTTTTGTTGACATCCCGGGCTGACGGCGATATACTAACATTTGTCCTGCAGGAGTGGCGGAATTGGCAGACGCGCAGGCTTCAGGTGCCTGTTGTGGTTTACACAGTGTGGGTTCAAGTCCCATCTCCTGCATCCTTTTTTTGTTAACTGGCAGACGAGCAAGACTAAGGATCTTGTGCTGGCTACAGCGTGTGGGTTCAAGTCCCATCTTCCGCACTTTTTTATTTCAGGCATAAACAACAAAGGCGTGTGAGAATCCAATGATTTTCACACGCCCTTTTTCTTTCTCTGACTTTCTCTGACAGTCCTCTATCGCAAAACACTTTCTTACGGCAACTGATTGCCCGCGGCCCTGCGGTTCTTCAAAAAGCCGGCAGCCGTCTGAAGAACAACGGAATCTCATTAATCATTATATGGTATGGCAGGTACATGTAAAAGAGGACATCATGCACATGTTCCGTACAGCACAAAGGCAATTGTCTTACAATTCCAATTCCACAGGCCGAATGGTGGAACTATTTTTTTCGGAATGTTTTTTATTGACATCTCAAATATCTTTGGGTATACTAAAACCTGTTCGCAGGAGTGGCGGAATTGGCAGACGCGCAGGCTTCAGGTGCCTGTTGTGGTTTACACAGTGTGGGTTCAAGTCCCATCTCCTGCATCCTTTTTTTGTTAACGAGCAAGACTAAGGATCTTGTGCTGGCTACAGCGTGTGGGTTCAAGTCCCATCTTCCGCACTTTATGAGCATTTGCTCCGTCAGCCTTAACCAAAAACGGTATTGCTGAATGACTCTTTTTAGAGTATAATAAGTTCTGTCGCAGGACAGACACGGAACCGTAGCTCAGCTGGGATGAGCGTCCGCTTGACGTGCGGGAGGTCATGGGTTCGATCCCCGTCGGTTCCACGAAAAACACCGTATCGAAAAAAGATACGGTGTTTTTTTTACATCGTATCTTTTGGATTCGGTGTTTTTTTATACCCTTCGCGGGGATTTTTGTCCGGATCTGCTGCCTTGTCAGCGCTTTGTAAAATCAAATCCGCCGGTCGTCAGGATCTTATTCTCCCTGGTGATAAAGAGCGCTTCAAATCCATCCATGCCTTCGATCAGTGACATGCCTTTTTCAGAGCCCAGGAGCAGGCAGATGGTCGCCAGGGCGTCGCAGTCAGCGGATTTCCCCCGGGCTGCCGCGATCGATACCCCCAGTACATCTGAATCAACAGGATATCCGGTCTCAGGATCCAGGATGTGATGATACTCCCTGCCCTGGAAAGTAAAGAACCGTTCATATACGCCGGAAGTAACGACAGTCCGGTCGGAAGCGGGCGTAGAACCCACGATCTCCGACTTGTCCGAATAAGGCGCTTCTATACCGACCACAAAATCTTTTTCCTTCTTTCCGTCGGGTTTGGAACCCAGACAGTCCACGTTTCCGCCCAGACTGACAATGGCGCCGGTGACTCCGCATTCTTCCAGCTTTTCACAGACCCTGTCCGCCACATAGCCTTTGGCAATGCCGCCCAGGTCAATTTCCGCCTCCGGGTCAGCCAGCGTCACCTGGTTCCCGTCGATCCGGACCGCCTTGTAATCCACATGGCTGACGGCTTCCGAAAGGACCGCCGGGTCCGGTACCGCAGGCACCGCGTCCGCGTGAAAATCCCAGAGATCGACCGCTTTGCCGATCGTGATATCAAATTTCCCGTCCGACATCTCCGCGTATCGCAGTCCCATCCGGATGATCTCTACAGTCTCCGGGTCACATTCGACCGGCTTGCCGCCGGCATGATTGATCTTATAAATATCCGTCCCTTCCAGGGTCTTGCTGAGCATGTCCTCATAGGTCCCGCACAGGGCAAAGGCCTGCTCCAGGGCATCATCCGCGGCAGCCTGCGTCATATGGTCCATGCTGTAGATGGTGATCTGGCAGACCGTATCAAAATGGAAATCCTGGCCTGTAACAGGTCCCCGAATCTCCTTCCCATCATTTGCGGCTCCCTGTCCGCCCCCGTTTGCGCCGCAGGCGGCTTGTGGTATAATGAGAACTGTTATTAAAAGCAGCACCGCGATCTTTTTTACGATTCGTTTCATTTTGATCCTTCTGAATGTTCTTTTCCCGCTTCGGCGGGAGGAGTAAAAAGGAATGTACCATAAGATTTTTATCATAACTGAACCGATAAGTAAAGCCGGAGGGATCCATGTTCAAAGTACTCAGAAAAGCCGATATCATCCTTTTTCTGGCCCTGTGCCTGCTGGGCGCGGTTCTGACGGTCTGGACCGTCCGGTCAGCCGCGGCGTCCTCGTCCGGCGCGGAGGTGATCATCACCATCGACGGCGCGGAATACGGCCGTTATTCCCTGGACAGCGACAGGACCATCTCCATTGACCGGAACGGTAATCATAACCTGGTCGTAATTTCGGACGGTACCGTCCATATGGAGGAAGCCAGCTGCAAAAATCAGATCTGTGTCCACCAGGGCATCATCAACGCCTCCGGCCAGATGATCGTCTGCCTGCCCAACGGCGTCATCGCTGAAATCCGTGCCGCGGACAGCAGCCAGGCTGAATATGACGCCGTATCCCAGTAAGGGGCTGCCCGCCGCTAATAAAGTCCGCAGATACAATTTTTGTAAATACATTATCATCCCGGGAGAAGCCCATGACTGATCGTTCACCCGCTTCCGGCGGAGGTTTTTCCGCCTACAGGATCACCCTGACTGCCATGCTGGCAGGGCTGGCCCTGATCTTTTCCTATATAGAAGCCATCCTTCCCTTTCAGCCCGGTATTCCGGGCGTCAAGCTGGGGCTGGCCAATCTGGTCGTGCTGGTAGCTCTTTACCGGCTGGGCCCCCGCTATGCCATTGCCGTCAACGTGGTACGGGTCCTGATGGCAGGACTCCTGTTCACAGGCCTTTTCGGCATGGTCTATTCCATGGCCGGGAGTCTGGTCAGTTTCCTGGTCATGTACCTCTGCTTCCGGTCCGGTCTCTTCTCCGTGATCGGCGTCAGCCTGGCCGGCGGCGTTGCCCACAACTTCGGGCAGCTGGCGGTCGCGGCCTTTATTGTATCCACTGCCCGGATATTTCTGTATTTTCCGGTCCTCCTCTTTTCCGGCATGGCCGCCGGCATTGTGGTCGGGATCGGCGCGTATATCCTGATCGGCAGGATCCCGGACCAGATCTTCCGCAGATAACAACAGAAAGCATAAAAATAAAACAGGAATAATGCCATTCAAAAAGGAGAGCCGTGTCAGCTCTCCTTTTTTATGCGCTTCCCATGACATGTGTCAGGTCCCGGTTCCGGACATACCGGCCGGGCACCGCGGTACCATGAACAGAACTCCTAATCTGTATAGCCATATATATCATCCAGATAGGAAAATCTGTCCGTCACCCATCGCCTGAATTCCGTCAGGTCCGCGGACGGCCCCGGCTGCGGCCATCTCTGCGATTCTCTGTCCATGGCGCCGCTCCGGATCAGTTCCGCCATGGAGGACTCCGCGTCTGTGCAGACGGACTCCGCTGAGATACCGGCGTCACGGATCTCCTTCCAGATCCGGCAGCTGTCCGTGAAGACCCCCTCCGGATCCGAAGCCCGCAGGACTTCAAAGTCATATCCGGTGTCCTTGAACGGCACGATCTCCGTGGCGCTCCGGGCCGAATGGGCGGTATAGAAATTATCAATTTTGCCGGCGAAATAATCCCCGAACGTATAGTTGAGGTCCCAGATATCCCGGTAAAGCCGGTAGCTGCCGTCCGCCTGTTTTCTGCAGACCAGAAATGTATTCTTCCAGGTATTATCCATGGCATGGGTCAGGGTGCAGAAGAGGTTGTAACGCAGTATGGACTCCCTGTCAATCACAACGCCTGCCGCCTCGAGTTCTTCCGGAGACATGGCTCCGTACACATACCCCTGGAAGAGCCGCATGGGTTCCCAGCCGTCCGCGGCCAGGGCCCTGGCCGGATACTTCAGGTCCACATAGGAAATGCCGTTTGGCTTGCAGACTTCTTCCATGCTGTCAAAGGCCCGGTATTCTTCGTCCGAAGGGACTTCCCAGGTATTGATCTTATACAGGAGGTCCCGTTCCGTCAGCCCCAGCAGCTTTCCGTCCACCGGTGTCATAAGCCCGTAGATACCGAAATACTGATTGTTGATCAGCAGCTCTGTATAGTGGACAGAGGAGGAAACGACGCCGTCCGCCCCTGCGGGCGCCTGCATCCGGTTCCACAGATCGTAGGCTGTCTTTTCCCGGATTCTGGAGGTATCGGTCAGCATAGGCAGGAGGATCCAGTCGTCATCGTCCCGGATCCCCAGAAGATTCTCCTTTTTCTTGTCCCCGTTCCGGTCCTGCAGAGAGATCCGGTAGCTCTTTTTCTCATAAAAAGTGGAGGTATTGCCCCTTACATGAAAAGAACATCTGTCACTGACCGTTCCGGCGCTTTCCGGCATACAGACTGTAAATCTCCCTATATAGGATTTCTTGCCCTGGATCTCCAGATCCCGGTCCCAGTCCAGGCTCAGGACGGGCAGGCCGGTCAGGACGGCCTGTCCCCTGCAGAAGCTGCTGCCGGAGACCAGGATCCAGTCAAAGGCATGCCCTTCCGCCACCGCCCGGCCGGGATCATCAAAGCAGGCATCCTCCAGAAAATAGAGATGGTCACCCGGGGAAGCCGGCTCCAGCCGGCCGGAGGCGTGAAAACAGCCTTCCGCGTCCCTGCCTGCCGGCAGATATAGAAGGCTCTTTTCTTCATCAAAAGGAGCCGCACAGCCGTTGAAAAGGATCGTCCCGGGGACGGCTGCCTTTTCCTCCAGCTCTGCGGCACAGGTATCA
>ONRU01000117.1 GCA_900320325.1 uncultured Lachnospiraceae bacterium
CCGAAGGCCGCTTCCATGGCTACCTTTTCATTGGGAGCCCATTCGCAATAGATGTCATCGAACTTCACTGCTTCTTCAGTGACTTCTGTACTGGGGGTGCCGGGATAGCTGGAAATGAAGCAGACGCCGGCTTCGTACAGACCGCGGGCTACAGCCTTGTTGCCCAACAAGAGCTGTTTGTTAGTGTTAGTCATATAAATTTCCTCCTCGTTACTATCCATGTAGTATAACAGATAATTCCAATATTTCAAATGATTTATCTGACGGGCAATACCTTGACAATCGGGCGGAAAAGGGGTATGCTACTTTAGCGGTTTAAATTGCAAAATCACTGACAGCCCGGCTCAGAAGGCTGCTCCGCCGCGAAATATACAACAGGGAAGGGGAAAAGAAATGCCGATTACAGATCTGCTGGAGAGAAACAGTAAGCTCTACGGGGAAGAAATCGCCCTGGTAGAGATCAATCCGGAAATCCGGGAGGAACAGAGGGTCACATGGAAAGAATATGAGCTGATCCAGCCCACAACTTCTTCTTTTTACAGGAGGTCCATTACCTGGTCGGTTTTTGATGAAAAGGCCAACAGAGTCGCCAATATGCTGGTCGAGCGCGGGATCCGCAAGGGACAGAAGTGCGCCATCCTGCTGATGAACTGTCTGGAATGGCTGCCCATTTATTTCGGTATCATGAAGACCGGCGCCATTGCCGTTCCCATGAACTTCCGTTTTGACGCGGAAGAGATCCGCTACTGCCTGGACGCTTCCGATTCGGATGTCCTTTTCTACGGTCCCGAATTTATCGGCCGGATCGAGGACATTATCAGCCATATCCGGAAGAATACCCTGCTTTTCTATGTGGGCGACCAGTGTCCCTCCTACGCGGATGATTACTACCGCATGGTTTCCAACGCTTCTTCCACCGCTCCCAGGATTCTGGTCGAGGACAAGGATGAGGCTGCCATCTATTTTTCGTCAGGGACGACCGGTTTCCCCAAGGCCATCCTGCATAACCATACGGCTCTGATGCAGTCAGCCCGTATGGAGGCCATCCATCATGAAACCACCCGCAAGGATACCTTCCTGTGCATTCCGCCCCTCTATCATACGGGCGCCAAGATGCATTGGTTCGGCTCCCTGTACACAGGCAGCCGGGCCGTTCTGCTCAAGGGCAATTCACCCGAGGCCATCTTCAGCGCGGTCTCCAATGAAGGCTGCACGATCGTATGGCTGCTGGTGCCCTGGGCCCAGGATATCCTGGCAGCACTGGATTCCGGAAAACTCAAAATGGAGGATTACAAGCTCAGCCAGTGGCGCCTGATGCATATCGGTGCCCAGCCTATTCCGCCCAGCCTGATCCGCCGCTGGCTCAAATACTTCCCGCATCATAAATACGACACCAACTACGGCCTGTCTGAATCCACCGGCCCCGGCTGTGTCCATCTGGGTATGGAGAATGTCCACAAGGTCGGCGCCATCGGCATTCCCGGATATGGCTGGAAGACCAAGATCGTGGATGAGCAGGATGTACCGGTCGCGGATGGTGAAGTCGGTGAACTCTGTGTCCAGGGACCCGGCGTCATGCTGGAGTATTATAAGAACCCGGAAGCGACCGCCGAGACCATCATCGACGGCTGGCTCCATACCGGCGATATGGCCAGACTGGATGAGGACGGCTTCATCTTCCTGGTCGACCGTAAGAAGGACGTTATCATCTCCGGCGGTGAGAACCTCTATCCGGTCCAGATCGAGAACTTCCTGATGCGCAATGACAAGATCCACGATGTGGCGGTCATCGGCTATCCTCACGAACGTCTGGGTGAGATCGTGGCGGCTGTGATCCAGGTCAAGGAAGGCATGGAACTGACAGAAGAGGATGTCAACCGCTTCTGCATCGATCTGCCCCGCTACAAGAGACCCCGTAAGATTTTCTTTGATAAGGTCATCCGCAACGCTACCGGCAAGATCGACAAACCCAAGATCCGGGAGATCTACTGCAGCGAGAGACTGGTCGAACGCCAGAATATGTCCTGATCTGCCAGGTGCTGATTCAGGGACGTTGATACGCCGCGCTCCGGCAAATGCCGGCGTGGATGGAAACAAAACAAACTCAGATAAGCAAAAAAACAGAGACTGCATGGAAAGCTCCGTGCAGTCTCTTTAATTTTCGTGTCTCAGATTCCATCCGCGGTCCATCGTCCGGCGGCGCCGCAGGGCAGGACCAGGCCGTTGGATACCACCGGCAGTCCCACTTCACCGGCTTCCACCTGCCCCTTGCGGAGCGGGTCGATGGCGGTATGCAGCAGGTAGTTCAGGACGGCCGGCTGCAGGCCGGTGGTATAGGAGTTGAGCAGGACGAACAGGGGATCGTCCGAGAGCAGCTGCATGCATTTCTGCAGGAAGGGATAGATGCTGGTCTCCATTTTCCAGATCTCCCCTTTGGGTCCCCGCCCGTAGGAAGGGGGATCCATGATGATGGCGTCATAGGTGTTGCCCCGGCGGATCTCCCGCTCCACGAATTTGCCGCAGTCATCGACCAGCCAGCGGATGGGGGCATCCTGCAGGCCGGAAATATGGGCATTTTCTTTGGCCCATGTCACCATGCCTTTGGAAGCGTCCACATGGGTGACAGCTGCCCCTGCCTTCGCGGCGGATACCGTTGCCCCGCCTGTATAGGCGAACAGGTTGAGGACCCTGACTTTTCTGCCCGAAGAGACGGCCCGGCGGATCAGGCCGGCGCACCAGTCCCAGTTGACGGCCTGTTCCGGGAACAGGCCCGTATGCTTAAAACTGAAGGGCTTGAGATTGAAATTGAGATCCCTGTAATGAATGATCCATTCCTGGGGCAGGTCGAAGAATTCCCATTCCCCGCCGCCTTTGCTGCTCCTGTGGTAATGACCGTTGGGCTTTTTCCACTGGCGTCCCCGGGGCGTTTCCCAGATGACCTGGGGATCAGGACGGATCAGCTTATAGTTGCCCCAGAGCTCCAGCTTCTCACCTCCGGAGGTATCCAGTACCTGATAGTCTTTCCATTGATCCGCGATCCACATAATATTCTGTATTCCTTATCGTTAAATTTCTGAGTTTTGCCGGTATAATTGCTCTGATCTCTGTTATGAGCCGCGTCATCTGCTCTGTAACGAACCTGTTTTGAAACGGTATACCAGCGTTTGTATCCCAAGTCTACACTGTTTTTCCCCGAAAGTAAATCGTCCGGCGGCATCCGCTCCGCGGACACCGCCGGACAAAGGAACGGAGCCTGTTCCGGTCTTCTTATTTTACGGTGAATCTGTAGGCGGTGGACTGGCAGTATTTCTCACCGGGACGCAGTACCGCTGACGGGAACTGAGGATAGTTGGGACTGCAGGGGTGGTGCTGGGTCTCCAGGCAGAAGGCGCCGTACTCAGGGTAGCGGCCGCCGGCTTTGCTGTGGTCCACATTGTCTTCATGGACATAGTTGCCGGTATAGAGCTGTACGCCGGGCTGGGTGGTCCAGCAGTCCAGACGGATGGGGCTGGCCGGATCCTCTGCCGAAGCAAACCATTTTTCTTTGCCTTCTTCCGTTTCCAGTACGAAGGAATGATCGTAGCCTTTGGACAGACGGATCTGTTCATAGGCAAGATCCAGACCGTCGCCGATTCTGCGGCCTTTCCGGAAGTCCATGGGAGTTCCGTCCACGGGGAGGAACCTGCCGGTGGGAAGATTGCCCGCACTGCCTTCCGCGAAAGCATCTGCCTGCATCGTGAGGACTGTATCAGCGCAGGTGGATCCGTCCTGGCCGCGCAGATTGAAATAGGTATGGTTGGTCAGATTAATGACCGTCGCCTTGTCGGTCTCCGCCTCATAGACCATACGGAGAGTGTTGTCCTCGTCCAGTGTATAGGTGATTTTAAGCTGCAGGGTGCCGGGATAGCCCTCTTCGCCGTCAGGACTGGTATACTCCATGATCAGGGCGCCGTTCTCGATATGGGCCCCGAAGACAGTGCGGATATAGGTTCCGTGCAGGTGATTGGGGCCGTCATTGGCTTCCAGCCGGTATGTAACACCGTCCAGCGTGAAACTGGCATCCTTGATCCGGTTGGCGTAACGGCCTACGAACGCGCCGTGGTTGCTGCTGCCGTTTTCGTAATCCTCCAGTGTGTTATAACCCAGGGCAACGTCCGTATATCTGCCGTCGCCCACAGGAATCAGGATCTTCTGGATGGCGGCGCCGTAGGTCAGGATATCGACCTGCATGCCGGCCTGGTTGGTCATGGAATATCTGTCGACGGGAATGCCGGCTTTTGTGGTACCGAACGCTTCTTTAAATATCATAGCCATTTGTAAGCCCCCTTTATAAACATGGAAGTAAACGTTTTCGCTCTGCTTTCATTTTATCAGACAGCATTTCTTCTTTCAATAGACTTTTCCTTCCGGGCTGTCAGGACAGGGCTTCTTTTTGCCCGGACGGACCGAATGTGGTATTCTGATGTAAGCGCAGATATCCCTGTATGCCGCAGGTCTGCGGCAGTCCGCTGGAGCGGCCGGGGAGAGACAAAGGAGTCCGCCATGCCCAGAAAAAACACACGCAATACCCGCGGCAGGAT
>ONRU01000116.1 GCA_900320325.1 uncultured Lachnospiraceae bacterium
AGGATAATGATGCAGGCAGGGATCATTCTGCTCGTGGCGGGATTACTGATCTATCTGTTCCAGTCTCTGCTGCAGCTGTTTAAATATGCCGGCAGATCATAAGGAAATCCCGATCCTCATTAACACAACAAAATAGCAGCGGTTCCAAATCACCTGACGAAAACCGGCAGGCTGTTTGGAATCGCTGCTTTTTATTATGTGCGTCATCCTACCGGAAACGAATTCCTCCATCCGGCACACGTAATTTTCAGTTGTCTTCCCGGCCCTTCCGCAGCTTGGCGCGGATCCGCTGCAGAGCATTGTCCGTGGATTTTTCGGTCCGGTTCAGCACATGGGCGATCTCCACATAACCCATCCCCGTCAGATGCAGGTCCAGGACCTGCTTTTCGAAGGAACTGAGCTCACGGTCGATCCGTTCCTGCAGATACAGCAGCCTCTCCTGATCCAGCAGATGCTTTTCGGGATCGGAACCCGGATCCGCCTGCAGGAGATTCAGCAGCTGGTTGGATTCCGCGTCTGTTTCGCCGCCCTCTCCGCCCGGAACGGGGGCATTGAGGGAAAGGGCCGTATTCAGGGGAATATTCTTTTTCCGGCCTGATGACTGGACCACTGTAAACAGCTGTCGGGAGATGCACAGAGCCGCAAAGGTGCGGAAGCTGGCGTCCCGGCCGGAGTCATAATCCCGGATGGCCTTGAACAAGCCAATCATGCCTTCCTGGATCAGGTCCTGGGAATCTCCTCCCAGAATGAACATGGATCTGGCTCTGGATTTGACCATATCTTTATACTTATCCATCAGGAAATCCATTGCCTGCCGGTCCCCGTCCCGGATCATGCCGATCAGTTCCTCATCCGGAATCTCTTTATACTCTTCTGCTTTCAGAATCAATACCTCCTGGATCACAGCCTTCAGATGTTTTGCGTGATAAGCTGTCAGATTCGATATTTTTCATGCGAAGCACGCCGACACTGCCAAAATCAATACTTCCCATGCAATGCACGCAAACGCCTTCAGGGTCATTACTGCCCCATGCTTACAGATTTCTTACAGATTTCTTACAGATTCCTCTGCCGGAAGATCTCATAACAGAGAACGCCGGCCGCTACGGAAGCGTTCAGGGAATTGATCTCACCCTTCTGGGGGATGGAAGCGATCATATCGCACTTCTCACGGACCAGTCTGGAAACACCGCTGCCTTCCGCCCCGATGACCAGGCCCAGAGAGCCGGTCATATTGAGGCTGGTCATAGGAGTCCCGTCCATATCCGCGCAGACGAACCACATGCCTCTTTCCTTGAGCTCCTCGATAGTCCTGGCCAGGTTAGTGACCTTGGCGACAGGGGTAAAATTCAGAGCGCCGGCGGATGCCTTGGCAACCGTCGCAGTCAGGCCTACTGCCCGGTCTCTGGGAATGATCACGCCGTGGGCGCCGACCACGTTGGCGGTACGGATGATGGCACCCAGGTTATGGGGATCTTCAATGTTATCCAGCAGGATGAAGAAAGGATCCTCGTCCTTTTCCCTGGCCTTGCGGAACAGGTCTTCTACCTCCGCGTAGGCATAGGCTGCCAGATAGGCGATCACGCCCTGGTGATTGCCGGTATCGGAAATCTGGTCCAGACGCTGGCGGGTCACGAATTTAACAGGGGTGCCCCGCTTGGCCGCTTCTCTTTTCACGGTCAGGATCTGCCCTTCCTGACTGCCTTCCAGCAGGAAAAGCCTGTCGACGGTACGTCCGGAACGGAATGCCTCGATGACCGCGTTCCTGCCTTCGATCTTGGTCTCGTTGACCGCTTCCTCCGCCTTCAGCTTTTTCACTTCATTGACTTCCGGCATGGGAGCGCGTTTTGTTTTCTCTTCCCGTTTCACAGCCTGGCTGTCATTTTTGACGCGGGGCTTCTCCATGCTCTTCCTCATGCCGGTCCTGACCGCTTTGCGGCCTGTTTCCTCGCCCGCAATGTTCTTTCTGCGGCCGGTCTCTTCACCGGCAATAATCTTCCTGCGGCCTGCTTCCTCGCCGCCGCTCTTTCTGGCCGGGCCGATACGCAGGCCTTTTTCACCGGCGGTACGTTTGACAGCAGCGCCGCGAACATTTTTCTTCTCCACGGTCCTGCGGCCTGTGCCGGTCCTTACTTCTTCTTTTCTTTCTTTTTTCTGTCTTGTTTCACGCATAAATATCGCGTTGTCTCCTTATTCCGGCCGGGCAGATCCCGGCAGTCTCCTGCCGCTGCTCAGCTCTTTGCTTTATTGGTTTTCCTGCCATCCTCCATCGCTTTGATCCCGAAAGCCAGCAGCTCCAGGATCCGGTCATTCTTATCCTGCAGATAAAGATAGCCGATCAGGCACTCCAGGGCCGTTGCCTTGAGATAATCCTGCAGGGAGGCGTTCCTGGTGTGATGGCTGGGGTTGGAATTCTTTCCCCGCTTATAGATGGTCTGCTCTTCCGGGGTCAGCATATCCCAGATGGCGTCCCCGATGGCGGCCTGGGCAGACGCGCGAACAAGCGAAGAAGTCTCGCGATGGAGCTTCTCCGCCTGTCTGTTGCCCCTGGAGACCACAATGGTCCGGATCAGCAGGGAATAGACCGCGTCCCCCAGAAAGGCCAGGGCCATGGGGGAGTAGGTCCTGATATCTACTGTTTTCTGTGGAAAGGCCGTCAGAATCTGCTGTCTCAGGCTTTCTTCCATTTTACTCCTTCTCTGGTATCTTCCAGAATGATTCCCTTTGCCTTGAGCTCGTCGCGGATGGCGTCCGCTTTGGCAAAGTCTCTGGCTTTCTTGGCCGCCTTACGCTCGGCGATCTTTGCCTCGATAAAGGCGACTTCCTCGGCCGGCAGCTCGACCTTGCGCTCCGGTATCAGACCGCAGATATCGGTCAGGGTCGTCAGCTCTTTGAGCATGGTCTGCAGAAGTTCCGCGGACGCGCCGTCGGCATGGCTGTTGATAAAGGTAACCAGCTCGAAGATGGCGGACAGGGCGTTGGCGGTATTGAAGTCATCATCCATGGCCTCTTCAAACCGGACCCTGTAAGCGTCCGCCTGGCCGGCGATGGCTTTTTCTTCTTCTGTCATGGTGCCGGAAGCCTTCTCCAGCAGGAAGCGGAGGTTCTCGGCACAGTTGACGATCCTCTCATAGGAGGTCTTGGCGGCTTCCATCAGCTCCCTGCTGAAATTGAGGGGGCTTCTGTAATGGACGGTCAGCATGAAGTAACGAAGGACCTGTCCGTCATAATGCTCCAGAATATCCCGTACCGTGAAGAAATTGCCCAGAGATTTGCTCATCTTGCGGTTGTCGATATTCAGGAAAGCATTGTGCATCCAGTATTTGGCAAAAGGCACACCGTTGGCTGCCTCGGACTGGGCGATCTCATTCTCGTGGTGAGGGAAGATCAGGTCTTCGCCGCCGGCGTGGATATCGATCGAATCACCCAGATAGCGCTTGCTCATGACAGAGCATTCAATATGCCAGCCCGGACGGCCTTTGCACCAGGGGCAGTTCCAGTAAGGCTCCCCTTCCTTTTTGGGCTTCCAGAGTACGAAATCCAGCGGATCTTCCTTCTGGTCCTCACCGGTGACCAGGAGGGACCTGCCGCCGCTGCGGAGATCATCGATGTTCTTGTGAGAAAGCTTGCCGTACTCACGGAACTTACGGGTCCTGTAATAGACGGTTCCGTCCTGGGCCACATAGCCGTAATCCTGATCGATCAGCTTTTTGATCATCTTGATCATGCCGCCGATTTCCTTGGTCGCCTGGGGATGGGTCGTGGCGGGCCGCACATTCATGCTGGCCATATCCTTTTTGCATTCCTCAATATAGCGGTCAGAAATGACTTTGGCGTCTACACCTTCTTCATTGGCCTTCTTGATGATCTTGTCATCCACGTCTGTAAAGTTGGATACATAGTTGACCTTGTAGCCGCTGTACTCAAAATAACGGCGGACTGTATCAAATACGATCATGGGACGGGCGTTGCCGATATGGATCAGGTTATAGACAGTGGGTCCGCAGACATACATCTTGACTTCGCCTGGCGTAATCGGAACGAATTCCTCTTTTCTCTTGTTCATGGTGTTGTAAATCTGGATCATTTCTATCTTCCTTTCATACCGGACCGCCTGCATGGCCCTGCCGGTCAATCATTCCGCAGTCTGGAGTCCTTTGTCTGCTGACAAGGATATAAACAACCGCGCCGTATCCGTCACACTGCCGCTGATTAACTGTTAACCGGACAGTTCTGACAGCCTCCCATGGGATTGGACGCTTCCAGGTCCATGGGAGAAGAAATCAGGGCGACCGCCTGCACGGCAATGCCCTCTCCGGCGCCGGTAAAGCCCAGCCCTTCCTCTGTCGTCGCCTTGACGCTGACCTGAGAGATATCGATCTGCAGGGCGTCCGCGATCTTCTGCCGCATGGTATCAATATGGGGCCGCATCTTGGGCGCCTGGGCCAGGATGGTGGCATCTACATTGCCGATCAGATAATGATGTTCTTCCAGGATCCTGCCGACTTCCCGCATCAGCATCAGGGAATCCGCTCCCTTGTATTTGGGATCCGTATCCGGGAAGAATTTGCCGATATCGCCCAGAGCCGCGGCGCCCAGCAGGGC
>ONRU01000115.1 GCA_900320325.1 uncultured Lachnospiraceae bacterium
CAGAGACCTGCGTGAGATCATGGATGCCGGAGTGGATTATGACAGATCGAATGTCATTGTCTACGCCGGCGGCTCCCAGAAATGGAACAGTGACATTCCCGGTTCCTCCAACAGTGTCCTGGATATGTCCCTGGCCGGCCGGGACAGCTGGATCACGGCGGCCACGGAAGGCAATTCGGACATGGGCCATCCGGACACTCTGGCCAGCTTCCTGAATTTCTGTACGGATCATTATCCCGCCGATCATTACGCCCTGATCTTCTGGAACCACGGGGCCGGGCCGGTCTGGGGCTACGGCAGTGATGAGCTGTTTGATGAGGACTCCCTCCTGCTGGAGGAGATGCGGTCAGCCATGGACCGTTCCGTTTTCAGCGGGCAGAAGCTGGATTTTGTGGGATTTGACGCCTGTCTGATGAGCTGCCTGGAGAATGCCAGGCTTTGGTCGGACTACGCGGAATATATGGCGGCATCGGAGGAGCTGGAGACCGGGGACGGCTGGGATTATTCCTTCCTTTCCGTATTGAACGGAGAGGAGATGGGCCAGGGGCCTCTGGGGCTTGCCCTGGGGACCAGGATCCTGGAGACGTTTGAGAGCTTCCATAATGAGAAGAGGTCCGAGACCTTCGATCCGGACATTACACTGGCCCTGGTCGACCTGTCGAAGATCAGCGGCCTGATCGAAGCAGTAGACGGCCTGGCGGCAGAAATGGAAAAGGAAGTAGCCTCCGGCCGCTTCGCCGGACTGTCCAGGCTGCGACGTGAATCCAGGGCTTTCGGCCTGACGGCTGTCAGGAGCCGGTCCGATGGATATGACCTGATCGATCTGCAGTCTCTCTCGGAGGCCATGGGAGGAAGCAGCCCGGCGGAAAGTCAGTCTGTCCGTCAGGCCCTGGATGAGGCGGTCGTATCCTTTGTCACAAATGTGGAAGACGCGGGAGGCCTGTCCCTGTATTTCCCCGGGGAGAACATGGATCTCTATAAGGCCTCGGAAGGCCTGCTGACCGGGAGCGGGGCGGTATCGGAGAACTATGACCGTTTCATCCGGACCTATGCAGAGAGATGGACCGCTTCCTCCATGACGGACTGGACCCTGGCGGAGCCTGAAGCTGCAGAAGGCGGCGGGACGGATTCCGGAACAGAAGGGGAGACTGCCTTTTCGATCCAGCTGACGGAGGATCAGCTGGCAGATCTGTCGGAAGCAAGCTATTCGGTCATGTACAAAGCCTATAACGGCACTTACTATATGGCGGCCTCCGGCCTGCCGGTGGAACCGGACGACCGGGGCAGGCTCAATATTCCCGCGGATCCCATGCTGATCGGAATAGAGGACAAAAGCGGCGGGACCGGCAGGCCCTGGCCCTTTTCTGTCGTGGACAGGAGGAAGGGGACCCTTACCATGTGCAGTTCGGATATGGTCCTGTCCAGGTCGGCGGATTCTCTTTCTTCCGATATGAATCTGAAGGTCACTATGACCATTGCCGTCAGGGACGACCGGGTGAGCATCCAGAGCGTATCCGCGGCCGAAAACAGCGCTTCGGCGGGCGGCAAGTCCACCATAGATCTGACGGAATATGATACCATTGCCCACTCCTATGTGCTGGGGATCTTCCCCACCAGGAGTGAGGATGGTTCCATGCTGCCCTGGGAGGAGTGGAACAACGGCAGCAGCAGCGGTAAGTATCAGGTCCTGATCGAGGACAATATGTCCTTTTCGGCCATCCCCTCCTCCGCTTTTGAGGCCGAATATCTGGTGCAGGTCCAGGTCACGGACGTCAACGGCCAGCAGCACGCGGCAGAGCTTTTCGAGATGACGACGGACGGGGCATCCGGAAAGGCGGAAATCACCAATCCGGCCGGCAGCGGGACTTTGACCTTTGCCCTATATGACGATCATGCCGCCCTGACGGATTATGAGGGAGATGATGCCCAGCTGGAGATGCCCGCGGAGGTGGAAGGCCTGCCGGTGACCGCCATTGGTCCGGGAGCCGTCTATGACAAATGGAGCATAGAGGAAGCAGTCATACCGGAAGGGATCACCGCCATCGGCAGCGGGGCCTTTGAAAGATGCGTCAACATGGAGCGGATCCAGCTGCCCGGGTCCCTGACAGATCTGAGTCATGACGCCTTCTATGAGTGCAGGTCCCTGACGGGGTTCGTCATGACGGAGCCTTCGGACAGCTTTTCGGTCCGGGACGGCGTCCTCTTTACGGGGGACGGCAGCGGGCTGCTCTGCTGGCCCTGGGCCAAGGGGACGGAATACAGCGTGCCGGAGGGAACCGTCTATATCGGAAAGCGGGCCTTTTTCGGCAGCAGTCTGGAGAAGATTGTCCTGCCGGAGAGCCTGCGGGAGATCCGGGCTCTGGGCTTTGGGGAGTGCTCTTATTTACAGGAAGTGGTCCTGCCTGCTTCCCTGCAGAGGATCGGAACGATGGCCTTCGGAGGCAACAGGGATAAGGATATAGATGCATATCCGGTCATGGAAAGCCTTGTGATCGGCCGGGAAGCTACGGATATAGGTCCGGAAGCCTTTTCCGCCTTAAAGGGCCTGCAGAGCATAGAGGTCGATCCGGAGAACCCGGCCTACAGCAGCCTGGACGGCTATCTGACCAATAAGGCGGAGGATACCATTCTGGAAGCGCCCAAGGGCATGGATACAGGGTCCGTTACGGTGCCGGAGGGCATCAGCGGCCTGGAACCTTCCGTTTTTGAGGAATTTGATGAATATACGGAATTTTTCCTGCCGGCTTCCCTGGTCAGGATTCCGGAGGAGCTTTTTCCCACCGACCTACTGGCGGACAACGGTTCATATTCGGTGGTCCTCCACTGTCCTGAAGGATCAGAGGCGGAACAATACGCGGAGAAAAAGGATATCTTCCATGACAATTATCTTTCGGCCCATGAGGATGTGAGCGTTGAAGGGGAAATGGGCACCTTTTATTTCCGGGCCTATGACAGCTATGCGGCCTTCCTGGCCTATAAGGGAATCGAGTCATCGGTGACGATCCCGGATACGGTAGAGGGGAAGCCCGTTACCATTATAGGGGACGGTCAGCATGCTCTGTTCGACTATGACAGCGAGCTGGAGGTGGAGATCTTCGGCGAGTATAACCTGGAAGCGTACAATCTGGCCATTGCGGAAGGAAAAACCCCCCAGGAGGCGGAGGACGCCGCTTACGCGGACTGTACCTATGGCAGGGATAATTACAGCAAGATGAGAGAGATGGGGGTCGGCAGCCTGAAGAATCTGACCATACCGGATTCAGTCACGACGATCCGCTGCAAGGCTTTCAGGAATCTCTATTATCCCGACAGGGTCACTATTCCCGCTTCTGTGACGGAGATCGAGGAAGGTGCCTTCAGTGAGTACCGGGGAAAAGCAATCCTGGTGGAGGAAGGCAGCAGTTCTTATAAATCTTACGGAGGCCTGCTTTATTCCGCCGACGGAAGTCTGCTGCTGGGCATTCCCGGGAATCCGGATTACGCGGAGATGAAAGAGACGGAAGGCCTTCTGGAGAGAGTCTACTCCTGGGAGGAGGGGGTGGCACCGGAAGGGGCGGATGCAGACGCCTATTATTACAGGCTGACCCTGCCCGAGGGGACGGTCCGGATCGCAAAGGAGGCGGGGCTTTACCTGTCTGCCGGCGACAGCGCCGGTATCCTCCTGCAGTGTCCCTCCAGCCTG
Source organism: uncultured Lachnospiraceae bacterium (assembly GCA_900320325.1). Classification (GTDB taxonomy): domain Bacteria; phylum Bacillota; class Clostridia; order Lachnospirales; family Lachnospiraceae; genus CAG-791. The sequence goes on from ONRU01000115.1 coordinate 3,683, forward strand.
CGGGAAATAGGCAAAAAGGCCTTCTTTAACGCGCATCTGTCGGGACTTGCCCTGAATGACGGCCTGGTCACGATCGGGGCCAATGCCTTTGAAAGAACGAACCTGGTCTCCCTGGACCTGCCGGATTCGGTCGAGACCATAGAGCAGTATGCTTTCCATGCCATCGGCGGCCTGGACAGGCTGGAGCTGCCCGCTTCGCTTGAGAAAGTCGATTTCATGTGCTTCGGCGTCAACATGCTGGACATCAAAAATCTGGAAGACAATACAGGGGAAGGAGCCGGGAACAGCAGTACGGGAAGTACGGGAGAGGAAATATCTGAAGAAGTTCTGGTAGGGACTGTCAGCCACTGTCAGGAAGTCGTCATCGGCGCCAGGGTGGAGGAGATCGATACCAACGCTTTCTACGATCTGCCCTTTGACAATTACAGTATCAGCAGACGCAACAAAAAGTTTACGGTCACGGACGGCATGCTCCTGTCGGACGATGGCAGGGAACTGATTTCCTGTCCCTCCGGGCGGAGGGGCTCTGTCACAGTTCCGGACGGGGTCACATACCTGGGCCACGCCTGCTTTTATGACTGTGAAGGCGTCACAGACATATACCTGCCGGATTCCGTGATCAATATCAATGGCCAGGCCATTAAGCGCTACGATGGGGAATATACCGTGACCCTGCACTGCGCCCCCGGATCCTATGCCCGGGAGGCCGCGGAGAGAATGGGCATCACCTGCAAGTGAACCAGGGGACAGACCCCTGGTTCAACTCCGGCGGGCCGCTCACCACCTCTGGGGTCGCGTGCCTTGGCTGCTCACCACCTCTGGGGTTGCTTACCACCTCTGGGGTCGCTCACCTAAAATAATACGGGCCGCAGCACCAATTCGCAGTGCTGCGGCCCGTGTTTCACATGTCTGCGAGCTCAGAGCTCGTTT
>ONRU01000114.1 GCA_900320325.1 uncultured Lachnospiraceae bacterium
ACCTATGGCTATCTGCCTTCCATGCTGCGGGAGAGCCGCAACCGTCTGATCCCCTATCATAAACCGGCCGGTTATGACCGGAATGAGACAGTGGGATATATGGAATCCTACGATAGTCCCGACATGCACGGGGAGAACCGCCCGGATGTGATCCTGATCCTGAATGAGACATTCTATGATTTCGACAGGATCGCAGACATAGACACAGACGGGCAGGTCTTTACCAGGATCCCGGAACTGGACAACTGCATCCGGGGGTATACGGTGGTGCCTGGTCCGGGCGGGGGCACCAATAAGTCGGAATATGAGCTGCTGACCTCCAACAGCCTGCACCAGATCACCAGCGGCACGCCTTTTAACATGCTGGATCTGGAGGGGGCCAATTCGGTGGTCACCTATATGAAGAACAGGGGCTATCAGACCCTGGGCACCCATCCCCAGAACGCGGCCAACTATAACCGGGAGATCGCTTATCCGGCTCTGGGCTTCGACCAGGTACGCTGGATCGGAGATTATTCCGGTCTGGAGCATTACGGGGACAGGCCTTACCCGACAGACGCTTCCGTTTACCGTCAGCTGACAGAATGGTATGAGCAGATGGGGGACAGCCCCCGTTTCATCTACTGTCTGACCATGCAGAATCACGGGGACTGGGACCTGAATGATCCGTCTCAGGATTCCATCCATGTCCTGGACGACTACGGAGAATATACAGATCAGCTCTCGGAATTCATGTCCTGTGTTTCCCTGTCAGACCAGGCCTTTGGGGAGCTGACGGATTATTACCGGAATGTGGACCGGGATGTGATCATTATCATGACCGGCGACCACTGTCCCCACTTTACCCTGGAAATGATGCGGACCTATACAGACTGGCCGGATGAAGTCATGGATATTCCCATCCGGTCTACGCCTTTTGTCATCTGGGCCAATCACGAAGGCCTGCTGGAAGACTATATGACCGCCGAGCAGTCCGCGCTTTCAGAGGAATCCTTCAGCGTGCCCGTTACCATCGGCATCAATGAACTGGTCCCTTCCGCCCTGCAGGCGGCAGGCATGCCCCTGTCCGGCTATTACAGCTCCCTTTGTGATCTGCGGGCCAGAGTCCCGGTCCTGCACTGGGGCCTGTATCTGGATCAGTACGGGATCCGCCATGAAATAGAGGAGAAAAATGAGTACCGCGAGGACCTGCGCAGATATTTCAGCCTGGAATATCTGAATCTGACGGACGGGGACAAGTATCCCTTCTTCCAATAATGAACCGGAAGTCTGACTTTCCGGTTCACTTCCCGGTTCATTTCATATAATGCTTGACATTTGAAGCGGGAAAACTATAATAAATATTTGTATGCTTTACATATTATCCTCAAAGACTTTGATGGAGACAGAGCGCCAGCGTTTTCGGACAGGACCCGGCGGGTCCGTGACAGAGAAAGAGCTCACCGGCTGAAAGGTTCTTCGAAGAAAACAGGCGCTTATTCACTCCGGAGTTGTCCGTGCCAAAGGAGAGCCGGAAGGTCAGACTTCCAGGTTCATGCCCGGTAGTGCGGATCGGGAGGTCCCGTTACAGACCATTGAGTGCCTGCGCCCTGGGCGCGGGAATGCGGGTGGTACCGCGGAGTCCTGTTGTTGAACCGGCTTCGTCCCAGTTGGGACGGAGCCTTTATTATTGTTTAAAGAGGTGTACAGATGGAAGACAAGATCAAAGAATTGCAGGCACAGATGGCCGAAGCGATGAAAAACATTTCTTCCAAGGAAGAGCTGGCGGATTTCTGGCAGACCTATCTTGGCAAGAACGGACAGGTCGCGGGACTGATGAAGAATCTGCGCTCTGTATCCAAGGAAGACCGCCCCACCATGGGCAAACTGGTCAACCAGCTCAAGAAGGAGACCGAACAGCGCTACCAGAAGGCGAAAGAGAAACAGGAAGCCCTTGAGCTCGCGGCCCGTGACAAAAAGGAACAGATCGATATCACCCTGCCCGCCAAAAAGCGGACGGTCGGTTCCCTCCATCCCCTGACCCTGACTAGAAATGAAATGGTCAACGTTTTTTCCGGTATGGGATTTGAGATTTATGACGGCGCGGAGATCGAAGATGACGATCATAACTTCACCAGGCTGAATGTGCCCCAGAACCATCCCTCCAGGGATATGCAGGACACCTTCTATATCACCAAGGACATTCTCCTGCGGACCCAGACCAGTACCGGTCAGATCCGCTATATGGACGCCCACAAGCCTCCGCTCAAGATGCTGTCCCCCGGCCGTGTCTTCCGTTCTGATTCGGACGCCACCCATTCCCCCATGTTCTCCCAGATGGAAGGCCTGGTCGTAGACCGTCATATCACCCTGGGCGACCTGCAGGGCATGCTGGAGAAGTTCTGCCAGCAGATCTTCGGCGAGAGCGTCCGTACAAGGCTGCGTCCCAGCTATTTCCCTTTCACAGAGCCCAGCGTAGAGATCGATGTCAGCTGCTTCAAGTGCGGCGGCGAAGGCTGTTCCCTCTGTAAGGGCACAGGCTGGATCGAGATCCTGGGCGGCGGTGTAGTCCATCACAAGGTACTTGCCAACTGCGGCATCGACCCCGAAGAGTATTCCGGTTTTGCTTTCGGTATTGGTATCGAACGAATCGCCATGCTCAAATACGGGATCAACAACATCGGACTGCTCACCCGGAATGACCTGCGTTTCCTCAGGCAGTTCCAGGAAGTATAAGGCATCCGTCAGATAGGAGGAATAAGATCATGAGAGTACCTTTCAGCTGGCTGAAAGAATATGTAGATATAGACTGCAGCGCCCGGGAGCTTCAGGACATCCTGTTCGGCTGCGGCTTTGAAGTAGAGGAACTGATCGACCTGGCAGGTGATTTCAACCGTGTCGTGGTCGGCGAAGTGACCGAGTGCGTGCCCCAGGAAGGGACCCATCTCTTCCTGTGCAAGATCGACGCCGGCGAATACGGCAAAGACATCGAGATCAGCACCGGTGCCCCCAATGTATATCTGGGCATGAAGACGGTCGCGGCCCTGGACGACTCCACCCTGCCCGGCGGCATCCATATCAAGGCCCGCAAGATGCAGGGCCATATGTCCTACGGCATGCTCTGCTCCGGTGAAGAACTGGGACTCAATGAGGACCTGTTCCCCGGTTCCGAAGTCTATGGCCTGCTGGACCTGCCCAAAGACAGCGTCAACGGCACACCCATTGCGGAGGTGGTCGGCCTCAATGATTATATCTTTGATATCGCCCTGACGGCCAACCGTCCTGACTGCAATTCCATTCTCGGCATGGCCAGAGAAGTGGCGGCTGCCCTGGACAAGCCCCTGAAGATGCCCGCCACCGATTACGAATGCACGGATTATGAATTCGAAGGCTTCCAGGTCAGTGTGGAAGCGCCTGAATTCTGCCCCCGTTATACAGCCCACGGCGTCCACAATATCCGCTACGGCCAGTCTCCCCAGTGGATGAAGCGCTATCTGGCCCTCTGCGGACTGCGCAGCATCAGCGTAGTGGTAGATATCACCAACTTCGTGATGCTGGAAATGGGCCAGCCCATGCACGCGTTTGACCTGGAAAAGCTGGAATCCAACCGGATCATCGTCAGACGGGCCGTTGAAGGCGAGAAGATCGTGACCCTGGACGGCAAGGAATTCACCCTGAATCCGGAGAACCTGATGATCTGCGACGGCTTAAAGCCCGAGTGCCTGGGCGGCATCATGGGCGGCCTGTCCTCTGAGATCACGGAGAATACCAGGGAACTGCTGCTGGAATGCGCCAAGTTCGAGCGTGACAACATCCGAAAGACATCCAGGAGCCTGGGCCAGAGCACGGACTCCTCCGCCCATTATGAGAGGGGCGTTTCCGAGTATACGGTCGAACTGGGCATGGCAAGGGCCCTGCACCTGATCCAGGAACTGCAGGTCGGTGAGATCTCCAGATCCCACTTTGATATCAAGAACGGCCAGCCTTTCGAAGGTCCCTATGAAGAGGACGGCCTCCACTTCACCGGTACCCTGAGCGGCATCAATCGAATCCTGGGCATCGAAGTGCCCGCCGATACTGTACTGGATATCCTGCGCAGGCTTTCCTTCAAGGTCACCAGGGACGGCGACCATCTGGATGTCATCGCCCCCCGCTACAGGGAAGACATCGAGATCGGCGATCCTGATCTGGCCGAGGAAGTCATCCGTGAATACGGCTACGACAAGATCATCCCCACCTTCATGAAGGACGCGACCGTGACCAGCGGCGGCCTGACACCGGAGCAGCAGCGCCGGGAGAAGGTCAAACACTGCATGTGCGCCCAGGGCTTCTATGAGATCCAGACCCTGTCCTTCTACTCTGACGCCGATCTGGACGCCCTCCATTTCGCGGCGGACGCAGTCGAACGTAACAGCATTCGGATCCTGAATCCGATTACGGACCGCCTGTCCATCATGCGTACGACACTGGCTCCTTCCATGCTGACCACTGTGGTCGACAATATCAAGTTCGGCAACATGGAAGGCCGTGTGTTCGAGCTGGAGAATGTATATTTCCCCAAGGCCCTGCCTGTGACAGAGCTGCCCGATGAGATCCCGCATCTGGGCTTCGCGGTCTACGGCAATGATGAAGACTTCTTC
>ONRU01000179.1 GCA_900320325.1 uncultured Lachnospiraceae bacterium
GATCCAGGGAATCCGGGTCGTGGGCGTCCAGACGCTCAGTCAGGCCGTCGCCTATCTGTCAACGCCCCCTGCAAGACGGGACCGCCTGCTGCCGCCGGGCCATGTGGATCTGGAAGCCCTCTTCCGAAAGGGGCAGGAGGAAATCACCGTTGATTTCTCCGATATCCATGGGCAGGAAACCGCCAAGCGGGTCCTGGAGATCGCGGCCGCCGGCTTTCATAACACCCTGCTCAGCGGACCGCCCGGTTCCGGCAAGAGCATGCTTGCCAGAAGGATGCCCGGCATCCTGCCTCCGCTGACCCAGGAGGAAAGCATGGAGGTCACTTCCATCTACAGCGTGGCCGGCAGGCTGCCGCCAGGCCGGGCCCTGATCACAGAAAGGCCTTTTCTGGCGCCCCATCATACAATCACCCGGCAGGCCCTGGTGGGCGGCGGGACCATTCCCCAGCCGGGGATCATCTCCCTGGCTCATAGAAGCGTTCTCTTTCTGGATGAGCTGCCCGAATTCGGCAGGGAGATCATCGATCTGCTCCGTCAGCCCCTGGAAGACCATCAGGTCACCATCTCACGGAGCTCCGGCAGCGTCACTTATCCGTCCCGCTTTCTTCTTCTGGCTGCGATGAATAACTGCCCCTGCGGCTTTTATCCGGACCTGACCCGCTGTACCTGCAGTCCGGGCAAGATCCGAAAATATCTGGGCCGGATCTCCGGCCCCATCCTGGACCGGATCGATCTGTGTACGGAGGTACCTGAAATCGATCCCATGCTTATGATTGCTCCGGCAGAGGCGGAGTCCAGCCGGCAGATACGGGAACGGGTCAGCCGGGCTATCGGCATCCAGAAAGAACGTTTCCGGGATACATCCTTTCTGTTCAACGCGGATATGGACGCCCGGGCCGTGGAGCAGTTCTGCCCCCTGGACAGTGAGGAAAGCGCCTTTATTCTGAAGGTCTTTGAAAAGTACCGTTTCAGCGTCAGGACTTATCATCATATTCTGAAAACAGCGAGGACCATCGCGGATCTGGATGAGAGCCCGGAGATCCGGATCCCCCATCTGGCAGAGGCCGTCCGTTACCGGACTGCCGAGCGGGGCTTCCTCAGGGAGCCGGGAAAGACAGAGGGACATATTTATGGCAGACCACAATATTGAATCCGTCAACATCCACGCGGCATGGCTGCACAGGATCCGGGGCCTGGGCCTGAAGACCATCCTGCGGGCCCAGGCTTCCCAGCTGGCGGAACTGGAAGGCTCCGGTTTCGCCGCAGCCTTGTACGCCCTGCCGCCTTATCAGGTCTACCTGCTGGCGGAAAAATCCCTGCCCGGGGACGGCGGAAAGACCGCCCAGGCAATCACCCATGCCAAATCCCGCACCGCAGAAGAGGTCGGAGCGGGACTGACCGCCGCCGGAATCGGGTTCCTGTCCCTGGAGGACAGCCTTTACCCATCCAGACTGCGGGAAATACCAGATCCTCCTTATGGTATCTATTACAAGGGAAGGCTCCCGGCCGAAGGACTTCCGGTCACAGCCATCATCGGGACCCGTAACGCGGACGCTTATGGAAAGGACCAGGCAAGGCAGTTCGCTTCCTATCTGTCCTCTCGGGGAATCGGCATCGTCAGCGGCATGGCCTGCGGCATTGACGGAATCGCCGGCCGGGCCGCCCTGCGGGGGAGCGGTCGTTCCTACGCGATCCTTGGCAGCGGCGTCGACATCTGCTATCCCCGGGAAAACACGGACCTGTATTATGACCTGATCGAACAGGGCGGGCTTATTTCCGAATATCCGCCGGGCACCCAGCCCAAAAAGTCCTATTTCCCCATGCGCAACCGGATTATCAGCGGCCTGTCGGATGTCCTGCTGGTCATCGAAGCCCGGCTAAAAAGCGGAACTATGATCACGACCGATCACGCTCTGGCTCAGGGACGAGATGTCTTCGCTCTGCCGGGCCGGGTCTGCGACAGCCTCAGTGATGGATGCAACCTGCTGATTAGCCAGGGGGCCGGGATCGCCTGCTCCCCGGCTGTCATAGAGGAATATCTGCTGGGCTTATGCAGTGAGAGGGATCAGGAAAAGCGGCAGATCCTGACCGGCAACGCTGTCCGGACTGTCGAAAGCCGCAAACTTGCCGGCAGGGAATCCGCAGAAGGGAATGCGCCGGCGTCCTT
>ONRU01000127.1 GCA_900320325.1 uncultured Lachnospiraceae bacterium
GCTTCTTCCAGCTCACTTTGGACCAGATCCAGCAGCAGGCGGTTCTGGAAAACGCCGCCGCTGAGGGCCGCTGTCCGCAGACCTGTATCTTCTGAGACCTTAAAGCAAGCCGCGCAGATCTGCCGGGCCAACGTCCTGTGGAAATAGTAAGCGAGTTTGTCCGGATCCTCTCCTGCCATCCTGGCTTCCAAAAGCACTTTCCAAAGACCGTCTGTATTCAGTAGGATCCTCTCTCCGGTCAGATCCAATAAAGGAAGATCATCTCCGAAATCCTCGAAAACCTTGAATTCCTGTCCGCCTGACGCAGCAGATGATTTTTTTCCACTTGACGCAGCAGATGATTCCTGTCCACTTGACGCAACAGACGATTCCTGTCCACTTGACGCAGCAGATGATTCCTGGCCACTTGACGCAGCAGATGATTCCTGGCCAACGGACGCGGCATACGCTTCCGCCCGGAACTGCAGGGCTGTAGCGGCCTCACCTTCAAAGGTAGAGGATTTGCGGATTCCCAACAGGGCGCTGACCCCGTCGAACAGGCGGCCGGCGCTGGTGGAAAGGATACTGTTGATGCCTTTGTCCGCCATCAGAATCTGGAAGCGGGCTGTTTTTTCATCACACAGGTCCAGCTGGCGCAGCAGCTCTATGGTCCTGTCACGCTGCCCGGTCACGGCATAGATCATGGAAGCCGCGATCCTCCAGCCTTCCCGGGAAGAAGCGTCGCCTCCCAGCTGCAGGAAGGGCCGGATGCTGGCCTTCCTGTCAAATCCGGACAGGTCCGCTGTCATGATCTCACCGCCCCAGATGGTCTCATCGGTCCCGTAGCCGGTCCCGTCAAAGGAGACGCCGATGACCGGACCCGACCAGTCGTTCTCCGCCATGCAGGAAACGATATGGGCGTAATGATGCTGGATCCGGATGACCGGCAGGCCGGTCTCTTCCGCCACAGCAGTCGAATTATATTTGGGATGCAGATCACAGGCTACCGCCTGCGGCCTGACTTCCAGAAGCGTTTCCATTCTGCCTATGGTCTCCTGCAAAGCCTTTACGGACCGAAGGTCGGCCAGATCTCCGATATAGGAGGATGGATAGAACAAGCTGCCTGTTCCTATACAGAAGGTATTTTTCAGTTCCCCGCCTACTGCCAGGACACTGCCTTTGAGGGACAGGCTCAGCAGATAAGGCAGAGGAGCATAGCCTCTGGATCTTCGGATCATATAGGGCTTGTCCCGATAGAAGTCCATGACCGAATCATCACAGCGGATCCGGATCTTCCGGTTGTGGGACAGGATACAGTCGCACAGGCTGGACAATTCCCGGACCGCTTCTTCATCATCCCTGCAGATGGGAGCTCCGCTGATGTTGCCGCTGGTCATGACCAGAACATCCGGCATCTCCAAGCCATCGTCGTAATCAAAGAGCAATATCTGCACTGGGGCATAGGGAAGCATGACTCCTACTTTGGGATTATCAGGCGCGATGGAAGGACAGAGCTTCCCGCCTTCCTTTTTGTCCAGCAGGAGGATGGGCTTCTGATGGCCGGTCAGGATCTCCCGCTGACGGGGAGTAATCCGGCATTCCCGGTCTGCTGTCTCTTCATCCCGCATTATGACCGCGAAGGGCTTCATGGGCCTCTTTTTGCGGGTCCGCAGGAGACGGACTGCCTCCTCGTTGGAGGCATCGCAGCACAGATGAAAACCGCCGATGCCTTTGACAGCCACAATGCCGCCCTCCAGAATGGTGCGCCGGGCCGCTGTGATGGCCTGCCTGCCCCGAATCCGGTCCGGCATGCTCTCCGGAATATTCATCGTACCTTCCGTAATCGCTCGTGTTCCGCGGATCCTGTCCGGTCCAGCGGGCCTGCGCATTTTGATATCTCCCACGAGATAGACCTCCGGTCCGCAGTCATTGCAGCAGACCGGCTGGGCGTCATAGCGCCGGGTCTCCGGGCTGTAATATTCCTCCGCGCAGCGGGGGCACATGGGAAATTCCTTCATACTGGTCCGCTCCCTGTCATAAGGCAGAGCGTCCAGAATGGTCAGCCTGGGACCGCAGCAGGTGCAGTTGATGAAAGGATGCTGATAGCGTCTGTCGGAAGGATCTTCCATCTCCGCTTTACAGTCATCACAGATCGCTATATCGGGAGAAACAAATATCTCTCCCTGTGTCTTCTCGCTTTCAATAATGGAGAACTCCGTGAATTCCGTCTTTGTCTCCGTATCCTTGCAGTCGATCTTCAGGATGGCGGCCCGGCGGGGCGGCCTCTCCTCCAGCGCGTCCAGGAAAGCGGCTATCTCGGCTTCAGTCCCCTGAGCAAATATCTCCACATAAGGACCTTTATTGCATACGCTGCCCCGGATTCCTGTTTCCATGGCATGTCTGGAAACGGTGGGCCGGAAACCGACGCCCTGTACGATGCCATAGACCCTTATTCTTTTTGTGTATACAGCATCCGGCGCCATACAGTTCTCCTTCTGTTTCTTTTTGGTTGGTATGTCTCTATATCAATGTGTTATGTATCAGGTTTTATACTATGTTATGTGTCAGTTTTATAATCTGTTTTGTATCAGTTTTATGGTTTGGATTTTTCCTGAACGTAAAGTTCTGTTTTTAATGGATCTTTCAATGGATATCTTTCAAGATTTTTTGGCAAGGATTCTCGGAGATTCAATCTCCGAGAAACTGACTGGATATCTTATGATCCTGAGACCGCGAAGTGCGGTACGTGGATCCAGGCTCCCTGATAGTCCGGCACCAGAGGCCGCAGGGCCTGATCGGCCAGGATCAGGTCATATCCGCCTTCCCGAACCAGGTCCGTGAAATCCTCTTCCTCTTTCAATCGGATATCCTCTTGACGTCCCAGCTCTTTTTTCAACATGAACCAGGTCGCGCAGTCAACATGGGCGGCACCTTTCGCTTCCAGTCTTCTGCGCAGAGAGTCTGCCATGACCTGCTGATGAACGACAAGAATCTTCTTTCCGGAGAGATCCTCTTCCGGCAGATATTCTTCTGCCAGCGGAAGATCCGCCCGGTAAGGAATACCGAACTTTTTCTCCATCCAGACAGCTGTGGAAAAGCCGGCCGGGGAGACGACCAGGTTCTCACTTACACCTGCTGCCCGGCGGACATCTTCCAGAGAAGCGCCCATTCCGTAGCAGACCGCGGTCTTGCCGGTCTCTTCCAGAATCTTCCGGCGGAGCCTGTCCGCTGCTTTTGTATCATTCAGGTCCAGGGGCGTTGCACCCAGTACACCAATCTTTGGTGTACCGGCATATAAAGCCGAAGGGTCATTCTGTATCTGGTGATCGTTCTGTTTCGAATCTTTATACTGTTCCGGATCTTCGTTCCGGTCCCGGCAGAAGGTCTTGAACAGGGCTTCAAAGGCTTTTTCAGCGCCCCGGTCATACCAGTGCATGCCGTCGGTATCGATGGACAGGATTGTCAGGCCTGTCGCTTTTTCCGACATCCTCTCCAGGGCCCGGAAATCCGTCCCGATTACTGCGGGCACAGGAGTTCCGATGATCGCCGCGAAGGAGGCGGGCACCTGATCAGCGGCTTTCTTCAGCTTCTCGACCAGCTTTTCATCCCTGCCCAGAATGGCATCCATATCCCGCAGGCCGGCGCTGAATACAGCGCTCTTTTCCCCGAACCACCTGGGCTCGTCAAAACCGCAGATGTTGCCGGCGCAGCCGCCAGCGTCGCAGATGACTATAATGCCGCCCATCTCGTACAGGACCGATACCGCCCCGGACTGATCCGGCGCGAAGGGGGTCAGATGCCTGCGCAGACCTTTACAGGCGGGCGCTTCCAGCAGGGCGGAACTCTCTTTCTTTGGTACTGCCGCTCCGGTACCCAGAACAATGGTGGATTCAAAGGAATCTCTGGATCCTTCCTCCGCTGCCCGGTACAGGGCGTCAAACAGTCTTCTGACACCATCGTGGCCAAAGGGCTGGATATCCTGGTTCCACTGGACGCCGGGACATTCCGGATGATAATAGCCGGCATCCTTGCCAATCGTCATGGTGACGGCAGGTCCTTCTGCCTGATAATGCAGCATGGAAGGATCCAGGTTGGACAGGATCTTCGTATCAGGACTCAGGGCCGCCAGATGCCGTATGTATACATAATATTCAGGGGCCGGCGAAGCGAAGATCTCCGAGACCTTAAAACCGTAGCGGACCAGAGCCAGGGCCA
>ONRU01000111.1 GCA_900320325.1 uncultured Lachnospiraceae bacterium
TCTACAACGGCGCAGACGGAAAGGACGGCGCCAATGGTGAGGACGGACACACCCCGGTGATCGGAGTCAAGGAAAGCGGCGGGGTTTATTACTGGACCCTCGACGGCGAATGGCTTACGGTTAACGGACAGCCCGTGCGGGCAACAGGCGAAAAGGGCGCCGACGGATTGAACGGACAAGACGGAAAGACCCCGCAACTCCGTATCAATGAGGACAATTGGGAAGTATCCTTCGACGGCGAGACCTGGGAAGTCGTAGGTCCTGCGACAAGCACCGTATCCGGCGGGGACTCCATCTTCAAATCCGTCAAGGAAACCAAGTCCGACGTGATCTTCACCCTTGTGGACGGCACCAAGATCTACATCCCACTCGACGTGGACTTCACCATCAAGGTGGATGACAGCAAGAGTTACGACGTCACAGCCGGTGCCACCACCGAAATCCCCTACACCCTCGTAGGCGCTGATTCCGAGACCAAGGTCGACGCCATCGCCGGCGGCCTGTGGTGGGCGGAAGTGGAAAAGACCGACAACGAAAGCGGCGTGGTAAAGGTTACCGCTCCCGAGGAAGGTGCAGACAAGGGCAAGGTTCTCCTCTATGCCGCGACGGGCAAGGGCAAGAGCGACATCCGTACCCTCAATTTCGAAGGCGGCGTGCTCACTGTAACGGCACCGGCTGCCGAAGTTCCTGCAAAGGGTGCCGTGGTTGAAATACCCGTAGTCACCAATGTTGATTACACCGTATCCATCGACGAAGAATCCGAGACCTGGGTATCTTACGTGGTAACCAAGGCCGGAGCCATGCGGAACGAGACCATAGAACTCACTGTTTCCGAGAACACCACTCCCGAGCAGAGGATTGCCACCATAGCCCTCCTGGATGCCCAGGGCGCTACCATCAAGACCATGTCCGTCACCCAGGAATCCGGCACTTATGTGGAGCCTGTCTTCGAAGACAGCAGCTTCAAGAGCTACCTGCTGTGGACCAAGGGACTCGACTACAACGAAGACGGTCACATCTCGGCTTCTGAAGCCGCGAGATGCACCTCCCTCGACCTCTATGCTCCTTCGTACACCTCCCTGGCGGGTATCGAAGCCCTGAAGGAAAAGGTGGATACCCTCTTCGTCATTCCCAATGAAAACATCCGGAAGGAAGTACTGAACACCACCCCGGAACAGCTCGCTGACTGCGGGGAATGGCTGGACCGGTTTGCCGAAGGCGGCGCTGAACCCCAGGATCATCAGGGCAAAGATCAGTCCGTCCATACTGCCGGTCAGGGCAAAGAGAAGGACTGCCGCGACATTCATCAGCAGAGCCACATACATGGCTCTGTCTCCGAACCGGGCGGATACATGCTCTGTCAGATAATCACCGGACAATACGGCGATCTGCGAATACAGCATGATCAGGATCGAAACAATTGTCTCTTCATATCCGCGCGCGCTGCAGTAGAGCGGAACCAGATAAAAGACAAAGCTGTTAAAAACAATATAGGGATTCTGGATCAGCAGGATAAAGCTCAGGACCGCTTTGTCCGAAATAAACTGCAGCGCGGACGCAGCCTCCTTCTGTTCCTCTTCCCTGTCTTCCGTCCCGCCTTCGGCGGAAAGCTCCTCTGTCAGCATGCCTTCCAGATTCCTGACCAGATACAGTCCCAGACCCATCAGCAGGGCCCAGGTCAGTACGGAGACCAGGAAGACCGGCCGCTGCCCGAAGGCGACCGCCAGGAGCGATCCGCCCAGCATGCCGAAATTGACGCCGGACAGATACGCCGCGTTGTAGATTGAGAAGCCGTTCCGCCTGTCCTCCTCATTCCGGATATAGGTCAGGATCACATAAAGGGCATTCATGATCAGGCCTTCCCCGATACCATCCAGCAGGAGCCCAAGGAAAATCGCGAAATAATGGGGGATCAGGAGCAGGAGCAGATTGCCGCACAGGGCAAAGGCCGCCCCCCATATCATGATCCGCCGCATGCCGGCCCTGCGGACCAGGCCCGCGCAGAACAGGGACATGATGCCCAGGGCAAAGATATTGACTGTCAGAGGCAGGGACGCCGCCAGGTTCCTGAGTTCTCCGTGGAACAGCTCACTGTTGCGCAGTACATAGACCGGCAGAAAGGTCGAGGACAGGTTGTAGGCACTGAATACCAGGAATACCAGCATTCTGATCAGCTGGGCCGGGAAAGTCTGTTCCTCCCCATCTGCCTTTTTTTTGGACTTAGAGTCCCCTGCCAGTATATAGGACATGGATTCTGCCGCCACTACCCAGAGCAGCATGGCAATTACAATGACAGACAGGATGACCCGGTTCTGCATCGCGTTCAGGGTCTCATTGATGACACTGATGTCAACGCCAACGGAGACAACGCCAACTACCCTGTCCCCATCTCCCAGAATGGGGACTTTGACCGCGAGATAGGTCCCTGACACATCCGAGGATTCATCATCCCATACGGGAGCGCCCGTTTCATAGACCCGGCGGACCCCGTCCGTTTCAAATTCATCAAGGGGAAAATACACGCCGATGGACCGGTCCAGATAGGCAATGGCATAACCCGTATCCTGTTCCAGATCCATCCGCTGGATATTGCAGTAAATCTGACTGTAGAATTCCTGCTCCGCGGGAAGGTTATTTTCCATCAATGCGCTGATCGAACGATAAGCCTCCCCTTCATAATCCGCGGTGGTCCGGATGCTGTCCATCTCCTCTTCAGAAATCTGCCTGGCCACAGCATAGGCCGCGCCTTCCAGCTGCTCCTTGATCTTATCTTTATAGGTGACCCGGAAGGAATGCAGCAGCATGCCGCTGATCAGGCCGGTCACGACGATGACCGACACGATGATGGCAAAGGCCACGCCCTGGGTCAGCGTATATTGATGGCGCGTCAGCTGCATAATAATACGGATCAGCAGAAAGACGAAAAGAAGCATCAGAACTGTCAGGCCGGCCAGGATCAGGATCTGGTACCGGATCATGGCGCCGGGCCTGGCAAAATCCAGATACAGACGGTCCTGCGCCCCGCTGACCCGGACACCGTCCGACTCTGTCAGCAGCATATCCCCCTCCGGGGTAAAAGCGACGGTCTGTGAATCCGTTCCGTCATAACAGACCAGGCCTTTGCGCCCGTCCGGATCGGCCTGAACAATCTGCCCGCCGCGGATATCCATAAAACAGACCCGGTCCCCAAAGATGCCCAGACGATACGGTACGCGGTCTTCTTCACCGGCCCACTCCGTCGAATAGACCGTTTCCATAGTACGGCCGGTCAGGTAACGGCTAATCTTTCCGTTCTTAGCCAGAATGACCGGCTGCAGATCCGCGTCAAAAACAATATCCCCGACCGCGTTGAAAGCATCCCGGCAGACCAGTGTCTCCACATCGTCGGAAAGGGTCTCCGGATCGATCCGGTGCAGCAGGATGCTGTCATCCAGGCATTCCGCGCAGACCAGATCATCTTCCGACGATACGGTCCCGTAAAATCTGTGCTTATTGACAGATTTACCGTCATAGTCCCGGGACACGACGGTGTTGACATATTGTCCATTCCGGTCCAGACGCAGGATGACCTCCCGGGCGATCTGCATGCCGTCCCATTCGGAAGCGGACAGATACAGGCCGTCCTCATCCGGCGCGATATCATCTATATACAGAACACTCTCCCCGTCATCCGAGGGATCGGTGACCTCAAATATTTCATTGCCGGCTGTATCAAAACAGAGCAGGCGGCTGTGTCCGGAATCGATCACATAAATCCGGTCCCCCTGCTGTTTCGCTATATATCCCAGGGAAATTTCGGAACGGAAGCTGACCAGGTCCTGCAGGTATGGTACGTTCCCTTTCAGGAGGAAGAGAAGCGCCATGAAAAGCAGGAATATGACAATATCATAGTTGTGTATCCCCTTTTTTCCCAGTATTCCCCTGATCTTAGCTTTCCTGCTCACTGTTCTCCCCTTCTTCTGTTTCATGGAAATCCAGCGGATAGCTGCCGTATTCCTTGTACTCGGGCGGCGCGTAATACATGGTATGGATCCCGTCCGCGCTGCGCAGTTCCGGGAACATGATACAGGCAAACTGCGCGGCACCCCTGTGGGCCTTCATACATTTGCGCAAAGAGTCCGCTTCCACAACGCTGTTGACTTCCAGGATCCAGTCCGCCCGTTCCAGGTAATAGGGCAGGGCCGGCATGGATATATAGTCCTTGACCGGTTCCATCTTTTCCGGGATTCCGGTCAGATTCTTCAGGATACTGCGGCGCTCGATAAAAGGCACCCTTTCCGTGTAATATTTCTCCAACAGGTCCCGGTCACGGCCGTGGACGATCTTCAGGTCCCGGACCCGGAAAGCCTCCTGCAGCCTGTCGA
This sequence comes from uncultured Lachnospiraceae bacterium, assembly GCA_900320325.1. Taxonomy (GTDB): domain Bacteria; phylum Bacillota; class Clostridia; order Lachnospirales; family Lachnospiraceae; genus CAG-791. The sequence goes on from ONRU01000111.1 coordinate 4,365, forward strand.
TCAGTTCCAGATACTTGTCCACGGTGCTGTAAAGGATTCCGTCGAACGCCTCCATGACCCGGTCGCGGAACGTCTTGTCCGCCTCCTCCAGGGCATATGCCAGATATTTGCGGTAGGACATGTCCGGCAGTGTCAGGACCAGAGGCAGATCCAGAGCGGCCGCCACCTCAAAGGGCATGCGCAGATGCAGGTACTCCTGGGGGGTCAGGCCGGTCTTATGGCTGTGAAAGCGGATATCCGAAATCGTTCCCATATGGAATCTGACGTAGGAGGCGAAGCCTTCGATCTCCTGATCCTCTTCCGGCAGCGGATCCGCTCCGGCGCCGGGATAGGCTTTTCCCTCGGAATAGTCAAAATACAGGGTCCTTCCGGTACGTTCCGAGACCTCCGCGATGACCTCGCGGGCACTGAACAGGCAGGGTCCTCCTTCCACGGCCGCACGCGCCCTGTCCCCGGCCAGGGCATCGGCGAA
>ONRU01000109.1 GCA_900320325.1 uncultured Lachnospiraceae bacterium
ATGGCAGACATTTTTCTGGTTTCTTTGGTTTTGTCTGTCGTCAGAAGTGGGACATGGCAGACATTTTTCTGGTTTCTTTGGTTTTGTCTGTCGTCAGAAGTGGGACATGGCAGACATTTTTCTGGTTTCTTTGGTTTTGTCTGCCGGCAGAAGTGGGACATGGCAGACATTTTTCTGGTTTCTTTGGTTTTGTCTGCCGGCAAAAGTGAAACCAGGCAGACATTTTTCTGGTTTCTTTGGTTTTGTCTGCCGGCAGAAGTGGGTCATGGCAGACATTTTTCTGGTTTCTTTGGTTTTGTCTGCCGGCTGAAGTGGGTCATGGCAGACATTTTCTTGTTTTCTTTGGTTTTGTCTGCCGCCAAAGGAAAAGCGGTACGTAAACGCCCGCTCATTCTGACGAGACTGCTTCTATGGTCCATTCCGCAAAGGAAGGATCCCTGAACTCTTCATAATTCCGGACACGGATCCCGCATCCGTCGGCGGTTCCGTCCGGATGCAGGCTGTAGCCCAGCACTCCGCCGTCCGAAGCCTGGAGCAGAAAGCGGTCCTGCCGGGCCCGGATGACCCGAAAGAGCTGATCGGGACTGTCGGATTCCTGCCGGACCAGGATCTGACCGGAATCCCGGTTGTATTCCAGACATTTCGTGTCTTCTCCATCTGCCTGCCTCCAGACCGGATAAATCCTATAGCCTGTTTCCGCGTCCGTCTGCAGCACAAAGCGGAACTGCTGGGTCTCATCCCAGACCCTGGTCCAGACAATCAGCTCCGGCTCCTCCAAGTCAGGATCCTGGGAAACGGATACCATCACGGCGGTGTCGTAAGCCGAAGCCAGGGTTACGGTCCCGGCAAGATCACCGACAGGCATGCTTTCCGGGACCGTCCTCCCGAAGGCCGGTATGTCCGCTGCATTTTCCGTCGGGTCTAGTCCGGTCTCCCGCACGTCTGATGCTGATATACCTGTAAATGCCATATCTGCAGCCGGATTATCTGTATCTGCTTTATCCTCTGTTCCTGCCATTGCAGGAGGAGTATCCTCCGCTGCGGGCAGCCCTGCCGGGGCCGGTCCATCCCCATCCGTCTCAGGGAAAGTCTGTCCGGCACCGGAATCAACCGCTTCCTGCGTTTCCGGCGTTTCCCGCATTTCCGCATTCGGCCGCGGCTGCCGAAGATCAGGCACAGGCAGCATCCCGGCCCGGATTCCGGCAGCGGCCAGCAGCAGAATCATGACAAGCAGAGCGGCCGGCAGCAGAAAACCGGGCCTGCCTCCTTCATATTTTTCCAGTTCCCCAAGAAAGGCTTCCATGGTCTGGAAGCGGTCCGTCTGGCGCAGGGACATGGCCCTGCCGATGGCCCGCTCCGCTCCTTTGGGGATCCGGCAGCCCCATTCCCGGAGCGGGCGCAGGGGCTGTCCCATCTGGCGTTCGGGCGCGGCCGCGGGACGGTGTCCTGTCAGACAGTAATACACCACAGCTGCCGCCGCGTAAACATCTGTGGAGGGTCGGATGCTGCCGCCGCGGCTGTACTGCTCAGGTGCCGCGAAGCCCTGTTTATAACTGACAGGCTCTCCCTCCGGATCCGGCTCCGGACCGCAGGCAACGCCGAAATCCAGCAGCCGGACACGGCCCTCCGGTGTAATCATGATATTTTCGGGGCTGATATCCTTGTGGACGACCGTAAAGGAATGGATCTTCATGACGGCGTGGCAGAAGGGACGAATATACGCCATCATCTGCCGGTAGTCTATCCGGCCTTCCCGGCCGATCTTTTCCCGCAGGGTCATTCCCTCTATATGCTCCATCACGATATAAGCAGTTCCATTTTCTTCAAAGAAATCCCGGACGGTCACGATCCCTTCCGCGTCCTTCTCATCCAGCATAGCCAGGACCCGGGCCTCCCGAAGAAAGCGGCCGCGGCAGGAAGCGAACAGGCTCTCTTTCCCGGCGATTGCCAGGACCAGTCCGCTTTCCCGGTCCCGCTGGTTCACAGACTTCAGAAAAAGCTCCTTCACGGCCACCCGGACCTGCAGCTGAAGGTCCAGTCCCAGATAGGTGATCCCGAAGCCGCCCCGGCCCAGGATCCGCCCGGTCAGATATCTGCCAGCCAGAAGGCTGCCCGGTGCCAGGCTGTCTTCCGCCGGTTCCCGCAGCGCCGGATCATAGCCGCAGAATTCACAGGGGCCGGCCGGATTGGAACGTTCTTTCATACAGCCCGGACATATTTTTTTGTAATCCATTTCTTCCCGTTTCTCTTCCGCCATCCGCGAATCACGCTCCATTTTCATTCCGGTCGTTCCGCCGCCATCCAATCAGCAGGCATCGGATCCTCCGCAGGCAGTTTCTGACCTTTCGTTTCCATTTTTCCCGCCGGGCTCCGGTCCCCGGGCCAGTGATTCCGGCGGACGGGACGGGAGCGGGGACAGCCATACCGGCTTCCTCCAGGTCCGCTTCCCGCTGCTGCCGCTCCGACAGGGCCTCTACATTGATCTGGCGGCCGCCCCCGTATACAAGATCTTCAAATTCGGAGACCGCAAACAGGCGGCGGTCCGCGACGGTCATATGGCGCAGCCAGCCCTCAAATGGCAGGGAGCAGATCAGGCCGGAGCACTGCATCAGATCTTTATAATCTCCGAACAGTTCTCTGTACTCCCGGACAAAGCAGACGGCTTCCCGCTGCATGACCCCGTGGACCAGTATGTCCGCGCTGTCCGGCTGCCGTTCCTCCAGGACCGGGCCCTGCCCGTCATAGCCTGTACATGTCCCATCGGGATTTGAGAACAGATACTCTCGCAGCATGCCGGTAATATCGGGATGAAAAGGATAGAAGCACAGGCTCTGAAAGCCGCCGGCCTGTTTATAAAGGCCGGACCGGGCCGCGTCTTCATGCACATAGAGCACATCTACCCGACAGCCGGCGGCCGCACAGACCGCCTCCTGGATTCTGCCGCTGTAGCCCATATCAAAGGCCGCCTGACCGGGACCGATCCGGGAGAAATAGCGGCGGATCCTGTCCCGGGCCGCTTCATGCCGCTGTCCGTCATAAGCCTCTTCCAGAAAAGCCCCGATGAACCTTTCAAAATCCTCCCGGTCCGCGAACCTGCGCCCGGGGCTGCGTCCCAGCATCCGCAGAAACGCCTGCCTGTCGAACTCCTCCCGGGTACAAAAGGCATACAGATCCAGAATGGATGCAGGACTGTGATGCTCCGGAACGGAAGGCGGATGGAACAAGGCGGTCCGGTCCCTGAGCAGGAAGGGCAGCATGGCCCTTCTGGAGCAGTACAGATAGCCCGTTTCGAAAGGGATTTCCCTTCCGGAGCCGGCTTCTTCTATCCTGTTGCCTTTCGCCTTCCTGTCAGCTTCCTCTTTCCGGTCCTCTTCCCCTTTCCGGTCCTCTTCCTCTTTCCGGTCCTCTTCCTCTTTCATGATTCTGAAAGGCAGCCAGCCGTCCCTGGCCAGGAACCAGAGCTTTCTGTACTGACGGTCCCGGCAGGTCTCCCGGATCCAGGCGGTCAGGCCGGCCATATGCATGCCCAGCAGGTAATGCCCGATCAGCCCCGGGTCCGCGTTGAAATCCGACGCCGGATCGAAGGGCCTGTAAGGATTGTCAAAATACCGTTCGGCCGCCATGGCCTGCATGCAGCGGAAGGCCAGGATTCCTTCTGTCTTCCTTCTGTCGATCAGGCTGCCCGCGCAGGTCTTCCAGATGGACGCGCAGCGGCCGGTCCTGTAGTCCCGGATCCGGCCGGCAAAGCTCTCCCGGGCGGCCGGCAGAAAAACGGACCGGATCCCGGCCCGGCCGGCGCCTTCTATATCCGCCTTCCAGCTGTCCCCGATATGGAGCATGTCGTCGGGACCGGCCCCCAGATCCTCCAGGACCAGGCGGAAGAGCCCGCCGCTGTCCTTGCGCTTCCGGTACTGACCGGAAATATAAAGGCCCCGGTATCCTGTATAGCCGCAGGACTTCAGGATTCCCGCGATTGTTTCCGGGCTCAGATACATGTCCGTGATCAGGACGATCTGTTTCCCGGCGGCCTCTGCCAGTTCAAAGAGCTGACGGCCGCTCTCCCTGGTCCGGACATACCGTTCCTCCAGCCGGATTTCCTCTTCCATCATACGCGCTGCCGTATCGGCCGGGACCGCGTAACGGCGGGACAGGAAGTCATAGATCTCCTCCAGCCGGATGTCCTCCTCGCCGGGATGCTGCCTTCCCCGCAGGTTTCTGGCCATCCGCTCGCCTTCGGCCCGGAGGACGGAAAATTCCAGAGGACAGCCGGTCAGCTCCCGGTAACATGGATCCAGAAGGCGGAACAGGTCGGAAGGTTCCCGGAAGGGCCTGCGGACCAGGGTATCAAAGCAGTCAAAACTGATCCAGGCGCAGCTGCTGTCCAGGATCTGGTCCTTGATATATTCCAGTCCGCCCCTCCATGGACAGGTGATCGATTCCGGAAAATGGTCCTCCGGCCGGCTTTGTTCCCGGGTCCCGCTCAGGCCGGCCAGAAGGGCTTCCGCCTCCTCCAGACGCCGGCCCCGGAAAGCGCTGCGGGCCAGGCTCCTCCAGAGCCTGGCGTAACGGTCCCGGCCCGCCTGCACGGCACCGAGGCAGACCGGATCCGCGCCCTGTTTCCGCAGAAAAGCTTCCGCCAGGTCAAAGGCCCGGCGGATATCGTTGACTTTAGTCCGGAAGGCTTTTCCGGAGATCCTGCCGCTATCGGTTGCGGCGTTCCGGCGGCGGACGTAAAAATACGCGTCGTCCGGCACACTGGCCGCGGAGTCCGCGTGATAAAAAAGCATAGTCGAAAATGCTATGTCCTCTGTCATGGTGAGGGGGCCCTCCGCCTTCTCCGCATCCTCCAGAATGTCCTGCCAGAGGGATGTCCGATAGAGCTTGTTCCAGATGGTATGACAGCTGTAACAGGCAAAGGCCTGGTCAAAGAAAAAATCACGGACCTCCTGCCCCCGCAGAAAGGGGATCCGTGTATAACTGTCATGCAGGGTATAGATATAGCGGCTGCCGTCATCCTCGATCACAGTCCTGCCGATCATAATGTCCGCCCCGGTCCGGCAGGCCCCGCGGTACAGAGAGCCGAAATAATCGGAGGAGACATGATCATCACTGTCTACAAATCCGATATAGTCTCCCCGGGCCGCCCGGA
>ONRU01000108.1 GCA_900320325.1 uncultured Lachnospiraceae bacterium
ACCGTTTTCAGTCCTCTGGAACGGCATTTTTCCAGGCACTCCCCGGCACCGTCAAACAGGACCATGCTGTCCAGGAAATGATCCCAGTAGGCGTCATACATTTCCGGCGCGTAGTCCACGGGGTTGACGTCTAACAGCTCACAGAGCCTCTGCATGTAAAGCATGCGATTGTGACAGGATGCTGTCGGCGGAAGCTGGGCTTTGACATCCCTGCGGGCCTGATCAAAGGTATGTGAGAAAAGATCCTCATCAATATCCAGCCGCTCGCACACATGGCGCCGCAGCGCCGCGGTGCCGACTGCGTCCGCGTCATCATAACTATACAGCGTACCATCCAGATCAAAGAAAACCGCTTTCAGTAAAGACATATATGCAACACTCACTTTCTATGAATCTGATATTTGGGCAAACGAGCTCAGAGGTGGTTAACGGGCAAACACCCCCAAATTGGGCAAACGAGCTCAGAGGTGGTTAACGGGCAAACACCCCCAAAGTGGGCAAACGAGCTCAGAGGTAATCAGCGCAGAGGCGGCAAACGACCTCAGAGGTGGCGGACGACCTCCTAAAGCAAGTATAATACGTGGTGGGTTGACCTGCAAGGAGGGGGATTGCCGAGCGGGCGGCGCAGCGGGCGGGTCCGCCGCGCTGGTACAACAGGATGTAAAAAACGATAAAAAACCATTCACTAATTTCACGGCAGTATCTATAATAAAAAATGAGGAGATCAAAACGGCAGGCAGTAAAACCCCGGCAAAGAGGAAAAGACCATGTTGAAAGAATTTGTAGAAAAAAAGCACTGTAATTTTATAGAAGAAGCGGCAGACTGGCAGGACGCCATCCGCAAGTGCTGTCAGCCTCTGGTCGCGGACGGTACCGTGACCGAAAACTATGCGGAAGAGATCATCGCCTGTGTCAACCTTTACGGCCCCTATATGGTCCTGATGCCCGGTGTTGCCATGCCCCATTCCCAGCAGTGCGGGGATAATGTCCGGGGAACGGCTATATCTTTCATGAAAACAGAGAAGCCGGTCTTCTTTGATGAGAATGATCCGGCCATGTACGCCAATCTGTTCTTCACGCTGGCCTCGGACAATCCGGAAAAGCATCTGGACAACATGCAGCAGCTGTCTGTGATCCTGTCCAGCGAAGACCTGATTGCGGAGCTTATGCAGGTGACCAATGAGGAAGAACTGCTGGCTCTGGCGGTACGTTCCGGCCTTTGAGCGGCAGACGGAAAGCCGTCTGAATCTTTCATAAAGTATTTATGGACGGCTGTATGGAATTTTTAAAAAAAGTATACTATAATGATTTTGCTTATATTGTGTTGGTAAAGGAGAGTGGCAAAATGGTAAGTATCTTGGCGTGCTGTGCAAATGGTTCAGGTACCAGCCTGATGATGGCGATGACTCTGGAAAAGGTCATCAAGACCCAGGGATATAAGGTAGACAGGACCAATCACTGTTCTATTTCGGAAGGCAAGCAGATCGCGGGCAATTATGATATTGTCCTCTGCCCCTTGAACTTTGTCTCCATGTTCAGCGCTGCTGCTGACAACGGAGCCAAAGTAATCGGTCTCAGAAATGTCATGTCCCAGAATGAGATGACAGAAAAGCTTGAGAACTGCGGGATCGATCTCAGAAGCTGACTATACAGATTGTTAACAGGGAAAACTGCAGGATCCGCTGCGAGGATGGATCCTGTGGCTTTTTATGCCTGTTTTCAGGTTCCGAGGCATGACTTTCCAAAAATCTCAATATATAAATATTAAAAATGCCGTTATAAACAGTCCGTTATGAACAGTCCGGTATAATTATAAAAATCGGCGGTCCGCTGTACCCTTCCGGGAAGCAGCGGACCGCCGTTTGTCTGTGTGATAATATTCTGTTTGCTCCGGTTTCGGTTTACGCTTCGGCGACCGCGGAAGCGAAGGCGTCCAGGGCAGCCTCGTCATGCAGAGCGCTCTTGAAGGACAGGACAGTGTCAAGAACCTGGCAGTTCTTGAGGCCTTCCAGTTTGGCCCGCATGAGCTTACCGGTCACAGGAGCCCATGTGCCGTTCTCAGCCAGCGCGAAAGTGCGGTTCTGTACGCCCAGTGCCGCCAGATCTGTCAGGAAAGCTTCCATGGGAGGATAGATGCCGTTGTTGTAGGTGGGGCAGAAGAGGACGATCTTGCCGCAGCGCCATACAGCGTCGATCAGGTAAGATACATCTGTTTCTGACACATCGAATACATGGACGGTCTTGCCGGTCTTCTCCCGGATGGCAGCGGAAGCAGCCATGGCCGCGCTGGCGGTATTGCCGTACAGAGTGCCGTAAACGATGGTGATATCTTCTGTCTCGGGTGTATAGGTGGACCACTTCTGATAGAGATCCAGCAGATAGCCCAGGTCCTTGCGCCATACAGGACCATGCAGAGGCAACAGCATCTGAATATCCAGCTTCGCGGCTTTCTTCAGGACGCCCTGGACCTGCGGGCCGTATTTGCCTACGATATTGGCGTAATATCTTCTGGAGTCATCCAGATATTCCTTCTCATAATCATGCTCATCCGCGAAGATGCTGCCGTCAACAGCGCCCCAGGTACCGAAAGCGTCCGCGGAGAAAACAGCCTTGTTGACATCATCATATGCCAGCAGGACTTCGGGCCAGTGGACCATGGGAGCCGCTACAAAGCTGATGTTATGTTTGCCGGTATTCAGGACAGAACCTTCCTTCAGGACCTCGCGGGGCACATTCTTCAATTCAGGGAAGAACTGTTCCGCGAACTGCAGCGCTTTCATGCTGCCGGCCAGCGTAACATCAGGGAAAAGAGATACGACCCTGGCGATCTGGGCGCAGTGGTCAGGCTCCATGTGGAGAATAACAAGATAGTCCAGCTTCCGGCCTTGCATGGAAGCGGTCAGGTTCTCAAAGAACTGGCCGGCCACGGTCGAGTCGGCTGTATCAAAAAGAACGGTCTTCTCATCGAACAGCAGATAGCTGTTATAGGAAACGCCGTTGGTGAGAGGGAACAGATTCTCAAAACGGGAGATGCGCCTGTCGCTGGCGCCGATCCACAAAATATCCTCCGCGACCTTCTGTGTATTGATCATGTATCGTGACTCCTTTCAAAATATAATGTCTGATTCACGCAGTGTCTGTATTGTATAACGGCCGGCTCTTTCAGGCTCTTTGCCGGAGAATGACAAAAATAATGAGCCGGTATAGAAGCAATGCCATTATATACGTGGTTATTATACAGGAAAGCTGTTGAAAAAAACAGCGGATGCTAGTGCAAATTTATGGTCCTCCGGAGAAGGGGGGATGAAAAACTGCCCAAAAACCACCCGCACCGGTGAAAGGAGGGAGCAAAAAAATAGGGACTGTATTTGCAGGTAATGCTATAATAAATACAGTGCCCGGAAGGGCTGACAAAGTATCATCCGTTAGTCCGCGTAAACAGCGGCATTTTCCTACAAGACGAGAGGGAGGATAGAATGAGAAAAACAAAGATCATATGTACGATCGGCCCTGCCAGTGAAAGTGAAGAAAAGCTCCGGGAACTGATAAACGCCGGTATGAATGTAGCGCGTTTCAATTTTTCCCACGGCACATATCCGGAGCATGAAGCCAAGTTCAAGCGCCTGGTCCGCCTCAGGAAAGAGATGGGCGTTCCGGTAGCGGCGCTGCTGGATACCAAAGGCCCCGAGATCCGTCTGCGTGATTTCGAGAACGGAAAGATCACCCTGGAAAAGGGAAATGCCTTTACTCTGACAACAGAGGAAGTTCTGGGCAACCAGGAGCGGGCTTCCATTACATACAAAGACCTGCCGGAAGATGTTCAGGTCGGCGGCAGCATCCTGATCGATGACGGCCTGATCGAGCTGAAGGTGGACAGCAAAACAGAGACCGAGATCCATTGTACCGTTGTCAACGGCGGTCCTGTCTCCAACCATAAAGGCATCAATGTGCCCGGCGCGGATCTGTCCATGCCTTTTATCAGCGCTCAGGACAAGTCTGATATCGAGTTCGGCTGCAAGATGGGCTTCAACGTGATCGCGGCTTCCTTTACCAGGACGGCCCGTGATATCCAGGATATCCGGGAGATCCTGAATAAGAACCACAGCAAGATGCAGATCATCGCCAAGATCGAGAGTATTCAGGGCGTCAATAACATTGATGAGATCCTGGAGGAAGCGGACGGTGTCATGGTCGCCCGCGGTGACCTGGGCGTGGAAGTACCCCTTGAAAAGGTACCCGCCATTCAGAAGATGATCATCCATAAGGCAGAGCAGATGGGCAAGCAGGTCGTGACCGCGACCCAGATGCTGGATTCCATGATGCATAATCCCAGACCGACCAGGGCGGAGACCACGGACGTTGCCAACGCCATCTATGATGGTACGACAGCCATCATGCTTTCCGGCGAGACTGCTTCGGGCGCTTATCCGGTAGAGGCGGTCAAGACCATGTCCAAAATCGCGGAAGCGACGGAAGCGGACATCGATTACAAGGAAAGGCTCCGGACCAGAGGTGTCACGATCGGAAAGACCGGCATCACTACGGCCATTTCCCATGCCTGCTGCACGATTTCCGATGATATTAACGCGGATGCCATCATCTGCGTAACGATTTCCGGATATACAGCCAGAAAGATTTCCAGATATAAACCCAACACCCAGATCATCGCCTGCACCACAGCCAGCTGGGCCGCCTGCCAGATGAACCTGCTCTTCGGCGTCAGCCCCCTCCAGATCGGCGAGGAAGAGAACGCCGACCTGCTCTTTGAGTCTGCTGTGGACGCGTCCAAGCGCGCCGGCCTGATCAAGACAGGGGACACTGTTGTTCTGGCGGCCGGACTTCCCCTGGGCGTTTCCGGCAACACCAATACCATCCGCGTAATGGAGGTTTGGTGATCCGGCAGTAATTCTCTAATATTAGAAAAGAGACATAAGAAAGAGGAGGCGGCGCTTCACAGAGCGGATGCCTCCTCTTCTTATATCTGCTATAATAATATGTTAGAAAAAGCGGCTCCTGTCCCGCTGGATCCATTTTTTGATTATTCGCAATTTCAGATACATAGCAAAGAAAGGGAAAAGGCGGCCATGCATTACATTTTCTGCCTGATTGGCAAGAGCGCCTGCGGAAAAGATACCGTATACAGAAAACTGCTGAAGGACCCCCGCCTGGACCTTACCCGTCTGGTCACTTCCACCACCCGGCCCATAAGGTCCTGGAATACCGGGTCTATGATACCGTCCATGGCAAGTGGTATTATTACACCGAGATTGACGGTCAGATCGATCTGGACAAGGCCAGCTGCCTGCTGATCGGTACCGTGGAAATGTTTGTTTCCCTGCAGAAATACCTGGGACGGGATAAAGTCATTCCCCTCTATCTGGAGGTGGAGGACGGGGAACGACTGTCCAGGGCCCTGCGAAGAGAGCGGAAACAGAAGGAACCCAAATATGCCGAACTCTGCCGCCGTTTCCTGGCGGACAGCCGGGATTTTGCTCCGGAAAAACTGCGGGAGGCCGGCATTGATAAAATTTTCGACAACAGCGACAGCAGCGCCTGCGCCGAAGTAATCGCGGCCTACATACTGGACTGCGTCAGCCGCTGACCGTATATATAATCGTGTCAGCCGCTGGACGCAGACAGGAATGACGTCAGCCGCTGACCGTGTAAAATGACTGCGGCCGCCTGTGTTCACTCTGCTTTGGCGGCCGGTTATGATCCCAGGAAGGAATTCCCTTGTATAGTTTCAGCAGTATCATCGGCCAGGAGGCCATCAAAGACCATTTTCAGAACGCGCTCAGGACCGGCAGCGTTTCCCACGCCTATATCATCAGCGGGGAAAAGGAATCCGGCAAGGAGCTGATCACCAGGACTTTTGCCGCGGCCCTGCAGTGCGATGATCTGCAGGAGCGGAAGGGCCTGCTGGAGCCCTGCGGGGCCTGCCTGTCCTGTCTGCAGGTGCAGAGCGGCAATCAGCCTGACATTATCGTCTGGCCCCGGAAGAATTATCCTAAATACAGTGTGAAAGACGATATCCGTCCCTTCCTGCCGGACGTCCAGATCCGTCCCTATCGGAGTCCCTGGAAGATCTATATCCTGGAGGATGCCGAGACCCTCAATGTCCAGTGCCAGAACGCCCTGCTTAAGACACTGGAGGAACCGCCGGCCTATGCCATATTTTTTCTGCTGGCCAACGGGACCGAAAACTTCCTGCCGACCGTCCTGTCCCGCTGCGTTGTGATGCAGATCCGCCAGGTGGAGGAGGGCAGGATTGCGTCTTTCCTGCGGGAGAAAAAGGGTCTTCCTGCCGCGCAGGCTGGACTCTGCGCCCGGTTTTCCCGGGGCAATATAGGCCGGGCCCTGCTGCTTTCCCAGGATGCTTCCTTTGTGGAGACCAGAGACAGGACCGTCCGTATCCTGCGGGAGATCCCTTCCCTGACAGCCGACCGGATCACCAAAGAGGCCAAAGAGATTGCCGAGACCGGCGCTGCCGCCGGCTTCCGGGAGCTGGCTTCCATGTGGTACCGGGATATTCTGGTTTATAAGAGCACAGGCGGCAGGGGGGACTTGATTTTTGAGGAGGAAGTACAGTATATTAGTAACATTGCCGATTGTCTGCCTTACCGGGCTCTGGAGAAGATCACCGCAGCTCTGCAGGACGCGGCAAAACGGGAAAAATTAAGTGTCAACGCGTCACTGACCATGGAGATGCTGCTGCTGGAGATCCGAAGGGTCCACCGGGACGCTCCGTCCGCGGACAGCAGCTTCCGGCGGTGAACTTAAGAAGGTTATATGTATGGAAAAAGGAACAGATAAAAAACAGACCGGCGAAAAGAAGGTCGTCGGCGTCCGATTCCGGACAGCCGGCAAAATCTACTATTTCGATCCGGGTGATATAGAGATCAAACGGGCTGCCAATGTCATCGTTGAGACGGCCAGAGGCGTGGAGTTCGGTACGGTGGTGGGAGACCCCATGTATATTTCCGGCCGCAAGATCAACCAGCCTCTCAAGCAGGTCATCCGCGTGGCGACAGAGGAGGACAGGGAGAAGGAAAAAGCCAACCGGGCCAGAGAACGGGAGGCTTTCCGGCTGTGCCAGGAAAAGATCCGCAGGCACAATCTGGACATGAAACTGATCGACGCGGAATATACCTTTGACAACAGCAAGATCCTTTTCTATTTCACGGCGGACGGCCGTGTGGACTTCCGCGAACTGGTCAGGGACCTGGCAGGTGTCTTCCGGACCCGGATCGAGCTGCGTCAGATCGGCGTCAGGGATGAGACCAAGATCATTGGCGGTTATGGAATCTGCGGCCGCAAGCTCTGCTGTCAGGCTTATCTGTCAGACTTTGTGCCCGTCTCCATCAAGATGGCCAAGGAACAGAACCTGTCCCTCAACCCCACCAAGATCTCAGGCGCCTGCGGCCGGCTCATGTGCTGCCTGAAATATGAAGAGGAGACCTATGAGGAGCTCAATAAGAACCTGCCCCGCCAGGGGGATGAGGTCCGCGGCAGCGACGGGCTGGTCGGAGAAGTAGAGAGCGTCAATGTCCTGCGGCAGACAGTCCGGATCCTTGTAGAAGTCGACAACGAGAAGGAATACCACGAATACGGCGTGGATGATATTACCATTGTCCGCAGACGCCGCCGCGGTCAGGCCAGACAGGCCCGCAAGGAAAAGAAGGAAAACAGCTCCAGGGAAATGAAAGAACTGCAGAAGCTGGAGCATGAAGACAAAAAGAGCGGCAAGTCCCGTTTACGTGAATGAACCGCCCTGTGACAGATTCCGGTGTGAACATGTGAAGCACAGCGGCAGATCCGGCCGGCACGGCCCGGCAGCGCCGCGGACCGGCGGCCCGCCGGTCTCAATAAGGAGAAAAAAATGATATATGAACCGGAGACCGGGAGACCGGCAGACCAGAATCTGCGTCCGGGCGAGAAGATTGATGACCTGCAGCGGGACGGCCTGCGTATCATTCAGGATCCGGACAGATTCTGTTTCGGCATGGATGCCGTGCTCCTGTCCTGGTACGCCCAGGCCAGACCGGGCAGCAGGGCTCTGGATCTGGGGACCGGGACGGGCATCATTCCCATCCTGATGTCGTCCAGGACCGGCTGCGCCTCCCTGACAGGACTCGAGATCCAGCAGGAAAGTGCCGATATGGCAGCCAGGAGCGTGCGGCTCAACGGTCTGGAGGACAGGATACTGATCCGGCAGGGAGATATCAGAGAGGCAGCGGACCTGTTTCCGGCTGCCTCTTTTGACGTTATTACCTGCAATCCGCCCTATATGATCGGCTCCCACGGGCTGGTGGGGGCGGATACTTCCAAGGCCATTGCCAGACATGAGATCCTGTGCACCTTTGAGGATGTGGCTGCGGCCGCGGCCCGCCTGCTGCGGTCCAGAGGCCATTTTTATCTGGTCCACAGGCCTTTCCGCCTGGCGGAAATCATAACGGTCCTCTGCCGGCACCATCTGGAGCCAAAAAGGATGCGTCTGGTCTATCCTTTCGCGGACAAGGAACCCAACATGGTCCTGCTGGACTGCGTGCTGGGGGCTGCCTCCAGGCTGACGGTGGAAAAACCCCTGATCGTCTATGAAGCCCCGGGCAGATATACACGGGAAATCCTGGATATTTATTATCAGTAATACGGCATCACAGCTTCTGGCAGGGAGACCATATGGAAGCTGCCTGAAAATAAATATGCTCGGGATACCATATGGAGGCCGCCTGAAAATAAATATGATCGGGATACCATATGGAGGCCGCCTCAAAATAACATGATTGGGAGACTGTACCGAGGCGGCGGAATAGAAACATGACCGATGGACTGTATATACCTTGTCGGAACATAAACAGCCGGAAGTAAAATACCTACAAATAAGGAAGCAAATATGAACGGAACATTATATCTGGTAGCGACACCCATCGGCAATCTGGGCGATATCAGCGCCCGGGCCCTGGAAACACTGCGGAGTGTGGACCTGATCGCGGCGGAAGATACCCGCAATACCATCCGCCTGCTCAATCATTTTGAGATCAGAAAGCCCCTGACCAGCTACCACGAATACAACAAATACGATAAGGCGGAGGTCCTGATCGGACATCTGCGCCGGGGCGAGAATATCGCCTGCGTCAGCGACGCCGGCACACCGGCCATATCCGATCCGGGAGAAGTCCTGGCGGCCCGCTGTATAGAGGAAGGGATCCGGGTCACTTCCATCCCCGGAGCCTGCGCCCTGATCACAGCCCTGACCATGTCCGGTATGGCGGCCCGCAGGTTCTGCTTTGAAGGATTCCTGCCGTCCGACAAAAAAGAGCATAAGAGAATCCTGAACCAGTTGGTCCGGGAGGAAAGGACGATCATACTGTATGAAGCGCCCCACCGGCTGAAGACCACCCTGGAAGAGCTGCGGGATACCCTGGGCGGCAGCCGCCGGATCACCCTCTGCAGGGAACTGACCAAGAGATATGAGGAAGCCATCCCCCTGACCCTGGACAGTGCCCTTTCCTATTATGAGGAGAATGAACCCCGGGGGGAATATGTACTGATCCTGGCAGGCGCCGATCCGGATGCTCTGGCGGAGCAGGAACACAGATCCTGGGATACGGTCCCGCTGGAAGAGCATATGGAAATATACCTGTCAAAGGGGATGACCCGTAAGGAAGCCATGAAAAAGGTGGCGGCCGACCGGGGCCTTTCCCGCCGGGATATCTACCGGGCCCTTCT
>ONRU01000104.1 GCA_900320325.1 uncultured Lachnospiraceae bacterium
TGAAGCCGAACAGGATAAAGACAGGGATCAGGGATGTATTCATGTTGACAAGAGCCGGCAGGAAAAGGTAGATGGCCAGCATCAGGATGGTCCTGGGCAGGTTGGCGGCTGCCATGATCAGGGCATTCCTGACCGTCCCCGCCATGGTATTTTCAAACCTTGCCAGCAGAGGGAATACATAGATGGCGACCGCCAGAACCAGAACAGAGGCCGCGATGACAGCCCCCTGGACCGGTACGGGCACGGCGCCGGGGTTCCTGAGGATGATGGCCATATCCATGGCGTCAATACCGATGATGATCAGGCAGAAGAGCCAGATGCCCGTTGCCTGCAGGAAATTCTGCTTAAAGGATTTGAAGAAGGACCGGATCACATAGGGACTGTCTCCTCTTACCTGTTTCAGGACCACGTAATGCAGGGCTGTAAAGGCAGCGCCGGCTGTTATGACCGGCAGGCAGCAGAACAGGGTCAGCAGATTCAGGAGGATCATATCGGCAATGGCCGTCAGCAGCGACATAAAAGGGCCGTCTATATCCAGGAATTTCATCAGAATCTCCTTTCAGTGGTTCGTGAGCTCTGAGCTCGTTGGCACGTGGTTCATGAGCTCTGAGCTCGTTGGCACGCGGTTCGTGAGCTCTGAGCTCGTTGGCACGCGGTTCATGAGCTCTGAGCTTGTTGGCACGCGGTTCATGAGCTCTGAGCTCGTTGGCACGTGAGCTAGTTGGCGCGTGGTTCATGAGCTCTGAGCTCGTTGACAGCATGGCATAACAGCATAAACAGGTCCCGGGGACGCGGGGCATGTCTTTGCAGGCATTGTCCGCGGACCCCGGGACCGGTGGGATTGGTTTATTTATATGTGATCAGCAGATCTCGGAGCCGGAAGCGATATCCTTTTCCGGTGTCATCAGGATGACATTGCCTTCCGCGTCTTCGGCGCAGAGGATCATGCCCTGGGACTCCATGCCGGCCAGTCTGGCGGGCTTTAAGTTGGTGATGACCATGACCTTTTTGCCGACCATTTCTTCCGGCGTATAGTATTTGGCAATACCGGACAGGATCTGGCGGGTCTCATCGCCGATCTTTACCTGGGAGCAGAGCAGCTTTTTGGACTTTTTGACCTTCTCGCAGGCTACGATCTCACCGATCTTGAACTGCAGTCTGGCAAAATCGTCAATGGTGACTTCCGGAACGGCTTCCTTTTCTTCCGCTGCCGCGTCTTTGGCTTCGGGGGCGGGGGCTGCCTTGGGCGCTTCCGCCTCGGCCGCCTTGCCGGCCGCCTTCTGCTTCTCAGCGGCTTCCGCTGCCGCGTCGGCTGCTGCCTCGGCCGCGGCCTGGGCCTTCTGCTTCTCGATGATGACTTCGACCTTCTTCATGACTTCCTTCTTGTCCAGGCGGGCAAAGAGGATCTGGGGCTTCTCCGTCACTTTTGTGCCGGAAGGATATTTGCCGAACTCGCCCAGGGTATCGAAGTCACGCAGCTCTGTATGGAGCATCTCCATGACTTTGGCGCCGGTGGTGGGCAGGAAAGGAGCCAGCAGGGAAGTGCCGATCACGATGCCCTCTGTCAGGTTGTAGAGGACTGTGGCAAGGCGGTCTTTTTTTGCTTCATCCCTGGCAAGGATCCAGGGCTCGGTCTCGTCGATGTATTTGTTGAGTCTCTTGAATACGCCGAAGATCTCGGTCAGGGCGTCCGCTACACGCAGCTCGTCCATCTTGGCCTCGACCTTGTCATAAGCGGCAGTCACGACCGCCTTGAGGTCATCATCTACAGGCTCGGCAGCGCCCTTGTCGGCTACGATGCCGCCAAAGTATTTGTTGGTCATGGAAATGGTCCGGTTGACCAGATTGCCGAAGGTATTGGCCAGGTCGGTGTTGACACGCTCTGTGACCAGTTCCCAGGTGATGACGCCGTCGTTCTCATAGGGCATCTCATGAATGACGAAATAACGGGTAGCGTCAACGCCGAAAATGTCCGCCAGATCATCCGCGTAGATCACGTTGCCCTTGGTCTTGGACATCTTCTCACCGCCCTGCAGCAGCCAGGGATGGCCGAAGACCTGTTTGGGAAGGGGCTCGCCCAGGGCCATCAGGAAGATGGGCCAGTAAATGGTATGGAAGCGGATGATGTCCTTGCCGATCAGGTGGAGATCTGCGGGCCAGTACTTTTTGTACAGGTCAGTGCTATTGCCGTCGGCGTCATAGCCGATGCCGGTGATATAGTTGCTGAGAGCGTCCAGCCATACATAGACGACATGGCCGGGATCGAAATCCACCGGGATGCCCCACTTGAAGGAAGTCCTGGATACGCACAGGTCCTGCAGGCCGGGCAGAAGGAAGTTGTTCATCATCTCGTTCTTTCTGGAAACGGGCTGGATGAACTCCGGATGGGTATTGATATGGTCGATCAGACGGTCCGCGTATTTCTTCATTTTGAAGAAGTAGGCCTCTTCTCTGGCCGGATGGACTTTGCTGCCGCAGATGGGGCACTCGTCCTCATTGACGACCTGGGAAGCGGTATAGAAGGCTTCACACTCTGTACAGTACAGGCCTTCATAATGTCCTTTATAAATATCGCCCTGCTCATAGAGACGGCGGAAGATCTTCTGGATCTGAATCTCATGGTCCGGATCCGTCGTACGGATGAACCTGTCATAGGATGTATCCATCAGGTCCCAGAGGCGCTTGATCTCGGCCGCGTTCTTGTCTACGAACTGCTTGGCTGTCATGCCGGCCCTGTGGGCGCGGTTCTCGATCTTCTGGCCGTGTTCGTCAGAACCGGTCTGGAAGTGGACATCATAGCCGTCTGCCCTTTTGTAGCGGGCGATGGCGTCCGCCAGGACGATCTCGTAGCTGTTGCCGATGTGGGGCTTGCCGGATGTGTAGGCGATCGCCGTTGTAATGTAGTATTTACCCTTGTTCTGCATAATATATGAAACCTCCGTTTTATCTTTCATGATCTTGCATGATCAGCGGTCAGCCTGTTACCAGGTCAGGACCTCTGCCCCTGTTTCCGTCACGAGGACCTGAATCTCCCACTGGGCGGACGGCTTGCCGTCTCCCGTATAGATGGTCCAGCCGTTGTTCTCATCCTCATAGATTCTGTCTGTACCCATGTTGACCATGGGCTCAATGGTAAAGCACATGCCGGGAACCATCAGCATCTCCGTGCCGGGTTTGGATACGTAGCTGACAAAAGGATCCTCATGGAACTGCAGTCCGATCCCGTGGCCACCGATTTCTTTGACGACCGTATAACCATTCTTTAAGGCATGCTGATGGACCGCATCGCCCATATCGCCCAGGCAGCGCCAGGGCTTCACGTTCTGCAGGCCGATCTCCACGCATTCCTTTGTGACACGTACCAGCCGCTGCTTTTCCTCCGATACCTCACCGTCGGAAAAATATCCGTTCAGGATCGTGGAGCAGTCCACGTTGACGATATCGCCTTCCTTCAGGATGATGTTCTCATCCGGAATCCCGTGGCAGACCTCATCGTTGATGGAGGTGCAGACGCTCTTGGGATAGCCCTCATAATGCAGGTCGGCGGGGATGCCTCCCATGCTCACGGTCGTCTCATAGACGATATCATCGATCTCCTGGGTGGACATACCGGCCCGGATGGCCTTGCCTACGTTATCCAGGCACGCCCGGTTGATGACCGAGCTCTTTTTGATGCCTTCGACCTGGGCCGGGGTCTTGATCAGACTTCTGTCCGGCACGATATAACCGGCCATGGCGAACTTTTTGAGCTTTTCATCAAACTGCATGTGGCAGGTCTTATATTTTTTACCGCTGCCGCACCAGCAGGGCGCGTTTCTTTCTATTTTCTCTATTTTCTGATTCACTGTTTTATGGAACATAGTTACCTCTGTATTGTCAGCTGGTCTTCGTCAACTTCCATTTGACTCCCCTTTGACTTCCATTTGGATGGACCGGCCCCGGAAAGGAGCCGCCTCCCCGGCTGAAAATGAACATTCTAGTACAAAATAATAGTATGAAATGTTTGCGGTCAAAAGTCAAGGACAGCGGTGAACCGGGAAGTCTGACGCATGGTTCATGTGAACCGACAAGTCTGACGCATGGTTCATGGTTCATGTGAACCGACAAGTCTGACGACCGGTTCACAACGGGCAAAAAAACAGCAGCTTCCCGGCCCGCTTCCGCGGCCGGAAATGCTGCTGTTTTGTGATGATGGCTTATGCATGAACCGGAAAGTGAACCGGCAAGTCTGACGCCCGGTTCATCTGGACCGGCAAGTCTGACGCCTGGTCCATCACTTGAACCGGAAGTCTGACGCCCGGTTCACTGCTTTGCCTGCCAGGCCGCGAAATCGTCCAGGAAGGCTTTGGTGCAGCCGTAGGTATCTTTGCCGTATACTGCTGAGCCCGCGACAATAATGTTAGCGCCGGCGTCCAGTACGGAGTCAACGTTGTCCAGCTTGATGCCGCCGTCGACTTCGATATCGACATTGAGGTTTCTGTCGGTGATCATTTTTCTGGCCCGGGGGATCCGCTCGTAGCTGGCCGGAATGAATTTCTGGCCGCCGAAGCCGGGCTCCACGGTCATGATCAGCAGCATGTCGATCTTGTCCAGATAGGGCTCTGCCGCCTCCACGGGGGTTCCGGGCTTGATGGACAGGCCGACTTTGACGCCTCTGGCCCGGATCATTTCGATGCAGGCGTCGGGGTCTTCGGTCGCTTCCAGATGGAAGGTGATGATGTCGGCACCGCAGTCCGCGAACGCGTCGATATAGCGTTCCGGCTTCGTTACCATCATGTGGACGTCAAAGACCAGATCCGAAGCAGGACGGATGCTTTTGATCACAGGCATGCCCAGGGAGATCTGGGGCACGAACATGCCGTCCATGACATCGATGTGGGCATAACGGGCACCGGCCCTGGCGGTTTCCGCCATGTCAGCGGCCAGATTGCCGAAATCAGCTGAAAGAATTGAGGGGGCTAATTCTAAATTCATATGTTCTCCTTCTTTTGTCCATTTACGGAACTGCTTGTAACTGTAACGGCCGTACTGCCGCCATGCCTGCTCTGACTCAATGCCGGGTGTCGGTTGATCCACATGGTCCATGCCTCAATGCCATGGTTTAGTTGATCCGCATGGTCCATGTCTCAATGCCATGTTTCTGTTGATCCACATGGTCCATGCCCGGGACCGGGGTCCTGTTCTCTGACAGAAAATCCCCGGAAATCACCTGTGCACTGATACCCTGCCTCTCATGATCTCCGGGGATTTACATTCTGCTATTTAAACCGGACCATGACCCGCGGGGTCACAGTCTCTGTTCCCTGCGGAAATCTTATGCCAGGAATTCCTTGACGGAAGCGTAAACGCCGTCGCCGTCCAGGCCGTACTTCTTGATCAGGGCTGCCGCGGAGCCGGATTCACCGAATCTGTCTCTCACGCCGATTCTTGCCATCTTTGTAGGAAGCTTTTCGCTGAGGACTTCAGCGACCGCGCTGCCGAGACCGCCGGTGATGAAGTGCTCTTCCGCTGTGATGACCTTGCCGGTCTTAGCTGCGGACTTCAGGATGATATCCTCGTCCAGAGGCTTGATGGTGCAGATGTTGATGACTTCGGCGTCAATGCCGTCTGCCGCCAGCTTCTCAGCCGCTTCCAGGGCTGCCGCTACCAGGATACCGGTCGCGACGATGGTGACGTCCTTGCCTTCTCTGAGGATGGAACCCTTGCCGATCTCGAACTTGGTGTCAGGGCTGTAAACTACCGGAACAGCGGCTCTGCCGAAACGGATGTAAACGGGACCTTCATGGTCCAGGGCTGCCTTGACGGCCCATCTTGCCTCGGTGTCATCCGCGGGGTTCATAACGACCATGCCGGGAAGCTCACGCATCAGGGCCAGGTCTTCCAGACACTGGTGGCTGGCGCCGTCTTCACCTACGGAGATACCCGCGTGGGTAGCGCCGATCTTGACATTGAGGTGCGGATAGGCGATGGAGTTGCGGACCTGCTCAAAAGCGCGGCCTGCCGCGAACATAGCGAATGTGGAAGCAAAAGGAATCTTGCCTACGGCGGCCAGACCAGCGGATACGCCCATCAGGTTGCACTCAGCAATACCACAGTCGAAGAAACGGTCGGGATAAGCCTTTTTGAAGATACCGGTCTGTGTAGCGCCGGCCAGGTCGGCATCCAGAACGACCAGATCAGGATACTGCTCCGCCAGATCCTTTAATGCGTTACCATAACTAACTCTTGTTGCGATTTTATCTGCCATGATTCTATACCTTTCCCTTTCCGCGATTCTTACGCCTGCGCTTCCAGTGCCTTGTCGATTTTGGCAAGGTCTTCCATTGCGGTTGCGAACTGCTCATCATTGGGAGCCTTTCCGTGCCAGCCAACCTGGTTCTCCATGAAGGAAACGCCTTTGCCCTTGACTGTCTTCGCGATGATGGCTGTAGGAACGCCCTTGGTCGCCTTTGCTTCCGCGAATGCC
Source organism: uncultured Lachnospiraceae bacterium (assembly GCA_900320325.1). Taxonomy (GTDB): domain Bacteria; phylum Bacillota; class Clostridia; order Lachnospirales; family Lachnospiraceae; genus CAG-791. Next base: position 6,467 of record ONRU01000104.1, read on the forward strand.
TTCCGCAGGTCATCAAAGTCATTGCCGTTGATATTGATCACGTGGAAATTGAAAGCCTCAAACTTCTTGTCGATCGGATAGGGGCTGTTGACCTCTTCGATCGTGCCGTCGATCTGCAGGTTGTTGTTGTCAACGATCACAACAAGGTTGTCCAGCTTCTTGGCAGCCGCGAACATGGCAGCTTCCCAAACCTGGCCTTCCTCGATCTCGCCGTCGCCCAGCAGTGTATAAACACGGAAGTCTTTGTTGTCCAGCTTGCCGCCCAGTGCCATACCGCAGGCAGCGGAAATGCCCTGGCCGAGAGAACCGGAGCTCATGTCCAGTCCGGGCAGGTACTGCATGGAGGGATGGCCCTGCAGGCGGGCGCCGACCTTACGCAGTGTCTCGAGTTCTTCTACAGGAAAATAGCCTCTGTTCGCCATGGCGGAATACAGACCGGGCGCTGTATGGCCCTTGGAAAGAACAAAGCGGTCTCTGTCAGGATCCTTGGGATTCTGAGGGTCGATGTTCATTTCCTCAAAATAGAGATAAGTAAAAATGTCTGCCGCTGATAAAGATCCGCCAGGGTGACCCGCGCCGGCCGCGTGTGTGCCGATGATGATTCCCTTGCGGACTTCGTTGGCTGTTTTCTGCAGTTCCAGATTGTTCATTGTGACCTCCTTTTCGTCCCTAAACATACACAAATTGCAATACCCATAAACGCCTGCCGTAAACAGGTCGATACAGCGGATGGCATCCGGGAAAAAGCCTTCCGCCACGCTCATTCCCACTGTATCTCTGCGATGATTCCATAGTAACCAATCTTCTGTTTAAAAGCAAGCATTTGTGCAAATATTGCACATTTGTGCACAACTACATTTGTTCCTTGCTCCGGGCGCCTGCACATTTGTGCAGCGCCAGCCAGTTTATGTTACGTGATTTGCCTTATGTTCTGTCTAAATCATATTATACGTGAACTATCTGATTATGTCTTGTTAAAGAAACATAAATTATGTTTCTTTAGAAGATAATTGTTCAACCGTCTGAAAGTCTGCATGACCCTCGGCTCTTTTGTTACATCCTACATTGGTAGATTGCAAACTGCAAAATCTGCCTGGAGCTCCGGATCAGTCCATTTTATTAGGCATTTTTTTATAATCTGATGACATATATCGTTTGCTGCTGATTTGCGAGACCTGCCATCCGCTAATCATATGTTCACTCTATGCACATCCGTTCACGCATAAACGCCTTTCTTCCTTTCTGCATCTATACTTTATCAGCCCAGGCTGCGCAATAGAAGTCCAGATGCTTTCGGCTTAATGTGCAGAAAAGATTACGGGTTCACCTTTCCTGCTGCACCAGTCCGCCGGCCGCTGAAACAAAGATGTTCACCGTTTGCGCAGATGTGCAGGCCTCATAAACCAGTTTTCGGCCGCATGGTCCGGTCCTGTGATACCGTGCCATGCAGCCGAAATCATATGATTGTTTATACGTGTTTATAAGCAGCGATTTACTTTACGTTTTCAGTTCGTATCCTTCATCCCATCAGAGAGACGGAGAATCTCCTCCGCGCATTCCTCATCCACGATCAGGGTCATGATCCGCCTGCCGTTCATGGCGCCGATCAGGGCCAGGGCTTTCTTGCGGCCCACCGCCCCGCAGATGACATTGGGACAGCGGCTGATCTCATCCAGTTCCAGCCCGACCATCCTGTCATCATATTCGGTGCTGACCTGTTCGCCCCGGATATTGTAGAAATGTCCGGCGATGTGGCCGATGGCCCCGGATTCGATCAGCTTCCTGCGGTCCTCGCCGCCCAGGCGGTATCCCCAGGATTCTGTCTCGGCCGAACCGATCGAAGTGAGGATCACATCCGCCTTTCTGGCCAGCTCCAGGGTGCTGCTGATGCTTTCGTCCTGCAGCAGGCTGTTGCGGATCTCACGGCTCTGTACATAGACCGGAGCGTAAATGTAACGGTATTTACCGCCGTAGGATACTGCCAGGTTCTTGGCCAGGTCCGCGGAATCCTTTTCCGGATTGCCGGTCATGACCGCGCCCATGATGGGGATAACAGTTACTGGTATGTTCTTGGGATTGTTCTCTCGGATCCTGCGGGTGATGTGGTAGAGGGTCGTGCCCCAGGAAATACCTACAGTCATACCGGGTTTCAGGATGGAATCCAGATAAAAAGCAGCTGCCCTGGAGATATCCTTGAGGGCTTCTTCTTCATCATCCGGTACTCTCTGCCGGATCACCCTGACTGTCTGCATTCCGAATTTTCTCTGGATATCGTGCTCATACGTTTCATTTCTGTCCCAGGGCTCATTGATCCGGATCTCCACGATCCCAAGTTCCCTTGCCTCACTGAGCATACGGGAGATCTTGGATCTGGAAGTATACATCATATCCGCGATCTGGTTCTGGGTCAGTCCAGAATTATAATAAAGGTTGGCAACCGTCGCGAGGGTATTCCACTGCTTCTGGCTGCTGCCCGTTTCATATTTTCTGACATCACTCATATTATCTTCTCTACTCCAATCACCCGGCATTGCGCCGGATCTTTAAAAACATCCGCGGCCGGATCAGTTCTGGCCGTAATAGGCGTTGGCGCCGTGCTTTCTGTAATAATGCTTGTCCTGCAGTCCTGCAGAATCTGGGGTGCGGGCTCCACCCTGGGATTGATGGTCTCTGTCCAGAATGCCATCTTGGCGACTTCTTCCAGAACGACCGCACAGTGAACGGCGTCTACGCCGTCTTTGCCCCAGCAGAAAGGACCGTGGTTCTTGCAGAGGACTGCAGAAACCGCCTCATAATCCTTGCCCATGCTCGCGAACTCGTTCACGATCAGTTTGCCGGTGTTCATTTCATAGCCTTCGTCGATCTCCTCACCTGTCAGTACGCGCAGGCAGGGAACGGGGCCGTAGAAATAATCCGCGTGGGTCGTGCCGTAGCAGGGGATGCTGCGGCCGGCCTGAGCCCAGCTGGTCGCGTAAGGGGAGTGGGTATGGACCACGCCGCCGACCTTGGGAAAAGCCTTGTAGATCTCTACATGGGTGGCGGTGTCAGAGGAGGGCTTATAGTGGCCTTCGACGACATTGCCTTCCAGGTCAACAATGACCATATCATCG
>ONRU01000100.1 GCA_900320325.1 uncultured Lachnospiraceae bacterium
CTATAATCAGGAAGTGCAGTATATCAAAAAGGAGCTGGGACTTTCCATGGTCGTGAACCCCGAGCGTGCCGCGGCTACAGAGGCGGCCCGGATCCTGCGATTCCCTTCCGCCATCAATATCGATACCTTTGCCAGAGGCAGGGTCGAGATCCTGAAATTTGAGATTCCCGAAGGATCTCCCATCCAGAACTGTTCCCTGATGGACATCGCCAAAGGCGGCAAGGCGGAAGTTCTGGTCTGCGCGGTCCAGAGGGGCGGGGAAGCCGTCATTCCCAACGGCCGTTTTGTGCTCAAGGCCCATGACATGGTCAGCATCGTGGCTTCGCCCGACCATGCCAGGCGGTTTTTTGAAGAGATCCGCCTCAAGACCAACAGCGTCCGCAGCTGCATGATCATCGGCGGCGGCACCATTGCCTATTATCTGGCCGAGCAGCTGATCAATGAGGGCATTGAGACCACCATTATCGAAGAAAATATGGACCGCTGTGAGGAACTCAGCGTTCTTCTGCCCAAGGCCACCATCATCAACGGGGACGCCACCAACCAGGATGTGCTTCTGGAGGAAGGAATCCGGGATGTGGAAGCCGTCGTGACCCTGACCGGCATCGATGAGGAGAATGTTTTCCTGTCCCTGTTCGCCAGGAACGTATCCAACGCCAAGATCATCACCAAGATCGACAGGATCAATTATGATGATGTCATCAAGAGCCTGAACCTGGGCAGCCTGATCCATCCCAAGAATATCACCGCCCAGTATATTACCCGTTATGCCAGGGCCATGCAGAACTCCATCGGCAGTAACATGGAGTCTCTTTACAGCCTGATCGAGAATCAGGTCGAAGCCATGGAATTCATTATCCGCAGTGATTCCCCCGTTGTGGGCGTGCCGCTGGCCCAGCTCCCGGTCAGGGACGGTGTTCTGATCGCCTGCATCAGCAGAAAAGGACAGACCATCATTCCCAACGGCCACAGCATGATCGAGCCGGATGACAGTGTGATTGTTGTTACGACCCTCAAGGGCTGCAATGATATCGGAGACATACTTAAAGAGGGGTAATTTGCAATGAATTATGGAAGTATACGCAGATTTCTCGGCATGGTCCTGCGCTTCGAGGCGGCGTTTCTGCTGCTGCCTTCGATCGTAGCCCTGATTTATATGGAGAAAGCGGGCCTGTATTACTTGCTGACGGCGGTCCTCTGTTTCGGCATCGGGACTCTGCTGCAGCTGGTCCGGTCCGATAAAGGCGCCTTTTATACCAAAGAAGGCTTTGTGGGCGTTGCCCTGAGCTGGATCGTGCTCAGTGCCTTCGGCGCCCTGCCCTTTGTCCTGTGCGGCGACATACCCAGCTACACAGACGCCCTGTTCGAGACCATTTCCGGCTTTACCACGACCGGCGCCAGTATCCTGAATGATGTCGGCGCCCTCAACCACTGCAGCCTGTTCTGGCGCAGCTTTACCCACTGGGTCGGCGGTATGGGCGTCATCGTCTTCATCCTGGCCGTCATGCCCCTGACCGGCGGCTACAACATGCACCTGATGCGGGCGGAAAGCCCGGGACCTTCCGTAGGCAAGCTGGTGCCCAGGGTCCGTGATACCGCCCTGATCCTGTATTCCATTTATTTCGGCATGACTGTCATCCAGTGTATCCTGCTGATGATCTGCGGCATGCCGGTATTCGATGCCCTCTGCATCACCTTCGGTACGGCCGGTACCGGCGGTTTCGCCGTCAGAAGTTCCGGCTTCGCGGATTATACGGTCCTGCAGCAGGCCATCATCACGGTCTTTATGATCATGTTCGGCGTTAACTTCAACGCCTACTATTTCCTGCTCCTGGGCAAGACATGGAAGGAGAAAAAAGCCGCCTTCCAGATGAGCGAGGTAAAGGCCTATTTCGGCATCATCGCCTTCTGTATCGTGACCATCACCTGGTCCATCCGCGGCTTCTACGGCAGTATTCTGATGTCCTTCCATCAGGCCGCTTTCCAGGTGGGCTCCATCATTACCACCACCGGTTATTCCACCGTTGACTTCGACCAATGGCCCCAGTATTCCAGGAGCCTGCTGGTCCTGATCATGTTCTGCGGCGCCTGCGCCGGCAGTACCGGCGGCGGCATCAAGGTCTCCAGGATCCTGCTGATGCTCAAGACCGTCAAACAGGAGGTCCTGCACTTTATCCATCCCCGCAGCGTATCCACCGTCAAACTGGACGGCAAAGCGGTCGATAAAGAGACGGTCCGGGGCGTCGATGTCTATCTGGCGGCCTACTGCATGATCTTCGTCATGTCCCTGCTGATCATCACCATGTTCGACAACCAGGATCTGGTGACTGTCTTCACGTCAGTGGCGGCGACCTTCAACAATATCGGTCCCGGTCTGAACGCGGTCGGTCCCATGGCCAACTACGGCCACCTGCTGCCCGTCACCAAGTATGTCCTGATGTTCGACATGCTGGCCGGCAGACTGGAGCTCTTCCCCATGCTCCTGCTCTTTGTTCCTTCCGTATGGAAAGTAAAAAGGAGATAATTTTTTAAAAAAGTACTTGCAAAAACCGGATACATCCTTTATAATTTCAATTCGTAGCAGGCAATACCTGTTGCGAATTGAATATTGGGCTATAGCCAAACGGTAAGGCAGCGGACTCTGACTCCGTCATTTTGAAGGTTCGAATCCTTCTAGCCCAGCGCAATTTTAAGGACTTTTGCAGAAACCCGTCAGGGGAACCGCAAAAGTCCTTTTTTTGGCGCAGACGGCTGTTTGCGCCATCTGTTTTCTTTATGGGATTTCCTTTATGGAATCGATTTACGGGCGAGGATCCTGCCGGATCATTTGTCACTCTCCCTGCGGGCTTCAAGCATCTTGCCCAGAGCGATCACAATGGCCACCACAATGGCTTCGTGCCGGGGCTGGTAGAGATCGATGCTGAATCTGTCGTGTACGGATACCGCCTTCTGTCCGATGGCCGCTATGATCCGGCCGCTCTCATCAAAAAGCACAAAATTCAGGCCCACGATATTGCCCTGGATCTGCCATCCCAGGCCCTCTATATTGGTGACATCTTTAATAATGTGGAGCAGTTCATTGGATAATGTGAACTTCCGCCCGTCTGCCATGGTGATAAAGTGCTTTTCATGCAGGCTGATGGGCCTTTTCTCTATATGCGCCACCGGATTGCCGTCGGGATCAAGAATATCCGTCTTGGCAAAGAGGGTGATCATGGAAGATTTTGTTACGTAATGGACCCGTCCGGCATCATCCTTTATTTCTGTTTTCTGATGCAGATCCCCGGGATCTTTCTCTGTATAAAGAGAACAGGACGGTGTGCCGTACTGCTCCGTCGTATATGTATTGGGGGTCTCTCCCTGTCCGTGGAATTTCTGTACTGAATCAAAAAAGCCCATTTTGCAGCCTCCTTATATTTACGTTCAGATTCTGTCAACACCGGCAGCAGGATTCACCGCGTTTTTGTTCCCGTCGGCCCTGTCGGACGTCCTGCATCCTTGTCCTTCGGTTTTCCTGCATCTGCCGCTATTAAAATATACGAACGGCATCCCTATAAGGGCCAAACAGTTTCAACCGCTTCAGATACGGACCTCAGATCCGGATATTTTGCTGGTTTAAAAAATTAAAGTGTTAAACTGCGGCGGATTTTATGGTACACTGGTTAGGAATTTTCAGAACCGGAAAGTTCGACAGGGCAGATCCGGCCGCTCCCGGGAGACAGGACGGATCTGCCCTGCCTGCAATACTATAAAGGGGGAATTTTTTTACATGGAATCTTTACTCAACATTCTCGAGGCAATTGACGGCTTTGTATGGGGCCCTCCCATGCTGGTCATCCTGGTCGGTACCGGCATTATCTGTACCTTCCGGACCGGTTTCCTGTGCTGGAGGAACCTGGGCTATTCCTTAAAGACCACACTGTCCAGGGAATCCAGGGAGACACGGGGAGAAGGAGACGTCTCTTCCTTCGCGGCCCTCTGTACAGCGCTGGCAGCCACCATCGGTACCGGCAACATCGCCGGCGTCGCGTCGGCCCTGGCGGTAGGCGGTCCCGGCGCCCTGGTCTGGATGTGGATCTCGGCGGCCTTCGGTATCACCTCCAAATTTACGGAATGCGCCCTGGCGGTCAAATACAGGGTCAAAAATGAAAAGGGCGAGATGCTGGGCGGTCCCATGCTGGCCATGGAACGCGGTATCCCTTCTGTATACGGAGAGAGCTTCCGGGGCTTCGGCCGCGCGCTGGCCTGCGCCTTCGCTTTCTTCGCGGTCGTCGCTTCCTTCGGCATCGGCAACCTGACCCAGGGCAACTCCATCGCGGTCGCTTTCAGCTACCTGATCCAGGTCCCCCAGTGGGTGATCGGCCTGATCGTCGGCTTCGCGACCCTGATCATCGTTGTAGGCGGTCTTAAGAGCATTTCCAGAGTCGCTTCGGTCATCGTTCCTTTCATGGCAGTATTTTACTTTGTATGCGCCGTGATCATTATCCTGCTGCACATCACAGCCCTGCCCGGCGCCATCGTGACCATGTTCCGCATGGCCTTCTCCATTAAGGCCGTCGGCGGCGGCGCGGCCGGTTCCGTCGTAGCGAACATGATGCAGGCCATGAACAAGGGCGTAGCCCGCGGATGCTTCTCCAATGAAGCGGGCATGGGTTCCGCGGCCATCACTGCCGCGGCTGCCTCCACCGAGCATCATACTGCTTTCGGCCACATCAAGCAGGGTTATATCAATTCCACCGGCACTTTCTGGGACACCTTCGTTGTCTGTTCCGTAACAGGTCTTTCCATCCTGACCTCCGGTGTCATGGACCAGGTCGTCGTGAACGGTGAGACCGTCCTGCAGGGCGCGCCCCTGACCATCGCCGCCTTTGAGTCCACCCTTGGCAAGCCCGGCGCCTGGCTGGTCGCCATTTCCCTGGCCCTGTTCGCCTTTTCCACCATCCTGGGCTGGGAATATTACGGTGAAAAGGCCCTGGAGTATCTGACCAGAAGCACCAGCGTGGCCATGTTCTACAGGATCCTGTTCTCGATCATCGCTTTCGTGGGCTGTGTCTCCGCTTTTGAGATCGCCTGGGACATATCCGATATCCTGAACGCCCTGATGATCATCCCCAACGCCATTTCCATGCTGCTGCTGGTCGGCGTCCTGAAAAAGGATATGGACGGGTATCAGAAGACCCTTAAGAAATAAGACCGTATTACGCGCCGCGGTCTGAAGCAGCGTTCCGGGATGTTCCACACGCTGACGGACCTGCGGTAAGCCTGGCGGCAGCCGGAGCAGGAAATTCCTGTGACGGCTGCCGCCTTTTCGCATTTTTTCATGGTATTCCGCAATCTGAAATGCTATACTAACATATTATGCCTGACAGAACAGGCAGCAGCGCGGAAGCCATCCGGCCCTCCGGACCGGAGAAAAGAGGAAAAGAGGCATGACCATATATAAAGTTGACGGCAGAATACGCTACAGTGAGGTCGGGCAGGACGGCCGGCTGACCATACCGGCCCTGATCGATTATTTTCAGGACTGCTCCACATTCCAGTCGGAGGACCTGGAAATCGGTGTCGCCCGACTCAAGCGGGACCATATGGCCTGGCTGGTCAACTACTGGCAGGTGGATATCCTGCGGATGCCGGCCCTGGGAGACAGGATCCGGACAGGGACCCTGCCCTATTCCCTGAAGGGGTTCATGGGCCTGCGTAATTTCTTTATGGAAACAGAAGCGGGGGAAATGCTGGTCCGGGCCAATTCGGTCTGGTCCCTGATCGATATGCGGAGGATGGCGCCCATCCGTATCCCGCAGGAGATCCTGGATAAATACATTCTGGGGGAGCCTCTGGAGATGGAATACCTGCCCCGCAAGATCCGGATTCCCGCGGAAGGGACCGTACCGGCCCGGGCCCACACACCGGAAATCGTCCGGGAATATCATCTGGATACCAACCACCATGTGAACAACTGTCAATACATCCGGATCGCCATGGGAGTCCTGCCGGAAGAGAGCCGGATCCGCCGTTTCCGGATCATGTACCAGCGCCAGGCCCATCTGGGCGACAGGATCACGCCGGTCTCCTATGAAATAGAGAAAGATACCTTCCTGGTAGCCCTGAACGCGGAGGACGGCAGTCCCTACGC
>ONRU01000097.1 GCA_900320325.1 uncultured Lachnospiraceae bacterium
ATCGCCGGCTGCGGGATCAGCAACTGCGGCGGCGAGGATTCCGAACATGACGGTGTCCACAGCTTTTTTGTCAAAAAGAACAGCAGAGTCAAATATATCGAGAAGCATTACGGCGAAGGGACCGGCAGGGGCAAGCGCCTGATGAATCCTTCGACGGTCGTGGAACTGGGCGAGAATTCCACCATGGAGATGGAGACCTCCCAGATCGGCGGTATTGACGACACGGTCCGGATCACAAGGGCAAAGCTGGAAGAGAACGCCTCCCTGATCGTACATGACAAGATCCTGACGGAGGGCGATCAGAAAGCCAAAGCGGAACTGGCAGTCCAGCTCAATGGGGACGGATCCACCTGCGATATGATCAGCCGCGGCGTGGCCAGAGGACAGAGCCGCCAGGAAGTCGTCATCAGCATTGACGGCAACGCGGCCTGCAGCGGACACGCGGAATGCGATTCCATCATCATGGAAAAGGGCGTGATCGTGGCGACTCCCCGGCTTACAGCCACCAATGTGGACGCGGCCCTGATCCATGAGGCTGCCATCGGCAAGATCGCCGGCGAGCAGCTGACCAAACTGATGACCATGGGTCTGGATGAGAAGGAAGCGGAGGAAATGATCATCCGCGGTTTCCTCCAGTAACTGTTTTCAGACGGGCAGGGGAGCCCGCTGACAGAAAAAGGGGACCTGCCATGAAAATTCACGGACTGCAGAAAATGACCCTGCTGGATTATCCCGGCAGAGTGGCCTGTACGGTCTTTCTGGGACAGTGCAATTTCCGCTGTCCCTACTGTCATAATTTTGAGCTTGTCGACGGCAGCGCGCCGCCTGTTATGGAAACGGAGGAATTATATGCTTTTCTGGAAAAACGGCGGGGGCTGCTGGACGGGGTGGTCATCACAGGCGGGGAGCCCTGCCTGCACCGGGACCTGCCGGACCTGATTACGGGTATCCGCCGTATGGGATACAGTGTCAAGCTGGACACCAACGGCAGTTATCCGGCCATGCTGGCCCGCCTGCTGCGGGAAGGCCTGGTCGATTATGTGGCCATGGATATCAAGAACGCGCCGGAAAAATACGCCGTGACGGCGGGGCTGCGGTCCATGGATACATCGCTGGTCCGCAAGAGCCTGCAGCTGCTGCTGGGACAGGACCGGACCGGATATGAGTTCCGGACCACGGTCGTCGCCCAGCTGCACACGGCGGAGGATTTCGAGGCCATCGGACGTATGATCAAAGGCGCGCCGGCTTATTACCTGCAGCCCTTTACAGACCGGGAGACGGTCCCTTTCGGAGGCCTTTCCGCCCCTTCCGCCGCGGAAATGGAGCGTTACGCGGAGATTGTCCGTCCTTACGTGGGCCGCGTGGAGATCCGGGGCATGGATACGGGGGCGCAGTCCTGAAGCCCTTCCGGCCGGCCCGTGGAACAGGGTGGATTCCGGGAATCGGGCTGTGGGACGGATGACCACAACATATTGTGTCCGAAAATAAATACTATAGAACATATTGATTTCATCCCTCTTTAGTGATACTATGACAATCGAACTGCAATCGATGAACCACAGATATCACATGAAGGGGGATATTTTTATGTATAAAGTAGTCAAAAGGGACGGAGCGATCGTTGATTTTCAGATCAGCAAAATCACCGACGCGATCACAAAGGCTTTCAAGGCACTGGAGAAGCAGTATCATCCCAGCGTCATTGAACTGATCGCGCTCCATGTTACAGCGGATTTTGAAGATAAGATCACAGACGGCCAGATTACAGTCGAAAGTATCCAGGACAGTGTTGAAAAAGTCCTTTCCGAGTCCGGCTACGCGGATGTGGCCAAGGCTTATATTCTGTACAGAAAACAGAGAGAGAAGGTCCGTAATGTCAATTCCGCCCTGCTCAACTATAAGGAACTGATCAATGATTATCTGCAGATCAATGACTGGAGGGTCAAGGAGAACTCCACCGTCACCTATTCGGTGGGCGGACTGATCCTGTCCAATTCCGGCGCCATCACGGCCAACTACTGGCTGAGCGAGGTCTATGACGAGGAGATTGCCAGGGCTCACCGCAGCGCCGCCATCCATCTTCATGATCTGTCCATGCTGACCGGCTACTGCGCGGGCTGGAGCCTGAAGCAGCTGATTCAGGAAGGCCTCGGCGGCGTACCGGGCAAGATCACGTCCGCGCCTGCCCAGCATCTGTCCACCCTCTGCAACCAGATGGTCAACTTCCTGGGCATCATGCAGAACGAATGGGCCGGCGCGCAGGCATTCTCTTCCTTCGATACCTATCTGGCGCCTTTTGTCAAGATCGACAATCTGTCCCAGAAGGAAGTCAAACAGTGCGTACAGTCCTTTATTTACGGCGTCAATACCCCCAGCCGCTGGGGCACCCAGGCGCCCTTCTCCAATGTCACCCTGGACTGGACCGTACCCAAGGATCTGGCCAACCTGCCCGCGATCGTAGGCGGCAAAGAGCTGGATTTCACCTACGGTGACTGCCAGAAGGAAATGGATATGGTCAACAAGGCCTTCATCGAGATCATGATCGAAGGCGACGCCAACGGACGGGGCTTCCAGTATCCGATCCCGACCTATTCCATTACCAGCGATTTTGACTGGAGCGAGACAGAGAACAATAAGCTCCTCTTTGAAATGACAGCCAAATACGGCACGCCGTATTTTTCCAATTATATCAATTCCGACATGGAGCCCAACGATGTCCGCTCCATGTGCTGCAGGCTGCGTCTGGACCTGCGTGAGCTCCGCAAGAAATCCGGCGGTTTCTTCGGCTCCGGTGAGTCCACAGGCTCCGTCGGCGTTGTGACCATCAACATGCCCAGGATCGCCTATCTTTCCAAAGACGAGAAGGAATTCTACAGCCGTCTGGACGCCCTGATGGATCTGTCGGCCCGCAGCCTCAAGACCAAGAGGACCGTTATTACCAGACTGCTGGAGCAGGGACTTTATCCCTATACCAAGAGATATCTGGGAACTTTTGACAATCACTTCTCCACGATCGGCCTGATCGGCATGAATGAAGTGGGCCTGAACGCCAAATGGCTGCAGGCGGATCTGACGGATCCCAAAGTCCAGCGCTTCACTACGGAAGTTCTGAACCATATGCGTGAGCGGCTCTCCGATTATCAGGAGAAGTACGGCGACCTCTACAACCTGGAGGCCACCCCTGCCGAGTCCACCACCTACCGTTTTGCCAAGCATGATAAGGAACTCTATCCCGATATCATCACCGCCAACATGAACGGTACTCCTTATTACACCAATTCCTCGCACCTGCCGGTAGGCTATACAGAGGATATCTTCTCCGCCCTGGACATCCAGGATGAGCTGCAGACCCTTTATACCTCGGGAACCGTGTTCCATGCCTTCCTGGGCGAGAAGCTGCCCGACTGGAAAGCGGCCGCGGCCCTGGTCCGCAAGATCGCGGAGAATTACAAGCTGCCTTATTACACCATGTCCCCTACCTATTCCGTATGTAAGGACCATGGTTATCTGACGGGCGAACACTTCACCTGCCCGATCTGCGGCAAGAAGGCGGAAGTCTACAGCCGGATCACAGGTTATTACCGTCCTGTCCAGAACTGGAATGACGGCAAAGCCCAGGAGTATAAGGACCGTCTGGTCTATGATATTGAGAACTCCCACCTGACCCATATGGGACCGGTCAGGGAAGGACAGAAGCCGGAAAGACCCGTCTTCACCCCGGAGAGTCCGGAAAGCGGCGCGGATACGGAAGCCAGGATCCTGCTCTTCAAGACCCCTACCTGCCCTAACTGCAAGGCGGCCGGTGCCATCCTGGACAAAGCCGGTGTTTCCTATACGCTGCTGAACGCGGAAGAGGAACCTGCTCTGGTCAGAAAGTATGACATCATGCAGGCACCCACCATGATCCTGGTCAAAGGGAACGGCTTTGAGAAATACAGAGGTGTTTCTGAAATCAAAGGCTGGGCAGCCGGCAGGTAAGGCACGGACCTTCCCCCGAGGGAGCCTGATAAAACAGCCATAAAGAGGAAAAAGAATGCCCCGATCAGCATGCGCGATATGCTGGTCGGGGCATTTTTCAACTATATGCGTCTATGCGGCCGGCATGATCCGTTCCGGCAGAGGCCTGCCGGGACAGCGCTGTCAGCCGGGAATCCTGTCAAACAGTTCACGCACGGCGAACCAGCCGGGCTCGGCCGTCAGGGCGGGAGAGTAGAGATCCCGCACGATTTGGATCCCGCATCTCTCCAGTTCGGCCAGAGACCGGTCGGACAGGCCGAAACTGTCGACGCGGCGGCCTTTCATGCTGCCGGCGGGCCGGATCAGCTTTCTGGAAGCGGGACGTCCGGTCCCGCTGCCGCAGGCCGCTTCCTCCGTGAGCAGCCGCTGCTGGTACTCTGCCAGCTTTTCCATGATCTCCGAGGCGCTGCGGACGCCCAGGTTGCGGATCTTCATCAGGCCCTGTTCATCCTCTCCGGAAAGGGACAGTATATCCCCGATGGTCCTGCAGCCGCTCCTGCGCAGGCAGTTGAAGGATCTGACAGACAGGCTCAGTTCTTCCAGGGGTGTATCCGTAAAGGTCCTGCCTGTATACACATCCAGCTGGCGGCTGCCCGCTTTCAGGGTCTGTATTTCGCTGCTGCTGAGCCTGCCGTCTGCGGCGGGATCAGTTTTCCAGATGTTCAGGTTCTTGATATCGTACATATTCGACGCCTCCATCTATATCTTTATAGGTTGCTATGACGGTGGACCACCTGATGCCGCGGATCCCCTTCGCGGTACGCAGAAGGTTGTTCGCGAAGAAATTCAACTGGCTCTGATTGGGAGCGAAGCCCTCGGCATGGATCCGGCTCTGTCCGGAGGTCCCATAGATCCGGCGGATCAGGCTGCTGGCGGCAAGGCGTTCCAGGATATCTTCGTATTTTTCCGGATCCGTTTCCAGGTCCAGAAAAAACCGGCTGCCCTGAGGGACCATGGTCTGGTCCATGACTGTCCGATAGCCCCGGATCACGCCGCTTTTCTCCATCTGCTCCATACGGTTCCTGACAGAGACTCTGGAAATGCCGACCATCTGTCCGATTTCAGAATAACGCAGCCGGGCATTATCCCGGATCAGATCCAGTATCCTGCGGTCGATTTCGTCCAGTCCCTGCTGATTCATACTGCCTCCTGCCTGCGGCGGTCCCGGGGCCTGCCGCGTGTACTTCTTTTTTGCTCCCTGTTACAGCGTCGACTCTGTATGATTATCTTAGCAGTTCAATATATGCTCTACAAGCATATAAATTTCGGAATAAATCCTGATATTTGCGGTTTGATAATTATATTGCAAAAACACGAGCATAACGAAAGAGGAATATTTCAGAGACTTCGCTGCAGCAGCCCTGTGGATCTGCAGTAAGATGCCGGAAAGCCGGGAATCTGTTATGATATAGATGCGTCCGCGCGGCCGTAACGGGCCGGCGGTCTCACAATCAGGAGGTATGCCATGATTTATACGCCCCTTACCAAAAAAGCCCTGCGATTAAGCTTCGAGGCTCACAAAGACCAGACGGATCAAGGCGGTATGCCCTATGTATTCCATCCCTTCCATCTGGCGGAGCAGATGCCGGATGAGATGACCACAGTCACAGCGCTCCTGCATGATACGGTGGAAGACAGCTGGGTCACGCCGGAATATCTGCGGGCGGAAGGATATCCGGAGGAAGTGATCGAAGCCATTGGTCTGCTGACCCATCCGGAAGGCGTTCCCTATATGGACTATGTGCGGAAGCTCCGGTCCAATCCCATCGCGAGGACCGTGAAACTGGCGGACCTTGCCCATAACAGCGATCTGACCAGACTGGACTATGTCGATGAAAATGCCCGCAGGCGGGCCCGCAAATATCAGAAAGCCAGAGACCTGCTGCTTACCGGAAAGTGAACCGGCAAGTCAGACTTCCGGCCCAAAAATGAACCGGCAAGTCAGACTTCCGGTCCACAAAAAGACGGTTGACAGCAACGGTTTAGTGTGCTAAAGTATCCTAAACCGATGACGAAGAGGAGTAACTGCCCGGAACTCCGCAGAGAGCTGTAGATGGTGGGAATACGGCGTGGGAAAGGCAGTGAAGTGGGCTTCGGAGGGCGACCTGAACCGGAAACGGTAGGGAAGACGGAGTGTGAACTTCGTGACCAACATCAGGCATGTGCTGGCATGCCAGAGAGGATGGCCTATGGCCATCAAGCCGGGTGGCACCGCAGGAACGATGATTCGTCCTGTCCCGACATGCTGCGGGACAGGACTTTTTTTGTTTCCGGAAAAAGGGATCCGGACGAAAAAAGCCTGTCCGACATAAATACAAAATGGTGGAGGAACACAAAATGGCAGAAGAAAAGAAGATCCCCTATAAGATTTACCTGACAGAAGATGAGATGCCCAGGGATTGGTATAATGT
>ONRU01000045.1 GCA_900320325.1 uncultured Lachnospiraceae bacterium
AAATGAGTGCGGAGGAGTTTTTGCTGACCTGAAAGGCGATAACGAACGAAGAAGACAGATGGGGGTAATCCAACCGCATATGGTATACTGATATGAAGATAGCTTGTGATTTTCAAAAAAATTTCTACAACAAAAAGGAGGAATCCAGATGAGGAAATGGGATGTCGTGAAAAAACCGTCCCTGCCGGCCGTTTTATTATCTGTCCTGCTGATGCTGTCTGTTACAGCCTGTTCATATGCAAAGCCGGGGCAGGATCAGTCGGGGCAGGACCAGGCTGGACTGGGGCAGACGGAACAGGGCCAGACGGCGCCGGCTCAGACAGCGCAGGAGCTGCCGGAACTTCCGGAAGGAGTGACTCCGGTGACCTGGGATGTAACGCCCGAACATCTGATGATCGATACACCGGAAGCCAGGGAATTCTATGACCGGGTAACAGCCGGTGAATACTATACCATTGAGGAGCTGAAGGAAAGCCCCGTAGTACAGGGACTGGATGCCCTGTCTGCCTATTATAAGGCGCTTTATGGAAGCACAGTGGATATCAACACGCCGGAGCGCGAACAGATGCGTCAGGAAGTGCTGGACTGGTTCCTGAGCCAGGGGTCAGCAAGGACCGAGAGTGTTGATGAGAACGGCAAGCATAAATACGTTTATGACGGTCCCCTGAAAAAGGAATATAAGCTGGAGCTTGTCCTGGGACTGCCCGGGGTCCATAAATCCACGATGGTCGCAAATCCTGACAGCGAGGAGATGGGCGCTTTTATCCTTGATCCGGATATGATCAAGGAGCAGCTGCCGGAGTACAAGGAAAGCCACGGAGCGGGCGCGGACGCGATCCATATGGAAGGCATGAAACTGATGGAGGAAGCAGAGAAAGCCTTCCTGGAAGGGGATATGAAAGGAACTAATGTCATCCTTCCCCTTGTCGCCACAGACCTTGATGAGCTGCTCGGGGATGTAATCAGACCTTTTGAAGAAGCCGGCTACACGGTTACCGCCAGATTCCGCAACGGGACGCCTGCCGAATCCGCGTCGCTAGTATTCAGACGCGCGCTTGGCGGCGGCCAGAATATCAACAGCGCGGTTGTCTTCTCCTTTGGAATGAAGCCGCAGGAAGTGTACACACAGCTGGCTTCCATGCTGAATACGGCCGGAGAACCTTATGGACAGGATGAGGTCACTGCAGCGGAAACTACTGACGCGGCGGAATCCCCGGATGACTCAGCAACCTCTGCAGCCCCGGACTCTGCTGCTTCTGAGGCACAGGAGGCTTCTGGGGACCAGACGGAGGAAACGTCTCCGGAGACATCTGCCATGACAGATATGGTGCTGGACATTGTTACCCCTTATTATCTGGCAGGTGGCGAAGTGGCGCAGGCCAGTCCCGACATCGGCCGTGATTACACGGATCATAAGCTGGAACACGCTCTGATGGTAAGGGATAAGACACTGGAGACGGGCCGGGCCATATGGTCCGCGATACAAAGGGACAACCTGGGCGAGGAGGCCGGTGAAGGTGAAATATCCCTGCGTGATCAGATCGACTGGACTGCTCTGGAAGCGGCGGCCCTTTTTCACGATACGGGCATGGCCGGCGGCGGTTACGCGATCTCCGAAGCAGTGGATGAGAATGGAGAGACCGTCAAAGACGATAATGGCAAAGCGGTTCTTGCGAAGGAGGATAACGGCCATTATGTGATGCATGCGGAGGATAACCAGAACTTCAATGAGATACGTACGTTTCATTCCATGAATTCTGCCCTGTATACGCTGGTAAACCGGGACAGGCTGAAAGAGGCAGGCTATACGGATGGGCAGGTGGACAGGATTGCGGCGCTGTGTTTCTCACATTCAAAGAGCAATTCCGGTATCAATGATCTGTGCAGCATAGCCGACTGGAAGGATTGCTTTGACCGTATCGACTCTCTTGTGACCGCGTGGAACAATGACCATCCGGACCAGCCTGTCAGCTTTGACAGGACTGTATTTGAAAACGATGCTGTCCTGATGGGATCCGTCGCCTCGGAAGCGCTGGCCCTGCGGGTAGGTGATGTGAGCCGTGACTCTGAACCGGAGGCAGAGGCCCAGTCGGGCGAGAAGGTATATGTGGACCGCGATACCATAGATGACAAGGGAGGCAGCATTTCCGAGGAAGTTGAGGACGCGGATATTACCATCGGTGAGAATAACGATGAAGTTGAAAGTGAAAAGTCCAGACAGGTACATGTGGGCGAACAGAACATTAAGAATAACCGCACGTTTGTCAATGAGGAAGGCGGCGTGACCCATGAGATCACTGTGGCGGATGGCTGCAGCGGCCCCCGCTGCACCCAGGAGGCAGTGAACGACCATCTGGGAGAGTTCGCCAGCGCAATGAATGAAGAGTTTGATGTGAGTATTGTTTTTGAAAAATTTGAAGCGGACGATACGGAATACTTCCGCTCTTCATGGGAGGATTACCGTCTGGAGGCGGCCCAGAACTATCCGACTGTGACACTTCACTATCCGTGGGATCAGGAATGAGGAGGTTTCAGAATGAGTACAGACAGAGCACGCATCAACGGACAGAACGTGACCTGCTATTTCAGGGAGGAGGATGTGCGTGATCCGCAGTCTGCGGTCGGCATGATTGTCCGTATTGCGGGGATGGAAGGTTTTGAGGCACGCTACATCGCGCTGCGTGATCTTGACGGGGACCCCGGGCAGGATAATAAAAGCAGGCAGTTTGCGCCCGGAACCGGAGAACAGGAGATTCTGGCGGTCTGTGAAGGCAAGGGGTTTGACAGGCTCTATCTCGCCGGCAGACTGCAGGATTCTCCGGTCGGAATCGGCGTCGATCTTAAGTCTTTTGAGATCGCGGTGACGGTTCCCCGCAGCCGCAGGGAACTGATCGGCACGTTGAGCCAGGCAGTGACACAGCCGTTTGAGCCTGCGTTCTAGATCAACGACCTCAGAAATTCGCTGACCAACTTGTAATCAACGATCCTGGAGGTGGTTGACTACCCATACAAACTTAAACGCCTCCGCGTTCACTAAGTAAGTGAGCGCAGAGGCGTTTTTTACACAATAGACAGAAAATCTAAGCAAACTGCCAGGCGATTTCCTCGCTGATTTCTCCAAAGTCGATCCGCAGCTGACCAGTCCAGATTTCCACAGGAATCGTATCCGCAAAGGTATAACATGCGGGAAAGCGGCTCTCAGCGAAAAAGTAGACGAGAACGATTCTCTTTTCAGGATCAATGATCCAGTATTCCCGGACACCGGAACAGGCGTATTTCGCGGCCTTAAGATGCAGGTCTTTTTCCCGTGTGGAAGGAGAAAGGATTTCCGCAATAAAGTCCGGGGCGCCGATAATACATCTGTCCGTGATTTTGTTCCGGTCACAAACAATCAGAATATCCGGCTGGACAATGGTCTTATCATCCCCGGGGTCGAGTTGTACATCCCGGGGAGCCACATAGACTTTACATTCACCTTTGTTTTTCCGGATATGATCCCTGAACATGGATCCCAGAATCAAAAGGATATCCTGATGGACCCCATCAGGAGCGGCCATATCATAAAAAACACCGTCGATTAGTTCCGCGCGGCGGTCTGCCGGTAACGCATAATAATCCTGTATGGTGTGGATCCTTCCGGGATCCGTACTTGTATGATAAGGCGCAGGGGCCTCTTTCAACATGTTCTGTTCTTTTGCTTCCTTAGCCGAAGAAACCGATGTGGGAATTCCCGAATGGCTATATGAATGGCTATATTCAGAAAGCAGTGCTGCTTCAAGTTTACGTAGTGTTTTCTGACGGGGAGCGGAGGTAGTATTGCCCAGTACTTTCTGTATGGTGCTCAATGGAACATCGGATATGTCCGCTAGATGCGCGTTTGTAATACCGAGTTGTTTTTTCAGATCTTTGATTTCTATAAGAGTCATTGCCATGGCTGCAGTCACCTCCTTCATGCAGGATACCGAAGAATGTTGAGAGTTCCGGTATTCTTCGAATAGAATCGAAAAAATTCCAAATAAATGGAATTGATAAGAAAACAGATATGCAATTTAGTTCCATTATAAATCCATATAATTAAATCGTCAAAGGCTGGTTTTGCGCCAACGACCTCAGAGCTCATTGACCACACCAATCGCCCAAATTCCACAAAAGACAGACATATCCGGGGAATAGAGGTATACTGACATTACAGGATCAGACGAGGTAAAAGCACACTATGCCCAATGAAAGTGACATCACCAAACTGAAAAAACTCTCCGGCGCCCAGCTGGAGGACTTCTGCCGCTACTGGAATTCAGGACCCTTCCGGGACGGCAATGAACCTAAACGCAGGGGCAGGAGATACGACAGCGACCCGGATTTCCGCAGGGGCTATTACAGTCCCTTCCTGCTTTCGGACAGCTGGCTCCTTTTTGACCACAAATATGATGAACAGGTCTTATTGTGTGACGAGGACGGAATTATCCGCCTGAAAGGGAACAAAAAGGAGATTACCGGCCTGCTCCTGAATATAGTCCTGACGGAACAGATGCTGGAGACGGTCCATGACAGAGAATACGGACTGGTCCTGTCCGG
Source organism: uncultured Lachnospiraceae bacterium (assembly GCA_900320325.1). Taxonomy (GTDB): domain Bacteria; phylum Bacillota; class Clostridia; order Lachnospirales; family Lachnospiraceae; genus CAG-791. The sequence goes on from ONRU01000045.1 coordinate 4,576, forward strand.
CGGCGGCGCTAAAGGAGCCTTTGAGATCGGCGTCTGGAGATGGCTGCAAAGGACAGGTCTGGATAAAAAGATTACAGGGATTTCGGGTACTTCCGTCGGGGCTTTGAACAGCATCCTCTTTTCCTGCACTTCCCTGGAGGAGGCGGAGCGGATCTGGCGGTCTGTCCGTCAGAAGGATCTGACCCGGGTCAATAAAGAGACCTTGAAGAGGATAGCGGAGATTTTCTTGCAGACTCTGACGGGAACAGCCATCGGTTCCATCAGCGCGCCTCTGCTGATGCAGGATATGATGCCGATGACCGGTGAATCTTTCTTTACTCAGGAAAGGCTGTCGGAGATCGTTGACGAGGTCCTGAAAAGCCGCTTTCCCAGAGACCGGGTGGTCTTTTCCTGCCTGGCCAGGCAGAGCCTGCAGCAGCAGAAGGAGCCGCCCGCGGAGAATGCTCTGCAGGCGCTTCATAACGCGGATTATTACTGTCTGAACAACCGGAATGTAAAGGAAATCAGCAAGATCGCCCTGGCGTCCAGTGCCCTTCCCCTGGTCTATGATCCCGTAAGGATTCATCATTTTGAATACCGGGACGGAGGCTGCAGGGATAATACGCCCTGTACGCCCCTGATCAGGAGCGGCTTCCGGAAGCTGATCGTGGTGCATCTGTCTGAACGCGGCAGGATGGATCCGACGGTGGAGACAGTGGGCGATACGGTCCTGTTCCATGTCTATCCGACCCTCCGCGTAAAGCATCTGATAGACACCATGCTGATCACGGAGGAATCGACAGAGGAATGGATCAATAATGGCGAACAGGCCGCAACATCCCAGCTGGGGAAATATTTCAGAGACGGCGGATTGGAACTGCATGCAACTGCCAGGCAGGACGACAGATTGGAACAGCCTGCAGCAGACAGGCAGGACGACGGATTGGAACTGCCTGCACCTGCCAGGCAGCTGGAAGTAAAGGAGACAGACATGGATAAGTTCGATTTTGAAAATTTCAATTATGACGACGCATTCCGCATTGTACAGAGCGAAGTCAGCAAGCCCAATATCCTGATCTGCGGCGTGACAGGGATCGGCAAGAGCACCCTGATCAGGGATATATTTGCCATGAGCGAGGCGGAAGGCCCGGAGATCGGCAATCAGGGAAGAGCCCGGACGACCGGCGTCCATCCCTACAGCCCGGCGGGCGCCACCATGACCCTCTATGACAGCCAGGGCTATGAGATCGGCACGGACGAGCACAAGTATATGAAAGAGGTGCTCAAGGTCATCGATGACAAGATCAGTACCCACCCGGATGAAATGCAGGAGCATATCCATGAGGTCTGGTACTGTGTATCGGCGGCCAACAACCGTTTCTTTGAAGCGGATGAAAAGATGATCCGGAAGATCCGCCAGAAATACAAGATTCCTGTCATGATTATTCTGACCAAGGTGGACTGCGTGGACGAGGACGGGATCATTTACCTGAAGAAAGCCATTCTGGAGAAGCTTCCGGATATTTCCATCTTCACCTATGCCTGCGATGAAAAGACCGCGGACTGGGACGAAGAGACCAGGAAGAAATATGTGCAGAAGGATGAGATCATCGAATGGGCTCTGGATCATCTGGACCAGTCCCTGCGGGCAGGCTTTATCCCCGCGGTCAAGAAATCACTGGAGGTCAAGCGCAACTATATAGCCAGAAAAGTCATTCCCAAATACGCGGGAATGGCCTGGGCGACCGTAGCCGCTACCTCCATCATCAGTGTTCCCTTTACGGATTCGGTGCCTCTGATGGCCCTGCAGGTAAAGATGTGCTATGAGATCATCAAAGGATACGGGATCCGGACGGAAGGCCAGCAGATCGCTGCCAACCTGGTGGGGACCTCGGCGGTAAGCGTATTCGGCAGATCCCTGGCTTCCAACCTGATCCGGGTCATTCCTGTTGCCGGCGGCATTGTCAACGCTACGGTCAACACTACAGTCGCGGCCAGCGTCACAGCGGTCCTGGGCTTTGCCATCGCCCTGGTCTGTGAGCAATACCTGGCGGCCTGCGTGGATAACAATGGGGTGGAGAACCTTCCCTTTGGCCAGTTCATGGACAGCGGCAAGCTGAAGGAGGCCATCCAGTATGTGACTGATAATAAAAAGGATTACAATATCCAGGGAATTCTGGACCAGGCCGCTAAAGACGCAATGAATCGCAGCAAAGAGACCAAAAAGCTCAAAGATTCCACAAATCTTAAGGATTCCACAAATCTTAAGGATTCGACAATGCTCAAGGATTCGACAAACCCTGATAACTACGACGTGTCCGATACAACAGACGTAAGGTAAGATGATCCATGAATAAAGAGACGACCAATGTACTGATCATAGGAAAATCCGGGGTCGGCAAAAGCTCCCTGCTCAATTACATATTCGGCCGGGAAATGCAGGAAGTGGGGGTAGGCGCCCCGGTCACAAAGGTGGAGATCAAAGAGTTCGTCTATCCCTACGATGAGCACTTTGAGATACATATCTATGACACCTGGGGCCTGGAGCCCAGCGCCCAGAAAGCGGACCAGTGGAAGAAGACCATCTTTGCCGCCATCGCGGACCATGACAGGAAGCAGATCAGCGACTGGTTCAACACCATCATTTTCTGCCTCAACGCCAAATCCGCCCGTATCGAGGATTTTGAGCTGGACATCATGAGTCAGCTGCTGCGGGAGAAGAACCATCTGACCATCGCCCTGACCCACTGCAGGAACAGGGAGGACCCGGACGGAATCACCCTGCGGGAGACCATTAAGAATGAGCTGCGCGGGCGGGGCATCGAGCCCCCGGAGGACAGGAATTTTGTCTTCGTCAGCAACGTCCGCAAGAAGCTGATCGGCGGTACCGTAGAACAGTTCGGCAGGGAGGAGATCCTGGTCTCCATCATTCGAAACATGTGGGGTTCCCTGAAGAGCAAGGTGCCTTTCCAGGCCAGGAAAAAGTTCGAAGAACTGTTTGAACGGAAACGGGCGGAGCTTCTGAAAAAACCGGACAAATTACATCTGATGGTCCCCTTCAACAGGATGGCCAGAATCAACCGGCTGGAACGGGAGATCAACGCGGACTGCGCTGCCTTCGTCAGAGACCTGGCCGCCCAGATCAATGCCATGTATAAAGACGCGGTGGATTACTATTCGGAGCTGTCGAAGAAATACGCGATTATAGGATTCGAACTGCGGCAGGAAGATTACGAGACCTCCGGGAGCTCCCGCTTTGACGCCCTGCTGACGGTCGAAGCCCAGGTCACGGCAGACCTTAATCTGCTCAAGGAGAGGATCCGGTTCCTGAATGATATCCTCAGTGACAAACGGGTGGAATCCACACTGAAGGACAGCATCATCAATTTCAGGGTCCTGGTCAGGGACAGCAAAAAGATCCGCCGGGACCTGAAGGCAGAACTGGACCGCTATATGAACGCCGTCAGGCAGTCCCTCGAGGAGCAGCTCAGTGAAATTGAAAAGAGACTGGCCGCGCTGGAGATCGATGACCTTTACCTGACTCAGGCAAATCTGTGGCAGTCCAGCGAGGAATTTTTTGATTTCTGACGGATACAGCAGTCAGTTTTTCTTATAATTGACTTCTGACGGATACGACAGTCAGTTTTCCAAATACACTTTTTGATACAGCCGGAAAGGGCAGGTAACAGCATTGCTGAAGATATTTCTTGTGGAGGACGAATACGTCGTCCGGGAAGGAATCAAAAGAATAAACTGGCAGGCGCACGGCTATGAATTCGCCGGGGAGGCCCCCGACGGGGAGCTGGCCCTGCCGCTGATCGACAAGACACGGCCGGATATTGTCATTACAGATATCAAGATGCCCTTCATGGACGGCCTGGAGCTTTCCAGACAGCTGCGCAGAGACTATCCGGAGACCGAGATCATCATCCTGTCGGGCTACGCGGAATTCAGCTACGCCAGGGAGGCCGTCAACCTGGGCGTCTCCAGGTTCCTGACCAAGCCCATCAGCCCCGCGGAGCTGATAGAGCAGATCGACCAGATCCGGGACCAGATCGAGGAGAAGCAGCGGGAGCGGTCCATGCAGGAGCAGTACCGCAAGGATGTGGAGGAGGACCTGAAAAAGGCCCGCAAGGACTTCTTCCTCCGTCTTGTGACCGGCAGCGGATCCGTATCGGAGATCCTGGAACAGGCGTCGGAGCTGGAGATCGAACTGAAGGCGGCCGCCTACCAGATCATCCTGGCGGGCCTGGAGAGCCGGACCAAATCCAAGGATGAATACTCGGCCAGCCTGGAACGGGCCCAGGCGGAGCTGGAGACCTGGATCGAGGCAGAAAAGATCATCGCCTTTGACCGGGAGGAGGAAGGCCATGCCATCCTGGTCATGGCAGATTCAAAAGAGGCCCTGCGGGACCGGGTCAATCAGATCGCGGAAGGGTTTACCGGGATCGCCGGCAAATATAAAAGCCTCAAATACTATCTGGGCGTGGGCCTTGCCGCTGGCAGGGTCGGAGAGATCGCCCGCAGCTTTGACACGGCCAGGGCCGCCTATGCCCACCGCTTCTTCGACCGCAACAGCGGCATGGTCTGGGCGGAGGACCGCCCCCGGGGACCGGCCGGGGAGGATACGGACCTTGTCCATGTCAATCCCAATACCTTCGAACGGGCAAGGCTGCAGGATTTCCTCAAGACCGGCGAGGAATCCGAAATCCCTTATTTTGTTGATGAGACCTTTGACCACCTGGAAGGGGAGAGCGGCAAGTCTCTGATGTTCCGTCAGTATATCACCATGGATATCTACTTCATCGTCAGGGAGTTCATGACCAGGCTGAATCCCGGCATGGACGAAACCGGGATCCCGGCTCCGGATGCCGCGGTCAGCAGTACGACCCGGGCCATGCGCGACTACTGCAGCCTGCTGGTCACGGAAGCGGTCCGGGCCAGGAATTCTGTCTCCGGCAACCGCCACAGGGATGTGGTCGACCTGGTCATTTCCCATATCGAATCCAATTACGCGGATGAGAATCTGTCCCTGCAGACCCTGGCGGACCTGGTCCATTTCAGTCCCAGCCATCTGAGCGTGATCTTCAGCCAGCAGACCGGAGAGACCCTGAGCAAATATCTGATCAATTACAGGATCGGGAAGGCCAAAGAGGCCCTCTGCTGTACTTCCAAAAAGAGCTCCCAGATTGCTGAGGAGACCGGCTACCGGGACCCCCATTATTTTTCCTACATGTTCAAGAAAGTCACAGGCATGACGCCCACCCAGTACAGAGAGAAAGTCACAGGCATGACGCCCACCCAGTACAGGGAGAAAGCCACAGGCATGGCGCCCGCCCAGTCCAGAGAGAAAGCTACGGGCATGGCGTCTGCCCAGTACAGAGAGCAGGACGCAGAGAGCAGGACAGGCGATGAACTGCGGCAGAGAGGATAAGCGATGCTGAAGAGACTGCGAAACATGTACAGGGATTCCACCCTGGCCTTCAAGATCCGGGTCTCCAACATGATCATCCTGGTGCCCCTGATGATCCTGCTGGTCCTGTCGGTCCTTGGCATGTACACCGAGAACATGCGCTATCAGAGCCTGCTGGAGGCGGCCGGCGTAGCCAGTGAGTTCTCCCTGGAATTCAAGGAAGATTTTGACTATGAGACCTATCTGGTGGTCGTGGAGAACAAGACCCTGGAGGAGTCGGAGCTGGAGGAGCTGCTGTCGGAAGCCAACCGGATCGTAGAGGAGCTGAAGGGCCTGACGGATTCGGGCGACAACCTGGAAAGGATCTCCAGCGTTGACAAATATCTGGACAACCTGCAGAGCTATATTGACAGCATTGCTCTGAACCTGGAGACCGGCAGCAGGTATGAAGAGAATATGATGATCTGGGAGAACGACGTGCAGATCGTGACCTCCCTGATCCAGGAGACCTTCAACGAATATATCTTCAATGAGATCCGCCACATGCAGCAGCAGGTGGGGCAGCTGCGCAGATTCAATATCACCTTTGTCGGGATCACCGGCATCGGCACCCTTATTCTGCTGATCATCACGATCATTTCCTCGGCGGTGATTCCCCGGTCCATCACCAGGCCTATCGACGAGATTTCCCGGGTCACCCGGCAGGTCACCGACGGCGATCTGGATGTCCGCACACATATCGAACACGGCGCGGAGGTCCGGGAACTGGGCGAGGACGTCAATGAAATGATCGACAAGCTCCAGGAGCTGATCGCCCAGGTCACCAGAGAGCAGGAGAATCTTCGCCGGGCGGAGCTGGAGCTGCTCCAGGCCCAGATCAATCCCCATTTCCTCTACAATACCCTGGACACCATCATCTGGCTGGCGGAAGCGGAAGAGAAAGACAAGGTCGTCGGCCTGGTCACTTCCCTGTCCCGTTTCTTCCGGACCAGCCTTAATGAAGGAAAGGACAACATTACCATCGAGGAAGAGCTGCGCCATGCCCGCAGCTATCTGGAGATCCAGCAGGTCCGCTACCAGGATATCCTGGACTATGAGATAGACGTCCCCGCGGAACTTTATCCCTACAGGATCCCCAAGATCACCCTGCAGCCCCTGGTGGAGAACGCCCTCTATCACGGCATCAAGAACCGCCGCGGCAAGGGCACCATCCGGGTGACCGGAGAGAAGCGGGAAGATTGCCTGTGCCTGATGGTCTTGGACGACGGCATCGGGATCCCGCCGGAGCGGCTCTCCCAGATCCGTAAGCGGATCAATGAGCCGGAAGCGTCCGACATGGGCATCTACGGCCTCTATAACGTCAACCAGAGGATCCGCCTGCGGGCCGGAGAGGGCTACGGGCTGCAGATCGACAGCCGCTATGAAGAAGGGACTGTTGTGACAGTCAGGCTCCCCCTGGTCACAGAGTATCTTACAGATTCCAAAGAAAATTAACTTTTTTCCGTGAATTTCCAACCTGCCGGCAGTGAATCGGGAAATGCTTAACCGTTTCCGAAAGCAATTCCATTCATAATCCTCCTGTATTCTTATAAACTGAAACCATCACATCACATAGTGACGCGGGAAGCGTCACAGGGGGTTTCATTTTTAAGAACAGGAGGATTATTTTTATGAAGAAGAAAGCAATCGCAATCCTTATGACAGCTGTACTGGCCGTCAGCCTCGCGGCATGCGGCGGATCCTCAGGCGGCGGCTCAAACGAGCCCGCGGCGGAAGCCACCACAGAAGCGCAGGAAGCCAGCAGTGATCTGATCAAGGTCGGTATCATCAACAACGACCCCAACGAATCCGGCTACCGTACCGCCAACGACAAAGACCTGAAGTCCATGTTCACAAAAGAGAACGGCTATGACGCTTCTTTCGCTTATTCCCTGAAGAACGACGAACAGATCGCTGCCGCCCAGAAGTTCATCCAGGACGGCGTTGACTATCTCCTCCTTTCCGCAGCGGATACATCCGGCTGGGATTCCGTACTGCAGGACGCGCAGAATGAAGGCATCAATGTTATCCTCTTCGACCGTACCATCGACGCCAGCGAAGACCTCTATACAGCAAGTATCGTTTCCGACATGGACAAGGAAGGCCAGACAGCTGTTGAATGGCTGGCAGGCCAGGGCCTGGATGAATACAAGATCATCCACATCCAGGGTGTTATGGGTTCCGCTGCTCAGCAGGGACGTACCGGCGCTCTGAACGAAATGGTAGAAGCCAATGATAACTGGAGCCTTGTGACCCAGCAGACCGCTGAGTGGAACGCGGAGACAGCACAGCAGATCGTTCAGTCCCAGATAGACGCCGGTGTTGACTTCAATGTCATCTACGCGGAGAACGACGATATGGCCAAGGGCGCTGTCGCTGCTCTGGACGCTGCCAACATCTCCCACGGCGTAGACGGCGATGTCATCATCATGGGCTTTGACTGCAACAAGTGGGCACTGCAGGAGCTGCTGGACGGCAACTGGAACTATGACGGCCAGTGCAATCCTTTCCAGGCTTCCTACATCGATGAAGTCATCAAGACCCTGGAGTCCGGCGGCACCGTCGACCCGAAGGTCATCATCATGGAAGAGAAGGGCTTTGACGCTGCCACCATCACAGCGGAAGACGTTGAGAACTACGGCATCTGATCCGGAACCGGATAACACAGACAAATCCGATGCACAGATCCGAAAAAGAATCTGAATAAGGATTCCAAAAATAGGTTTTCAAAAAAGATTTCCAAAAAGGATTTCATAAAGGATCCGGGTTATCGGACAGAGTAATTTGAAATTTTACAGCGCGGCAGAGCGTATGCGTTAAATGCGCGCCCTGCCGCGCTGTTTTGACAGGTCCGGCGGAGAAGTTTTTCACCGGCGGATGGATCGAGGTGACTATATATGACAGAAAACGCTGTTCTTGAAATGCATCACATCGACAAAGTCTTTCCCGGCGTAAAGGCACTTCAGAATGTAGATTTCACCCTGCGGGAAGGAGAGATCCATGCGCTGATGGGCGAGAACGGGGCCGGCAAATCGACCCTGATCAAGGTCCTGACCGGTGTCTATGCCAAAGACGGCGGGGAGATCTATCTGAAGGGCCATGAAGGACCCATATCGATTCGGTCGCCCCAGGATGCCCAGAAGGCGGGCATCAGTACCGTGTACCAGGAGATCACCCTGTGTCCCAACCTGACCGTGGCGGAGAACATGTTCATCGGCCGCAGTCAGAAGGCGACCCTCAACTGGGGACAGATGAACCGGGAGACCAACAAGATCCTGGAATCCCTGGACATCCCGGCCAGGGCCAATATGCAGCTGTCAGGCTGCTCCATCGCGGTCCAGCAGATGATCGCCATCGCCAGGGCCGTGGACATGGATTGCAAGGTCCTGATCCTGGATGAGCCCACCTCCTCCCTGGACGACAATGAAGTGGAGAAGCTCTTCGGCCTGATGCGCAACCTGAAGGCCAAGGGAGTCGGCATCATCTTTGTGACCCACTTCCTGGACCAGGTCTACGAGGTCAGCGACAGGATCACGGTCCTGCGGGACGGCAAACTGGTGGGAGAGTATGAGATTGAGAATCTTCCCAGGATCAAGCTGGTCAGCAAGATGCTGGGCAAGGAAATGGACGACCTGTCGGCCATTAAGGAAGCGGCAGGCGATGAGACGCCCGCAAAAGACCAGGTGCCTCTGTTCGAGGCGGAAGGACTTCAGTCCAATACAGGCATCCGTCCTTTTGATTTCCATATCAACAAGGGAGAGGTCAACGGCTTTACCGGTCTGCTGGGTTCCGGCCGCAGTGAATGCGTACGGGCTATTTTCGGCGCGGACAGGGTCGTCGCGGGAACTGTAAAGAAGAACGGAAAGCCCATCAAGATCCGCAAGCCCATCGATGCCATGAAGCAGGGCATCGGCTACCTGCCTGAGGACCGCAAAGCGGACGGCATCATCGGAGACCTGTCCGTCCGGGAGAACATCATCCTGGCTTCCCAGGTCCTGAAGGGATTCTTCAAACCCTATAAGAAAGCGGAACAATATAAACTGGCTAAAGAATACATAGACATGCTGTCCGTCAAGACAGCGGATGAGGACACGCCCATCGGCTCCCTGTCCGGCGGCAACCAGCAGAAGGTCATTGTAGCCAGATGGCTGCTGACCCATCCGGAATATCTGATTCTGGATGAGCCCACCAGGGGCATCGATATCGGTACCAAGACCGATATTCAGAAGCTGGTCCTCAAACTGGCCTCGGAAGGCATGGGTGTGACCTTCATCTCCTCCGAGACGGATGAGATGCTCAGGACCTGCTCCAGACTGATCGTCATGCGGGACCTGAAGAAAGTCGGAGAGCTCTCCGGCAAAGACCTGAACCAGTCAAAGATCATGAGTACCATTGCGGGAGGTGAGAGCGAATGAAAAAATCCGGAACCGGCCTTTTCAGGAATCAGCTGTTTATTCCGCTGGCAGCCCTGCTGCTCCTGATGATCTTCAATCTCATCGCGGATCCCTCCTTTTTCAAGATCTCACTGGGCTATAACAGTGCCGGCAATCCCGTATTGAGCGGCTACCTGATCACAATCCTGGACTACGGCTCAGAGCTGGCCATCCTGGCCATCGGCATGACCCTGGTCACGGCGGCCAGCGGCGGACAGGATATTTCCGTGGGCGCCGCCATTGCCATCGCGGGCTCCGTCATCCTGCGGGTCCTGTGCGGAACCAACCCCAGACCGGACAAGATGCAGGCCCCGATCATTGTGGCCTTCCTTGTCGCCTGCCTGGTCGCGGCCCTCTTTGGTGCCTTCAACGGCATCCTGGTCGCGGTCTTCCGGATTCAGCCCATGGTGGCGACCCTGATCCTCTACACGGCAGGCCGCTCCATCGCAGCCTGGATCAATAACAACCAGCTGCCCATCGTCAAGGATCCCTCTTTTAAATATTTCGGAGGACTGATCCCCGGCATTCCCATACCGGTGCCCTTCTTCATCGCCGCCCTGTGCGTGCTGATCATCTTCCTGGTGCTCCGGTTCACGACCCTGGGCCTCTATGTACAGGCAGTTGGTATCAACGAAAGGGCAGCCAGGCTCAACGGCCTCAATCCGGTCTTCATCAAGATCCTGTCTTTTGTGATCCTGGGCCTGTGCGTTGCCGTGGCGGCCCTGATCAAGACCAGCCGCCTGTCCACCATCAACTACTCAGTCATCGCCAAGGATATCGAGATGGACGCCATCCTGGCGGTCGCCCTGGGCGGCAATGCCCTCAGCGGCGGTAAGTTCAATATGTGGGCCTCCATCCTGGGCGCCTATGTCATCCAGGCCCTGACCACGACCCTTTTCAAATTCAATGTACAGTCGGACGCCCTGCCGGCCTACAAGGCAGTCGTTGTCATCATTCTGGTCGTGCTGTCCGCGCCGACTGTCCGCAATAAGATCTATGAGGTCACGAAGAAATTCAGGACCCGCAAGCAGGAAGGGGAGGCTGTCTGATATGAAGAACAATTCTACCGGAATTACAGGAAAAATCAAAAGCATGTCCGACACGAATCTGCTGCTCCTGATCACGGTGGTCGTATTCGTGCTCATGTATATCGGGGCGGTCCTCTTTCTGGGAAAGGGATTCTTAAAGCCCCAGACCTTCTGCAACATCCTCAATGAGAACGCGGCCCTGATCATCATGAGCTGCGGCATGAGCCTTGTCATGATCACCGGCGGCATCGATATTTCCGTCGGCGGCATGGCGGCCCTGATCAGCATGAGCTGCGCGGTCCTGATCGACCGCAAGGGCGGGAGCCTTGCGGCTTCCATGATGCTGGCCCTGGGCATCGGCCTGGCCTACGGCCTGATCCAGGGTTTCCTGGTGGCCTATCTGGAGATCCAGCCCTTTATTGTATCCCTGGCAGGCATGTTCTTCGCCAGGGGCATGACCACCATTGTCAACACGGCCCCCTTCAACGTACAGAGCAAGGCCTTCGCGGCCCTGAAGAATACCAGGGTCTATCTGCCCTTCGGCAGTGTCAACAAGAGAGGGGTCTTTGTCCACTCCTATGTGGAGATCGGTGTCCTGGTGGCCCTGGCAGTCGTCATCCTCATGTTCATCTTCCTGCGCTGGACAAGGCTGGGACGTAATTTCTACGCGGTGGGCGGCAACAAACAGAGTGCCCTGATGCTGGGCATCAATGTCAAAAGGACCAAGTTCCTGTCCCATCTGATCTGTTCCCTGCTGGCCGGCATCGGCGGCTATGTCTACTTCCTCCATGTAGGAAGCGGCTCCGCCTCCCACGCGGCCGGCGCGGAAATGAACGCTATCGCTTCCTCCATCATTGGTGGTACAATGCTGACAGGAGGCGTCGGCAACATCATCGGTACCTTCTTCGGCGTGCTCTCGCTGAGCACTATCAAGAACATCGTTGCCAGCGCCGGTTTCGACCAGGCCTGGTGGAGCGGTATCACGGTAGCCGTCATGCTCTGCCTCTTCCTGGTCATCCAGAGTATCGTTCTTTCACGTAAATCCAGGTAACAGAGCAAAGGTGGTTTTTCATGCGTAAAGTCTGTCAGATCATTACAGCGGCGGCAGTGGCCCTGACGCTCCTGGCCGCCTGTGGAGCGCAGACAGAAGAGAGCACGGAGGCTGTCACGGAAGGGGCAGGCTCCGTGCTGGTCGGTTTCTCCCAGCTGGGCGCCGAATCGGACTGGCGCAGCGCCAACTCGGAATCCATGCGGTCCAGTCTGTCAAAGGAAAACGGTTATACCCTTCTGTTCGAGGACGGGCAGCAGAAGCAGTCCAGGCAGATCACAGCCATCCGGTCCTTCATCCAGCAGGATGTGGATTATATCGTGCTGGCGCCGGTGACCCAGACCGGCTGGGATTCTGTCCTGTCGGAGGCCAGGAAGGCGGAGATCCCGGTCATTATTGTAGACCGCATGGTGGCGGTGGACGACCCGGAGCTTTTTACCTGCTGGGTCGGGTCGGACTTCCTGACAGAAGGCAGGAAAGCCTGTGAATGGCTGCATGAATTCACCGAAGCCAATGAGATCAGTCCGGAGGACATCCATATCGTCAATATCCAGGGGACCCTGGATTCCTCGGCCCAGCTGGGACGGACCAGAGGACTGGAGGAAGCGGCCAGGGCCTACGGCTGGGACCTGCGGGAGCAGGCGCCGGGCGACTTCACCCAGGCCAAGGGGCGGGAGGTCATGGCCCGGATGCTCAAGACCTATAACAACATCAACGTGGTCTACTGCGAGAATGACAATGAGGCCCTGGGCGCCATTGAAGCCATCGAGGCGGCCGGACAGAAATGCGGAAGCGATATCATGAACGGGGAGATCATGGTGATCTCCTTTGACGGCGTCAATGAGAACGCCATACAGTACTGCCTGGACGGGACCATCTCCCTGATCGTGGAATGCAATCCCCTGCACGGGCCCAGGGTGGAAGCCATCCTGCAGTCCCTGGAGAAGGGGGAAACGCCGAAAAAGTATGAGTATGTATATGAGACCCTGTACAGCTCCTGCAAGGATGTTGAATTCGTGACAGTGGATGAAGAGACTTATCCGGTGACCATCGGGGATCTTTACGATAATGGGAACATAAGCGGATCCGCATATTACTCTGCGTATTACTCTGCGTATTATTCCACGTATTATTCCATGTTATTCCACGTCCGGTCCCTTATATTCCATACACATCATAGTCAGGTCATCGAACTGCTCCGCGTCGCCGACAAAGGCGTCTACAGCGGACCGGACGCCGCCCAGGATCTCTTCCGGACTGCCGTTCCCGCAGGCGTTGAGGGCCGCGGTCATACGGTCCAGGCCGAACATCTCCCCGCTGCCGGCAGTGGCTTCCGGGACGCCGTCTGTATAGACGAACAGCTTGTCGCCGGGATCCAGCCGCAGCTCGTAGGTCTTATAACGGACCCCTTCCATTCCGCCGATGACGAAACCGTGTTTGTCCTTAAAGATCTCAAAACTGCCGTCCTTCTTCCGGATGACCGGGTATTCGTGACCCGCGTTGGCAGCGGTCAGCCTGCCGGTGGAGATCTCCAGGATGCCCAGCCAGACTGTTACGAACATATCCGCCTCATTGCTGCCGCAGAGCAGCTCGTTGGTCTTTTCCAGGATCTCGCCCGCGCTGTTCTCCAGCCGCGCGAAATCCTCAATGATCCTTTTGGACAGCATCATGAACAGGGCGGCCGGTATGCCCTTGCCGCTGACATCCGCGATCACCAGGCACAGATGGTCGTCATCCACAAAGAAGAAGTCATAAAAGTCGCCGCCGACATCCTTGGCCGGATCCATGGTGGCGAACAGGGCGATCTCGTTCCGGTCCGGATAAGGAGGGAAAATATTGGGCAGCACGCTGCGCTGGATCTGCCTGGCCGTGGCCAGTTCCCGCACGATCCGTTCCTGCTCTTTGATGAGATTCTCCTGTTCCATCTGTTCCCGTTCCATGCGGCGGATCGTATCCATCTGCCGGTCCAGGGCCAGGCAGGTCCGGTCGATCTCCTCCTGCATGGTCTCAAATTCCGTGATCGTGTAGGGGTCTGCCTCGACAGGCTCCAGTTCGCCTTCTCCCATGCGGGCAATGGCTTCCCGCAGCGTATTGAACTGCCGCATGAATTTCCGCAGCCAGAGACGGTACAGGGCCAGGGCGATCAGGAATACCACCAGGGCGGTCAGGGCTACGGTGGTGCGCACCCGATGGATCACCTGCTCATAATTCTCTACGGAAGCTTCCCGGACCAGAGTCCAGCTGGGAAATTCCATGACTGTAGAGAAGGCCCAGACACGCTGTCCGCTCTCATTATGAAAGACCGTTCCGGTATTGCTTTCCAGGATGAGCTTTTCAGGATCACTGCAAGGTAATTCACCGGTATGGTAGATCTCCGCGTTGTCAGGGGTGAAGATATGCCAGGTGCTGTACCCGTCCTCCAGGGCGGTGAACTGCTTCCCGAAGATGGACTCGTCCATCAGCAGCATGGCATAGCATTCACCATAGCGTATATCCGCGGATTTCCAGACGGCGATCATCACTTTCTCCGGCGTATTATCATTTTCAAATCCCTGCAGGACGGAACCGGAAATCGGGCCGAACCAGGACATCTGCCCGATCGGCATTTTCAGGATCTGCTCCGTCATTTCCTTCGGAAGAGGATCATCTTCCGGATCATCCAGAAAAATATTCGCTTCCGGCATGACTCCGAACAGGCTTTTGTCCTCCCGCATGCACAGGATGCCGTAGATGCCTTCATTGCGCCCGATCTCGCTGCGCATATAGTCCCTGCAGTCGAGCCTGGCGTGGATCAGGTCCTGCACCGAGCTGAACTGCAGTCTGGCATAGGATGCCACCCTGTCATCAGACAGGGTCGTCTGTACAGTCTTGACGGAGTGGTCGATGAGCGGGGGCAGCGAATTGCTGACCGCCTCGAAACCGGCTTCGTTCACGCCCTGCTCCTGCTGCAGGATCATGGCTGTATAGGCCCTGGAGAACAGGACGGTCAGCAGTGTGACCACGAGCATGGTCATGGCAATCACCGGCAGGAGCATACGGACCTGAAGTGATTTCAGCTGTTGCTTCATGGCTGCGGCTCCTCCGTTCCTTCTTTCAAACGATCGGCGTACTGCTCCGGCGCGTAGGGTTCTATGCCGTTGGCGATCTGTGCCTCCATGACTTTGGGAACGATGACGGAGGCCGCCGCGTCCCATTTCGACTGATAGGCTTTAAAGACTTCCGGCTCTCCCAGATCAACGAGCTTCCGGATCGTCTGATCCCGTATTGCCTCCCATTCCCCGTCTGTTTCGGCCAGGATCAGATCTACCTGTGTCTCTTCCAGGATGGCGTCCGCGTCTGCCAGGATACGGAGCTGCTCCCGGTCCAGACTGCTGATACTGGACGAGATGGCTTCGCCGCAGTCATTGCGGAAATCCAGGCCGCCGGCTTTGTAATGGGCGTCTGTGGGCAGTTCCACTCCATAATGCTCACACATGTCCTGATAGATGTTGTTGTTCATGGTGGCTTTCTGGTATTCCCGGGTGATCGTGGCGAAATCTATGGAATAGCCGTCGGGGTGGGGAAAATTGTCGCGCAGGACCGGCCAGTTGCTGGGCATCTTGTCAAAGCTGCCCCATTTGACAAAATAGTTGTCGGGACCGGCGGTGCCCTTCTTGTAGGCATCCAGCTGTTCCTGACCGAATTCAGTCATATGGGGAACGCCGTCCTCATCGTAATCCCAGGTCTCACCCCGCCTGCCCAGGGTCAGTTCACGCACAAAATCGGGGTCGCACATGTAGTTGAATAAGGTCAGGGCCTCTTCCTTATGGGGGCTGTTGGCGGAGATGAACCACATATAGCCGGGACCGTTGCCCAGCAGCTGGTAAACGTTGGTATAGAAATTGGTGGCGGAAGTGGGGACCACGGCGTATCCGGCCAGCGTGTCCGGATCCGTTTTGACCTTTTCCTCATACAAATTCCCTTTATCGGCGTGCAGTCCCAGATACTGGCCGCGGGCGACTTTGGCATTGAACTGCGCCACATTCTGGGTGAACAGATCCAGATCGTAGGATCCGTCCTCTTTGCCGGCCCGGTAAAGCGTGTTTTCCCATTTCATCGATGCCCACCATTTGGAGTGGGAAGGATCCGTATAGCCATCGTAGATCTCATTTGTGAAAATGTTGTTCTGATACTTATAGGCCACCCAGTAATCCAGGCTGAGTTCGGAGCGGAAGGACACTTCATAACCGGTAAAATTGTCTGTGCCGTACAGATAGGTGGGATAGCCTTCCTCCGTGTAGGGATGGTTTTCATGCATCTGCTGAAGTACATGCAGATAATCTTCCGCGTTGTTGATGGGCGGATACCCGAGTTCCTTATAATAATCCCAGCGTACGACATAGCCTCGCTGGGTGGGTACGTTGCTGAATCCTACACCGTTATATCCGATCTTGGCCGGGAAGAAATAGAATCCCCCGTATTCGTCCCCGAGCTGTTTGAATACGTCATACGTCGCCCGGACATCCCCTTTGAGCAGATTTGGGACATATTCCTCCAGATACGGAGAGGCATCCAGGGCTACGCCGTTCTCCAGGATCTTGGACAGATTGTTGCGTGTGGCGACAATGTCCGGCAGATCGCCGCTGGCCAGTCTGGATTCATACTCCTCCGGTGTTATGTACGAAAAATCGATTTCCACGCCTACCTTTTCCGCCAGATACTGCCACATGCCAAGATCCGCGTTGTAGCGGTTGCCCGAGCGCTCGGTCGTATCCGCGATCGTCAGGACGACACGTTCTTCGGCGGAGACCGGACAGGGCAGGAGCGTCAGAATCAGTATGACGGATAAAGCTAAAGACAGAAGTTTTCTCAAAGCGCTTTTCCTTTCTGCGTCCCGGTATGACAGCGGAAACACCCGCATGGAATGTCCCGGGCGGGATACCTGATTGGGATGCCCGACCGGGATTCCCGCGCAGGATTACTTGGACAGTTTACAGTAAAAAGTTAATTCATTATACCGTATCGTCCTGCCAGTTTCCATAATTCCATGATAAGACAGCGTACGTCCGGGCCGCAGTCAGATCCGTATTTCCGCAGGGTACAGGTTCCTTTCAGGAAAAAAGTTTCAGGAAAAAACGAACAAATCCTTAAATGTCTGCGGGAGGCAGACCAATCCGGGAAAATATTAGCTATAATTAGATACAGTAACAGGTATCTGTATATTTTGTATTTCAGATTGACGATTTATTGCAGAGGGGAACAACATGAAGAAAAAACTGACAGCAGTCGTATTATCGCTGGTTCTGGCTTTGAGCAGCACGGGCACCTTGCAGGTCCGGGCCGCGGATACCACCGGACAGGAGGCCGCGCCTGTTCAGGAGGAAACGGAGGCCGGGCAGGCAGAATCCATTGCCGGAAATGCTTCCGAAGGAGAAGCGGAACAGACAGAGACAGCAGATGTGCAGGATGATATTGCGCAGCCTGATGAAAACGGGGATATTTCCGGGGCGGCAGCAGAGGAAGCGGCAGCGGAAGTGGAAGATCCGGCAGATGAAGAGTCCGGGACCAGGGAAGAGGAGGACGCGTTCCTGGCCGATTCCGCGGAAAGCCTGGCGGAAGAAGACGCCGCAGACGCGCTGGAGGCAGGGAATGCGGTTGATTCCGGCAGCTGCGGTGACCTTGTCAAATGGACGCTGACAGGCAGCGGAAATAATCTCACACTGACATTCAGCGGCAGCGGGCCTATGGAGGAATATTGGATGAACGAAACTCCCTGGGCCTCATACAGGGACAGAATAAAAAAAGTCATTGTTGAGGATGGGATCACGGAGGTTGGAGTTTTTGCCTGTTATTCATTTAGCAGGCTGACAGATGTTTCTCTGCCCGATACATTAACGTGTATCAGTGTGGCTGCGTTTGAGGATTGTGAGGCACTCCGGACCATCAGCATTCCGGAAAACGTTACGGAGATTTCCGCGAGTGCGTTTGCAGGCTGCAGCAGCCTGACAAGTGTAAATATTCCGTATGGAGTGTCGATGATGGAAGCGTCTGTGTTTTCAGACTGCAGCAGTCTGACAGATATAACGATTCCTGAAAGTGTGACACGTATTATGGAAGATGCTTTTTACGGCTGCAGCAGCCTTTCTACTATAACAATTCCGGAAAGTGTTACGGAGATAGACTACGGCGTGTTTGAAGGCTGTGACAGTTTAAAGAGAATTAATATCAGTGACTGGGAAAAGTGGTATAACATTGAATTTGGAGGCCAGACAAAGCTGCATGGAGATCTGTATGTAAACGGTAAGAAACTTACAGAAGTGGTCATTCAGGATGGCGAAACGGAGATCAGCAGCGGTCCCCTGTCCGGTATTACTTCCATTAAGAAAGTAACGATTCCGGACAGTGTAATCTATATCTGGGATTACGCGTTTGAGGAATGCAGCGGCCTGGAAACTGTAGATATGCCGGACAGCCTTTCTCTTATTGGGGAATACGCGTTTTCAGGATGCGGAAGTCTTACAGATATTACAATTCCGGCAGGTGTAAAGACGATCAGGGAAGGTGCGTTTTCGGAATGCGGCAGTCTTACAGATATAACTGTCCCGGACAGCGTGACAAGTCTGGAAGGTGGCGTGTTTCCGGGATCTTATGAGGATTCTGCCGATTTTATTGTTTTTACACACAATCCGTATGTGAAAAAGATCTGCAGATTAAGTAAGGTTGCGTATTTTGATAAAACAGCCCCTTCCATTGCGAAAATAACATCACACAATGGCTCTGATATACGTGTTCATTTTGATAAGACAGACGATTCTCTCAATTTGGAAGACATTTTAGAACCGGACGAGCTTTTAATGCGCGAAGATTTTCCGGAAGAGGGATATATCTCCGGCTATCAGATCAAGTATGCCGATAATAAAAGCATGAAGGGCGCCAAATCCATCATTCTGAAAGATAAGAAGGGCTCGTCGAAAGTCATAACCGGCCTGCAGAACGGAAAAACATATTATGTGCAGGTCCAGCATTATCTGAAGCAGAATGAAAAAACACGCTGGTCCAAATGGAGCCAGGTTAAGAGTGTTACAGTAGGACAGGATCCTTATCCCACAAATATTGAGAAACTGTCCGCCTATATCGGCAGCCATATCAGGGTCGACTGGCCCAAAACGGCCGGCGCGTCAGGCTACCATATTAAATATGCGGACAACAGCAGTATGGACGGCGCGAAAGAGGTCTTTGTAAAAGGGAACAGTACTTTTACAAAGACGCTTACAGGCCTTAAGAACGGAAAGACATATTACGTGAAGATCCAGACATACAGAACGGTCTCCGGCAAAACCAGCTGGTCTCCCTGGAGTAAGGCGAAATCCATCAAGGTCGACCAGACGCCGTACGGATCCTCCATAAAAAAACTGACAAAGGTATCGGCAGCGCAGATGAAGGTCACCTGGGATAAAGCGCCCAGCGCAAGCGGTTATCATATTCAGTATAAATACTACGATGATGATAAAGATCCTGTGCAGAAGGACATATATATCAGCGGTAACGGAACCCTGACAAAGACGGTCGCAGGCCTGCGGAAAAACAGGAATTATTCGGTCAGGATCCAGACATACAGAAAAGTATCCGGGAAAACCTTCTGGTCATCCTGGAGCAAATGGAAACAAATTAAAATGTGAGGCAGTCACGTAATAACCCGCCCCGAACGGATTACAGTTCGGGGCGGGTTATTTGTCGTTCGTTTCAGGATACAGGATCCTTTAACAGGGAAACAATCCCTGCGGTCTCTTTTTGCAAAAGCCTTCAGGAAGAAAAGAAGGAGTCTTCCTATTCGGCCGCGGTCACATAAGGGGTCTCCGTAAGGAAATCGGAGAAGAGGGCATTGCTGATGAAAGCATATTCATCTCTCTGATGCGCCCCTTCGGTCATGGAGTTGGCAAAGAGCGTGATGTTCACATCGCTGCCGGATGCGTCTTTCCCCGTATAGGAGAATCCCATGATCCCGTTCAGGTAAGCGTTTATGCTCTCTTCATCGCCGTGGAAGACGCCGCTCAGAGGCGCGCGGCTGCCGTCCCGCTGTACGAGAACTTTCGCGCCTTCGGGAAGCGCCGTAAAGTAGCTGCCGCCGCCGCCGAAGAATATGTCGTCCTCATCCAGGATGTAGCTGGCATTGACGAGAGTTTCTTCAGGATAGGTGACATAGCCCAGGCAGCCGACTACATCACTTTCGCCGGCTTCAACATCCGGAAGAAGGGATTCCTGAACGGTCTCTGTGGCGTCCGCGGAGTAGCCCACCAGAGGAACGCCGGCCTGCACGGCGGCAAGGCTTTCCTCGTCCAGTCCGTAGCCGCCCACGACCGCGTCAGCTTCGGCGGCGTCTTCCGTGATGGCAAAGCCCATCAGTTCCATGGCCGTCCGGTCATTGTTGTAATCAGAGCTGAAGGATGTAAGGTTGTTGTACACGTAGCCGGCATCTGCAGGCGCCAGCGCTTCCCCGGTGCCGCAGATATAGACCGTGGGCGTCTTTTCGATAACACTGGCGGTAAGATCCGGATCCTTCACGCCGGTACCTGTGAGAATGTAGTCATCCGACACAGACTGCCAGTCAGCATAGGAGCAGATAAAGTCTCCCTTGTACGTCCCTTCGGTGATCATTCCGACCTGTTTTCCGGAGCTGAGCAGGGCGTTCACGGCCGCGGTGGAGCTCTCAGAGGCGTTGGAGATAATGACGTCCCCTCCCTCTTCACCGGTGAACCGGGATACAGCGTTCTCCTGGAGGAAAGGCTGCAGCGTGTCATAGGTAATTGTCTGGCCCAGAGCGTCCTTGATCACGTCGTATTCCGCGGACTTTGCGCAGGTGACCATGTCAAAGCCGCGGGTGTGATGGAAGGAATCGACGCCTATATCAGACGGAAATTCCCAGGTGGTAAGGAGAGTCCCGTCGTAAAGGGCGGCGTTGGCCACAGACCGCTTGGCCTGATACATGGAAACGACGGCGGTCCCGGCAGGCAGGGTCTTTCCGTCAGCGGTTACGGGAGCGTCAGCAATACTGACCTTTACATCGTTCCGGGTCAGATATTCGATAATGTCAAAGGCTGCCTGAAGATTGGTCTGGTTCTCCGCGTCCAGGGGAATCAGATAACACTCCGGGAAGAACTGCCCGTTTTCTCCCTCCCCTGTATGGGCAGGGCGGAAAATCTCTGCTTCGGCGCCGGCCTTGTCATGCGCGTCCACGAACCAGGGACCGACCTCGGCATCGGAATTTTGGTTCTCTACGCCGCGGGCGTAGATTTCCGCCAGATCCGCGAAGTAGCTTTCCTTGTTGGCGGCCACGTAATCAGCTAATCCCAGAAGCCCGAAGGTGCCGGCCTGACGGGCGTCCTCCGTGTAGGCGGGCAGCTCGGCGGTGTAGCCGACACAGCCATGGAGCATGGCATATGTCGGGGTGAAGATCAGGGGATAATCATTTCCGCCTTTCGTCCAGAAGGGCGTACCGCTCCCGTCGTCGCACATGTAGTCACGCATCTCTACCGTGCAGCTCTGGTAAGACGGGTTGTTGGCTACGGCGGCCGCGCCGAACGCTTCCCCGCCGCCCATTTGATGTCTGGCAATCACATCGTATTCAAAGTTGGGCTGATGGGGCGGAATGGCGGGCTCCACCTGGAAACTGGGTTCCGTTCCGTGGACCTCCAGGAGGGTGACAGGATCATAGGTACCGATCAGATGCTGCATGTTCTGGGTTTCCGGCATGACCTGGAAACTGTTGTCCCGGTTAAGGTTACAGCCGGTGGCAGAGCTGCGGGTGTAGAACATGCGCCCGTCTACGTTCTCCTCCGGTACGAGGATGAAAAAGACGTCGTTCAGAAGATCCGCAACGTTAACGGCGGCCGTCTCGGAAGTGTAATAACTGTCAAAGCCTTCCACCTTTCCGCTGTCCATCATGGGATTGGACCATATGGAACCCAGGTAATTGCACTGATCCGCGATCAGCTCCGGGGTATAGATTCCCCATTCCTTCCGCTGTTCCCCGGATTTGGCCTTTCCTTCTTCGGTGAAGCCGGTGAGCTTCGTATACTCGATGGAAGGCTCTTCAATCAGCTGACGGGTAAATTCCAGTACCGCGTCCGCGGCCGCGACCTCGTTGGCGTGAATGTTGGAATACAGGACCGGTACCTGATAGTCATTATCGCCGTCACTCCGGAGCTGATCGATCACCGCGCTTCCGGTTTCCTCGGCCTGCTCCGACAGCTCCAGCCATTTTTGTACGGATGCGCTGTCGCGGGCTACGATGAGGTAAGGCATGTCATAGCCCAGGTAGGACTGCCCCATCACGCCGTATTCCACGTAGGGCGCAGGGGTAGCGCTGTCGTCGTCGCCTTCTTCGGCCAGCCGGCCCAGCTCATCATAAATCTCCCACATGGTATGGAAGGAAGGATAGGGCTTGATGGTGACGTTTTCAAGGGAAGCCAGCGTGACCCCGTCCAGTTCGGCGGTCAGGGTGAACTCCCCGCAGATGTCCAGATATGTACCGCCGCTTTCGTGAGGCATGCTGACGACGCCATAGGTCGTGGAAGGGGCGGTGGTGAAATTGAGCTTCAGCGTGTCTCCGTCCAGCGTAGTCTCAAAGCTTTCCATGGAGAAGGGCACATTGCCATCATTGACGGTTTCATATGTAATGGACGCGAAGTCGATCGTTTCCTTCTCGTTGGGGAACATTTTTTCTTCGCCGTGGAGAGGTATGAATTTCCCGTCGGCGGGATTGGCGTAGGGCGCTTTGCGGTGGAGCGTCCAGGTCACCTTGTCCGCGCCGGCCTTTCCGACCTGGCCGGCCTGGTCTTTGGTAAGAGGGAAGGCCAGGGATTTGCTTTCTGCCTCCGACAGGGACAGGAAGAGCCCGCCATTGGCGTCCACCTGCGCGGATTGCGCTGCCCCGGCTGTCGTGCCGGCCTGAACGGAGGATTCCTCCCCGGCAGCTGTGCCGGTCTGACCGGCGCAGGCATTGCAGCCGAGAAGCAGCGGGAAGATAAGGGATAAAGATAAGAATCTGGAAGTTGCTTTCATGGTGAATGAATCCTTTCCTGAGATAAGTATCGCTGTTCCCTTTATAGCATATTTCATACGAAAATTTAAGTATGAGTACGAGTCCGGTACCTGATCCCTGGTTTTACTGTACGGATTTTTTCAGATACAGTAATATTCAACACACCGGTCCAGCGCGTGCGCGGGAAGTACCAGGATACAATCCTCGCACTCGTCGATGATCTTATAGAGCTGCGCGTCGTAAGCGCCCGATTCCATGCTTTCCGGGTGTTTTATTTCATGCCGTTTGGAATATATTATAACATTTGGCGTGAGAGCTGCGGCAGCAAGAATCATCCTGTATAAGCAACTGTATCAGCAAATAACACTCCGGAAGAGATTTACAGGAGAATTGATGGTATGATGATAACAGTAACGATAGGAAGACTATGGGCCAGAAGACATTTTCAATCGGAAACAGTATTCTTGTCCGGTTTTGTGAGGTATTTCGCATGGAAATGGAATGGATGGATGGTTTTACGATCAGGGTCAGTATCAGCGAAGGAACCTCCCTGCTTTCTGCCAACAGGGAAGGCCTGCTGTCTCTGGCAAAGCAGCTGACTGCATTGGCCTCGGCAGCCCCGGGCAGCCATCTCCACTATGATGCTTACAATTCGCTGGAAGAAGGCTCATCTGAGCTGATTATTGAAAAGATCTGATCCATCGGGACATGCGGCTAAATGCATATCAAAATTTAGGATGCATATCAGGTATCAGTTGAGGAAGGAAAGAAATCATGATCACAGGAACGAGAAAAGCTCTTATAGTTTTCCTGTCTGTTCTGTTAATGATATTGTCTGCCGGCTGTACGAAGACACGCCAGATAAAATCGGATATTGAAGCTGAAAATCCTTATATGACGGAAGCGATCAGCGAAGCCCTGGATGGAATCCACAATGGACACGGCGGCCCTTTCGGCTGTGTGATCGTCAAAGACGATGAGATCATTGGCCGGGGCCATAACATGGTCCTGAGTAATAATGACTCTACGGCGCATGGAGAGATTGTAGCAATCCGAAACGCAGAGAAGGCATTGAAAAGCTACGATTTGTCCGGATGTACCCTCTATACTACAGGAGAACCATGTCCCATGTGCCTGTACGCGATCCTATGGGCAAATATTGACGCTGTCTACTATGGCTGTACCATTGAGGACAACGCTGAGATCGGCTTCCGGGACCAGGATTTTGATGAGCTTGCCGGCGGCAGGGAGGAACTGTCCGGTTATATGACCTGCATAGACCGTGAAGCCTGCCTGGAACTGTTTGAAGAATATAAGAAGTCGGAACATACTGCTTATTGAAAGATACAAGCAGATGAGAACGACGCAGCGGAAAAAGCTGCCTGACCGCTCAGTTCAGACTGAGGATCAGGCAGTTGATTTACATTGCCATATCTTGCGCTATATATAATGGAAAAGAATACTATTAGCTGCTATAGACAATCATATAGAATGCGGATTTAGAGGAAATTGATGGTATGATGATAACAGTAACGATACGAAGACTATGAGCCGAAAGACATATTCAATCGGAGACGTGGTACCCACGTGTCATAACTATGGAGGGATACAAAAATGGTTGATAACACATCCGCCTTTCATTCAAGTGAATATGACAGAAAAATCAGGCAGACATTCCCTTATTACGAAGACTTCTTCGCGCAGGTGGTTGAACTGGTCAGGACCGTTCATGCCGGACCGGTCAGCTGGCTGGATGTCGGCTGTGGAACAGGAATGATGGGATCGGCGGCCTTCGGAAAAATACCGCTGGAAAGATTTGTTTTCATGGATTCGTCGGAAGGGATGATAGCCAAAGCCCGGGAACGCTTCCGTTTTCCCAACGCAGAGTTCTCTGTCAGCGATGTCCGGGACCTGCAATATGAAAATGAATTCGATGTGATCACAGCGATCCAGGTGTTCCATTTCCTGCAGGCGGAGGAGAGAAGAACTGTCCTCAGTCAATGCCATGCAGCCTTAAAAGAAAACGGGATACTTGTCAGTTTTGAGAACATTGCGCCCTTTACAGAGACCGGGAAAACAGTCTGCCTGGAAAAATGGAGACGATTCCAGATGGAACAGGGCAAAAGCCGGGAGGAGACCGAAGGACATATTTCCCGTTACGGAAAAGATTATTTCCCGATTACAATAGAGGAGCATCTGCGTCTGCTGCGGGAAAGCGGTTTCCGGGTTGTAGAAATGCTGTGGTTTTCAAATACGCAGGCAGGCTTCTGGGCCATGAAATGACGTCCGGTTTACAAAGGAGGCTGAAATGAAAACATTGATCGTCTATTACACATTGGAAGGCAATACCCATTATGCAGCAAAGAAAATTGCGTCCCAGCTGGACGCTGACGTGCTTCGCGTCAAGCCAGTCAAGACATATCCAAGGAAGGGATTTCGAAAATTTCTCTGGGGAGGGAAGAGCGCTGTCATGGCTGAAACACCCGAACTTGAGCCATATACATTTGACGCGTCCGCTTACGACCGGATCGTGTTTGGCTTCCCTGTGTGGGCAGGCAATGTGACCCCGCCGCTCCGTACGTTCATTAAAGAAAATGATCTTTCCGGAAAGCGCTTCGCTGCATTTGCGTGTCAGAGCGGGGCCGGAGCGGAGAAAGCTTTCGAAAAGCTGAAGACAGCGCTTGGCATCCGGGAACTGGATGCCGAACTGGTACTGATTGATCCGAAAACAAAGCCGGATCCAATCAATGAAAAGAAAATAAGCGGGTTCTGCGGGAAATTGAAGTAAGGATGCTGATCCACCCTGCGGCCCTGGGATTATGAAGATTGCGCCGGAAGAAAAAAATACAATATTATCGAAACGGCGCGTAAAACCCCGGCCGACCATAGTCGTCCGCGGGATACAAGCGCCTCATAGCCGCGTCAGCGGCGTCTTTTCTTACTGTACCT
>ONRU01000036.1 GCA_900320325.1 uncultured Lachnospiraceae bacterium
CCTTATTTGTGGATAACCGCAGAACATGATACATCAATATTCAGAACAAGTGAATTCCACTTTTGGCAGGACCACACTTTGGAAGAATTAAATTCCACCGCAAAGTGGAATTTAGTTTTTCAATTGAACCTGCAGGGGGAAGTATCCTAAAAATATTTGACAAATGCCTGTATTATGGGTAAACTATTGCGCGTACAAAAATCCGAGGACCAAAGTTCATCGGATTTCAAAAATCCGGCAGCAGCAGGCCGCCGGATATAAAGGGAATTTAGAGATTTTAAGCGCCGGGGGGCAGCAGATCCTGTTTCGGGGGGACCGGAGAAAACAGGGCGTATCGCGTTCCCTTGCAGGGACCGTTGCGGACTTTGGGCCGTATACGGCAGTGCAGACTGTATCTTCGCGAGCTTGATACAGCCTGTGTGAACAGATAGCTTCGCAGAAATGGAAAGAATATGGCAGCTAAGAGACCTACATTCAACTTCGACAAAGACCTGTTCAAGAGAAGTGTGGAATACAATGTAAGAACCATGTATCGCCGCACAATGAAAGAAGCCACCAACCAGCAGGTCTTCCAGGCGTCCGCCCTGGCCCTGAAGGATCAGATCATTGACTGTTGGATGAAGACACAGAAGGCATTTGAAGAGCAGAATCCCAAGACCCTGATCTATCTGTCCATGGAATT
Source organism: uncultured Lachnospiraceae bacterium (assembly GCA_900320325.1). Classification (GTDB taxonomy): domain Bacteria; phylum Bacillota; class Clostridia; order Lachnospirales; family Lachnospiraceae; genus CAG-791. The sequence goes on from ONRU01000036.1 coordinate 683, forward strand.
CCTGATGGGCCGCGCATTCGGCAACGACGCCATCAACCTGATGGCCTATGAACCCATCAAGGAAGCCCTCAAGGAGCTGGGCTTCAAGATCAACGCCATTGAGGACGAGGAGCCCGACGCGGCTCTGGGCAACGGCGGTCTGGGCAGACTGGCAGCATGCTTCCTGGATTCCCTGGCGACCCTTAACTATCCTGCCTACGGCTGCGGCATCCGGTATCATTACGGTATGTTCAAGCAGAAGATCGTAGACGGTTATCAGAAGGAAGTGCCGGACAACTGGCTCGCCAACGGAGATCCCCTGGAGCTCCGCAGGGATGAGTATACCCAGCATGTACATTTCTATGGCCATGTAGAGTCCTATCAGGATGAGAAACTGGGCCGTACCATGTATCGACAGGCAGACTATCGCTCTGTCAAGGCGGTACCTTATGATATGCCGATCATCGGCTACAACAACGGTTTTGTAGATACCCTCAGAATCTGGGACGCTGAGCCTCTGAGCAACTTCTCTCTGGAGTCCTTTGACAAGGGCGATTATCAGAAGGCCGTAGAGCAGGAGACCCTGGCCCGGACCATCTGTGATGTCCTTTATCCCAAGGATGACCACTGGCAGGGCAAGGAGCTGCGTCTGAAACAGCAGTATTTCTTTGTATCCGCGACCCTGCAGACCGCTCTGAAGAAGCATCTGGAGAGGAACGAGGATCTGACCAGTCTGCCCGACAAGCTGGTCTTCCAGATGAACGATACCCATCCTACACTGGCAGTCCCTGAGCTGATGCGTCTGCTGATGGACCACTATGGACTGGAATGGGATCAGGCATGGAACCTGACCACCAGGAGCGTTGCCTACACCAACCATACCATCATGGCGGAAGCCCTGGAGAAATGGCCCATCGACCTCTTCTCCCAGCTGCTGCCCAGGATCTATCAGATCGTCGAGGAGATCAACCGCAGGTTTGAGCGCATGATTCACGAGCGCTATGACAATACCGGTGTCAACGTGGCGGAAAAGATCAAAAAGATGAACATCATCTATGACGGACAGATCAGGATGGCCAATATGGCGATCGTGGCCGGCTATTCCGTCAACGGTGTAGCGGCCCTGCATACCGAGATCCTGAAGAAGCAGGAGCTCAAGGACTTCTATGAGATGTTCCCGCAGAAGTTCAACAACAAGACCAACGGCATTACCCAGAGGAGATTCATGGTCCATGCCAATCCTCTGCTGACCGACTGGCTGACCAATAAGGTAGGCCTGGGGGATGAATGGATCACGGATCTGTCCCAGCTGAAAGAGCTTAAGACCTTCGTGGATGACAACAAGTATCAGAAGGAATTCATGAACATCAAATATAAGAACAAGGTCCGCCTGGCAAAATACATTGCCGAGCACAACGGCATTGACGTGGATCCCCGTTCTATTTTTGATGTACAGGTCAAGAGACTGCATGAATACAAGCGCCAGCTGCTGAATATCCTGCATATCATGTATCTGTATAACCAGCTCAAGGCTGATCCGGATATGGAATTCCATAAGAGGACTTTCATTTTCGGCGCCAAGGCCGCGGCCGGTTATGTGAACGCCAAGCTGACCATCAAGCTGATTAACTCTGTGGCGGATGTCATCAACAATGACGAGTCCATCAATGACAAGATCAAAGTCGTTTTCATTGAGGACTATCGTGTATCCAATAACGAGATCATCATCGCGGCGGCAGATGTTTCCGAACAGATCTCTACCGCTTCCAAGGAAGCTTCCGGTACCGGCAACATGAAATTCATGGCCAACGGTGCCCTGACCATCGGCACCATGGACGGCGCCAATGTGGAAATGGCAGAGGAAGTAGGCAAAGAGAACATGTTCATCTTCGGCCTTTCTTCCGATGAAGTCATTAACTATGAGAAGAACGGCGGCTATGATCCCATGCAGATCTTCAATGAAGATACAGAGATCCGCCAGGTTCTGGTACAGCTTGTCAACGGCACCTATTCCGACGGCGATACGGAGCTGTTCCGTCCCCTGTACAACTCTCTGCTTTACAGGAACGGCATGGATCCCGCTGACCGCTACTTCATCCTGAAGGACTTCCGTTCCTACGCGGAAGCCCAGAAGCAGGTGGAAGCGACTTACAGAGACAGCAAAGTATGGGCAAAGAAAGCCATGCTGCAGACAGCCTGCTGCGGCAAGTTCTCATCCGACCGTACCATCAAAGAGTACGCGGAGGAGATCTGGCATCTGGAGCCCGTGCAGCTTAAGTCAAGAAGGAGAAGGACATCCAAACGTTCCTGATCCTGTCTGTTAAACAGCCATAGACAATCCGGCAGTCCCTGGGACTGCCGGATTTTTTCAGATGTGATGGGACAGATGTGACAGGATAGATAAAATTAGTTTAGGGTATTAGAATATACTCTGAAATCATATTTTTATATTACAGAATGGCTGTTAAAATACAATTGTCCGAATACGGACAATATACATTCTGCCGCATGCCGTTTTCTTTCCGCCGAAACGCCGTGACTGCCTGACGATTCGGACAGAGACTGATTCTTTATACAAAGGGGGAAGTATGGTATGCTATAAGGCAGCAAAACAGGAATGACAGGATCCCATGTGGATACCAGGGCACAGGAAAAGGCCGGTCCGGGATCCGGTTTGAAGGAGAAAGATATGAATATAGTTGTTTTATGCGGAGGACTCAGTACAGAGCGGAACATTTCCCTGATCTCAGGGACAAAGATCTGTACGGCCCTGCGGAGGAAAGGGCACCGGGCGGTGCTGGTAGACATGTTCATGGGGCTGGAAGGAATCACCGAGGGAGATCCCGCGGATCTGTTCGAACATCTGCCGGAGATCCGGCCTGTAGCCTTTGACGGAACTGCCCCTGATCTGAAGCAGGTACGCAGATCCAGAAAACTGCAGTCCCCTTCTATTTTCGGACAGGGCGTACTGGAGATCTGTCAGGCCGCGGATGTGGTCTTTATGGCCCTGCACGGCGCCAATGGAGAAGACGGACGTGTACAGGCCGCCTTTGACCTGCTGGGAATCCCTTATACAGGCTCCGGTTATCTGGGCGCCGGTATCGCCATGAATAAAATTATGACCAAAAAGCTGGTGGCGCCGGAAGGTGTGCAGACACCGGCCTGGGCTTCCTATGACCATGTCCGGGAGGAGGACATCCCGGCGATCCTGCAGGCGACCCGGATTCCCTGTGTGGTCAAGACCCCCGGCGGCGGTTCTTCCCTGGGCGTATATATCGTCAGGGAAAAGGATGCCCTGGAGCCGGCGGTCAGAGCCTGTCTGGATTATGACGACCAGCTGCTGATCGAGCAGCTGATCGAAGGCAGGGAATTTACCTGTGCCGTATTCAACAGCCGGCCCCTGCCTTCAGTGGAAATTGCCCCGGTCAAGGGCGGCTATGACTATTCCAATAAATATGTAGCCGGCGCCACCGTAGAGATCTGCCCGGGCCGCTGCGATCCCGCCGTGGAGAAGAAGATGGGCGAGATGGCCCTCAGGGTCCATAAGATCCTGGGCCTGCATACCTATTCCCGCAGCGATTTCATGGTAACGGAGGACAATCAGGTCTACTTCCTGGAAGTCAACACCCTTCCCGGCATGACCCCCACCAGCCTGGTCCCCCAGGAGGCGGCCGCAGTTGGCATTGAATATGATGAGCTTTGTGAACTGATCGTAAAAGGGGCGGATATCCGGAGAGTCTGAGACAGAAAGATCCCGCGGAAAGAAAACAGACAGAGGACAGAGAATGGAACAGTTATTGGTAAAGGAACTGATAGAAGCCACAGGCGGCAGACTCCTGCAGGGCGATCCCGCCGTCCGGATAAGGCATGTGGAAACCGACAGCAGAAAGACGAAAGAAGGAGATGTCTTCTTTGCCCTGATCGGAGAGCGGTTTGACGCCCATGATTTTCTGGACAGCGCCCTGGAGGGCGGCGCGGACGGCTGCGTGATTTCCAGAGAGCCCGGGCAGCTGCTGCCCGGCAAATTTTACGTACTGGTCCCGGATACGATCCGGGCCATGGGCGATCTGGCCCGTTATTATAAGAGAAAATTTCAGATCCCGACAGTAGCGGTCACCGGCAGCGTGGGCAAGACGACCACCAAGGATATGATTGCCGCGGTCCTGAGCGCCGGGTTCAATGTATTGAAGACAGAGGGCAATTTCAATAATAATATAGGACTTCCCATGACCATTTTCCGGCTGGGCCCGGAACATCAGATCGCGGTTCTGGAAATGGGCATGAACCACAGAGACGAGATCGATTATCTGACCCGAATCGGGGAACCGGACATTGCTGTCATCACCAATATCGGTGATGCCCACATAGGCAATCTGGGCAGCAGGGAAGGCATTTTCCAGGCTAAATGCGAGATATTCCACGGCCTGCGGGAAGGCGGGATCGCGGTCCTGAACGGAGACGATGACCTGCTGACGACTCTGCGGGGAAAAACGCCCTTTGAGATCCGCTGGATCGGGGAATCCCCTGCCTGTGATTACCGGGCGGAAGATGTGGATGGCAGCCGGACAGGCATGACATGTCTGCGGGCAGTCACACCGGAAGGCAGCTTTGACCTGGAAGTACCGGCTCCCGGACATCATATGCTGTATTCTGTCATGACCGCGGCGGCGATCGCCCTTTATTTCGGTATGACGGAAGAGCAGATCCGGGCAGGACTGGCTTCCTATGTGCCTACGGCCATGCGGATGAACATTGACAGACTTCCCGGCGGGGTGGTCCTCTATAACGATACCTATAACGCCAATACCGCGTCCATGAAAGCCGGGCTGGATATCCTGTCCGGTACAGACGCGGCCCTGAAGATCGCCGTTCTGGGCGATATGCTGGAGCAGGGCGCGCATGAAGAAGACCTGCACAGACAGGTGGGCGCCTATGCCGCGGACAGTGCCGCGGATATCCTGATCGCTGTGGGCAGAGCTTCCGAAAAGATGGCAGAGGAGGCCTCTGCAAGGGGCATGCGGGATGTCCGCTGGTGTCCCGATCATGAAAGCGCCATGGCGGAGCTGGAGCAGCTGGCAGGCGGGGACAGGGCTTTCCTGTTCAAAGCGAGCCGTGGCATGCATCTGGAGAAACTTTACGCCTATACGAAGGCGCTGCTGGAAGGCGCGGACAGCTGAAGAAGCGGAAACAAACTGTTTCCATGATGAATGCATGAAGAACTGAAACGGCCCGCGGGATCTCTGACTCAGATCCCGCGGCCATTTGACGTGCGCCGGCGGCGCCGTGTTTCCAACTAGATTGTTTCCGGTCCGGAATCAGCAGTATGCTCTGATCAGTCTGCCTGATAAGTGATCTGTCCGCCACAGATGGTATAATGGACGACCCCGGGCAGGGTCTCTCCGATGAAAGGAGAGTTGGAGGATTTGGAAGCGAACTGTCCGGTCACGGTCCAGGTCTCCTCAGGATCAAAGAGGACCAGGTCGGCAGGGGCGCCCGCCTCTACAGAGCCGGCCGGCAGATGATAGAAGGCCGCCGGATTGCAGGTCAGCAGGGCCAGCAGCTGCCGCATGGTGATATGGCCGGGCCGGACCAGTTCCCGGATGCCCAGGGAAAGGGCTGTCTCCAGCCCGATCATACCGCTGGGAGCCTTGGTAAAGGGCCTGTCCTTCTCATCCGCGCAGTGGGGAGCGTGGTCTGTGGCGATGATATCAATGGTGCCGTCCGCAATGGCGTCTATGATGGCCCGCCGGTCCTCTTCGGTGCGGATGGGTGGATTGACTTTGGCCAGCGTCCCTTTGCGGATGACAGCTTCCTCTGTCAGGGAGAAGTGGTGGGGGGTAGCCTCGGCGTGGATTCTGGGATTGACCTTCCGGGCCTCACGAACCAGGCTGACCCCTTCTTTACTGCTGATATGCTGGATGCAGAGAGGGGCATCCTCTTCGATGGCAATCTGCAGATCTCTTTCGATCATGGTATATTCCGCTTCCCGGCCGGCGCCTTCCAGGCCGAGGAAGGCGGCAGCCTTACCGCCGCTGTTGACGCCCGGCTGCCGGATATAGGCGGGATCTTCTTCGTGGAGTGAGACCGGAAGGTCCAGGGGACCGGCAATCTTCAGGGCTGCCCGCAGCAGTCCGGCATTGAGGACCGGCAGGCCGTCATCCGTGAAGCCGGCCGCGCCGGCTTCCGCCAGGGCTTTCAGATCAGCGAGTTCCCGGCCCTGCATGCCCAGGGTCACATTGGCACAGGTATACATATGGACAGGCGTCTTCCGGCCCCGTTCCAGGATATCCCGGACCGCGTCCGGGCAGTCCACCGCGGGCTTCACATTGGCCATCAGGATGACGGAGGTATATCCCCCCCTGGCAGCGGCCGCCGCTCCGGTCTGTAGGTCTTCCTTGCGGGTAAAGCCGGGATCCCGGAAATGAGAGTGGGTGTCGATCAGGCCGGGAGCGGCGGTCAGGCCCCGGGCGTCAATGACCCGGACCTCTCCGTCTCCGGGAAGGCCGTCCGCCAGGGCGGCTGCCCGTTCCGGCGGAATGGAGGCTTCTATGGCCAGAAACCTCCCGTTCCCGATGGCGATATCACAGATCCCTTCCCGGGAATCTGCGGGATTGATCAGATAAGCGTTTTGAATCAGCAGCATATTTCATCCTCTTTATATCTTTTGGTATAATTGGTATAAATTAGTATAAACTTTCGGAAAAATGAGTGCAACAGAAGGCGGATTGTATCTATTTTTAATGTAGAATTCAATCCCGAAATTGTATACAATAGTAGGGCAGTACGAGAGTAAGGCAGTCCCGGATGTAAGAAGCGGGCTGCCGGACAAATAAAACAGTATTACCCGGGAAAGCCGGGAGAAAGGAAAATCCGGTCCTCCTGACACCGGACCGGATCATAAGGGAACAGAATGGGATACATTCGCGGCGCGATCGCGCTTATATTATTATTCATCGTCCTGGTGATCGGCCTGCTGGTGCACGCGGTCACCTGGATCATCGGCCGTTTTTCGCCGGAGACCTGTGACGCTGTCCGTTACGGCTATGTACATATGGTCGTCAAATTCCTCTGGGTCATTGCCGGAGGTCCCACCACGACCATCGGCCTTGAAAATGTGCCGCAGGACAGGCCGGTCCTGTTCGTCGGCAACCACAGAAGCATTCTGGATATAGCGGTCATCCTGGCCCAGCAGAAGAAGCCGGTCGGTTTTGTGGCCAAACAGGAGCTGGCCAAAGTCCCCCTGCTGAACGTGATGATGGGGGACATCCACTGCCTTTTCCTCAACCGGGAGGATCCCAGGGAAGGTCTGAAGACCATCTTAAAGGCCATCGAATATGAAAAAGCGGGAATCAATATGTTCATTTTCCCGGAAGGGACCCGTAACCATGAAGAAGGGACCCTGCTGCCTTTCCATGCCGGCAGTTTTAAAGTAGCGACCAAGGCAAAAGTCCCCGTGATTCCCGTGACCATCGTCAATACCGGAGACCTGCTGGAAGACCATATGCCCCGTCCCAAACGGGTACCGGTCATTGTTGAGTACGGAGAGCCCATTGAAACGGCGGATATGGACAGAAAAGCCCAGACAGCCCTGCCGGATCAGGTCAGGGATCTGATTCAGCAGACCTATGATAAAAATAAGGAATTGATCAGGAAATGAAGAAGAAAACAAGCATGACCGTCCTCGACAGCAGGCAGCTGGCGGAGGGCATCTACAGTCTGATCCTGGCCTATCCGGCAGGAGAGGCGCCCCGGCAGGTCCTGCCGGGCCAGTTCGCGGGTATTTTTCCCTGTGACAGCTCTGCCCTGCTGATGCGTCCGATCAGCGTCTGCAGGTGGGATCCCGCGGAAGGAAGTATCCGCTTTGTCTACCGGGCAGCCGGCAGGGGGACGAAGAACTTTACCGGCCTGAAGACAGGCGACAGAGTCGATATGCTGGGGATTCTGGGCAATGGATATGAGATCAGCCGGATGCGGGGAAAAAGAGTTCTCCTTCTGGGCGGCGGAATCGGGATCCCGCCCATGCTGGAACTGGCAGCCGCCCTGAAAGAGGAGGCGCGGTCTGTCACAGCTGTCCTCGGTTATCGGAACAGGGAGCTGTTCCTGGCGGACGAATTCCGCCGTGAGGCGGAGGTCCTGATCGCGACGGAAGATGGCAGCGTCGGGACAGAAGGCAATGTCCTGGACGCCGTCCGCGCGGCCGGTATTCAGGCGGATGTGATCTGCGCCTGCGGCCCCATGCCCATGCTGCGGGCCGTCCGTGACTTTGCCCGGGAGACAGGAGCCGCCTGCTATATTTCCCTGGAAGAGAGAATGGCCTGCGGCATCGGCGCCTGCCTGGGCTGCATCACGAAGACCCGGCAGACCGATGCCCATTCCCATGTCCGGAATGCCAGGATCTGTACGGAAGGACCGGTCTTTGCGGCAGAGGAGATCGACTTCTGACCAAGAGAACATTTATTATCCAGCAGGAGGAATACAGATGCCAAAGCCTGATTTATCCGTCAATATTGCCGGCGTGACTTTCAAAAACCCGGTCACGACCGCCTCCGGGACTTTCGGGTCCGGTATGGAATACAGTGAATTTGTGGATCTGAACAGACTGGGCGCCGTGACGACCAAAGGCGTAGCCAGTACGCCCTGGGAAGGCAATCCTGTCCCCAGGGTCACAGAAGTATATGGAGGCATGCTCAACGCCATCGGGCTGCAGAACCCGGGTGTGGAGGTCTTTGTGAAACGGGACCTGGAATTCCTGAAGCAGTTCGATACCAGAGTCATCGTCAATGTCTGCGGCAGGACCGAAGAGGAGTATCTGGCGGTCGTCGAGCGGCTGGCGGGGGAAGCGGTCGATCTGCTGGAAATCAATGTTTCCTGCCCCAATGTAAAGGAAGGGGCCATTGCTTTCGGACAGGATCCGGATGCCCTCTTCCGGATCACCGATAAGATCCGCCGGGTCGCCGCCCAGCCGGTCATCATGAAGCTGACGCCCAATGTGACCAGCATTGCCGAGATGGCCAGAGCTGCGGAAGCGGGCGGCGCGGACGCCATTTCCCTGATCAATACCATTACAGGCATGAAGATCGATATTGAACGCAGGTCCTTCGTCCTGGCCAATAAGACCGGCGGTATGTCGGGGCCTGCCATCAAGCCGGTCGCCGTGCGAATGGTCTGGCAGGCGGCACAGGCCGTAAAGATTCCCATCATCGGAATGGGAGGGATCGCTTCAGCAGAGGACGCCATTGAATTCATCCTGGCCGGGGCTTCAATGGTGGCGGCCGGAGCTATGCAGTTCCATAATCCATACCTGACAACAGAGATCATAGAAGGAATCGAGGCCTATATGATCCGGCATCAGATCGCGCGTGTCACAGATTTGATTGGGACGGTACAATAGTCCAACGGCCAATGTAGGATGTTGTTGCAAATTTCCCCTGTCCACGAGTATAATAGACAAAAGGAAGACAATGAGACAAATAATCAGAGAAGCATATGCCAAGATAAATCTTGGCCTGGACGTAGTCGGAAGAAGAGAGGACGGGTACCACCTGGTCCGTATGATCATGCAGGAGATCGGAGTCCATGATACGCTGACGGTCACGGCTGCCGGTGTTCCGGAAGGAGCGCCTTTGATTCGGCTGAAGACGGACAGCACAGAGATTCCCATCGGTCCTGACAATCTGATCTGCCATGCCGCTTATATCATGTGCGAAGAATTTGATATAAGGGATGAGATCACCATCGATCTGCGGAAACGGATACCGGTCGCTGCCGGCCTGGCCGGCGGATCCACAGACGCGGCGGCGGTCTTTATGGCCCTCCGGGATCTGTACGCTCCTTCTGTAACGGATCAGCAGCTGCAGGAACTGGCACTTCCGCTGGGCGCCGACATTCCCTACTGCATCGCAGGCGGAACACGGCTGTCGGAAGGCATAGGGGAAAAGCTGGTCCGGCTGCCGGACGCGCCCCAGTGTCATCTGGTCCTGGTCAAGCCGCCGGTCGCGGTCAATACCGGTATGGTCTACCGGACACTGGACAGTCTGGCCGAATATCCTCATCCGGATATTGACGGGATGATCGACCGGATCGGGGCGGGAGACCTGACAGGTATGGCCGGGAAATGCGGCAATGTACTGGAACTGGTGACCGGAGAGCTTGTCCCGGTCATCGGACAGATCGAACAGTTCTTTATGGACAGAGGCGCGGTCTGTTCCAAAATGTCCGGAAGCGGACCGTCCGTATTTGCCATTTACCAGGAGGAAGAAAAAGCTGCGCAGGCGCTGCGGGAATTCAAGGAGACCGCGGACTTCTCTGATTGCTACGGGGCATTGACACAATTTGTCTATCGCTGAATTACAGACGGCATGAGCACGGAGGATCATGCTTATATGCAGTTTATGATTCAGCCGCAGGATTAGGGAGGAAAGAAATGCAGGCACAAGGGGACAGAAACATCGATATTGTACTGGAATCGGATGACCAGTCAATGCCACTTCGGGAAACTGTGTTTCAGACGCTGCGAAAAGCGATTTTAACAGGAAAACTTCAGCCGGGAGAGAGACTGACGGAGATACGGCTCGGAAAGATACTGGGGACCAGCAGAACACCGATCCGTGAAGCGATCCGCAAGCTGGAACTGGAGGGACTGGTAACCATCGTCCCGGGCAGCGGAGCCAGAGTGGCCCGGATCACAGAGAGACAGCTGCAGGATGTGCTGGAGGTCAGAAGAGCGCTGGACATGCTCTGCGCCAGACTGGCCAGCAACAGAATTACGCCCGAAGAAAAACGGGAACTGAGGAAAGCCAATGAAGACTTCCGCGACAGTGTGCGCAAGGGGAATTTTCTGGACATCGCGGAAGCGGATGTCCGCTTTCACGATGTGATCATACGGGCTTCCAAGAACCAGACTATGATGACAGTCCTGGACCGTCTGGCGGACAATATATATCGTTACCGTTTTGAATTTATTAAGGATGATCAGCGTTATGAAAAGCTGATTTCCGAGCATGAGGACCTTTATCAGGCGATCGTTAACGGGGATGGGGAGAGAGCAGCGGAAGCGGCGGCCCTGCATATCGAACGTCAGATGGAATCGGTCCTGCAGCAGCTGAAGAAAATATCCGGCATCCGAAGTTAGGCAGGAAGCCGCTGCGCGTTCCTGTGGCCGGACCCGGATCTTAGAATCAGAACAGGAGTTATACCGGCTTATGAACCAGCAGAAAAACCTGCCTATCGGCGTATTTGACTCAGGCGTCGGAGGGCTGACCGTCGTCAGAGAGATCATGCGGCAGATGCCCAATGAGAAGATAGTTTATTTCGGAGATACAGCCCGTGTTCCGTACGGCAATAAATCAAGCAAAACGATCCTGAAATATTCCGGACAGATCGAACGCTTTCTGCTGTCCCGCGGAGTCAAGGCGATCGCGGTGGCCTGTAACACAGCCAGCGCCTACGCCCTGCCGGAACTGGAGAAGGATTGTCCGGTCCCGATCATCGGCGTGATCAAGCCGGGCGCAAAAACGGCTGCAGAGATCACGGAGAACGGCAGGATCGGTGTCATAGGGACAACCGCTACCATATCCAGCGGTATTTATACGGAATATATCCGGGATCTGATGCCGGATGTCATGGTACATGGACGGGCCTGTCCCCTTTTTGTTCCGCTTGTGGAGGAAGGACTCTGGGAAGATCCCGTTACCGAGGAGATTGCCCGCAGATATCTGGCGGAACTGATGGATGAGGGAATCGATACTCTGATTCTGGGCTGTACCCACTACCCGCTGATCCGTAAGACCCTTGCAAAGGTCGTCGGAGACAGGGTCAGGCTGGTCAATCCGGCATATGAGACGGCCAGGGAGCTGGAGGAAATGCTGGGGAGCCGGGGACTGCTGGCCGAGGAAAGACCGGCGCTGGGCTCGGCGGACAGCCAGTACTCCTTCTTTGTCAGCGATATGGCGGACAAATTCCAGCAGTTCGCCAATTCCATCATCAAATATGGGATTCTGTCTGCCAAGACGATCAATATCGAGGAATACTGAAAAGGCGCCTTTATCAGGAAGAATTTTATAACGGAAATAAGTCAGGGCCTGCCGGAAGAACGGCAGGTCCTGCTGTTTACAGGAAGGGCCGGTTCCGGGACCGGCAGACAGGGTCAGGCATATGGAAAAAATCAGGCTGCGGATCAGCGGAGAACAGACAGATGAAGCGGGAAACGTGGACAGGAATGAGACGGCGGTGGAAGGAATCCTCTTCCGTGAGGGGAACCGCTTCCGGGTGGAATACACAGAAAGGCCCTCAGAAGGGACGGATACAGTCCGGAGCAGGCTGCTGCTTTCAGAAGGCGGTATGGAGATGGTCAGGGAAGGCGCCCTGCGCAGCCATATGACCTTTCAGCCGGGTCATTCCTGCCGTACGGAGTATGGGACTCCCTTCGGAAGCATGTTCATGGAGATCGAAACAGAATTTTACCGGCTGCTGGAGCGAAAAAAAAGCATCCATGCCAGAGCCCGTTACAGGCTCCGCATGGATGCCGGATATTCGATTTCCTGCGCTGTGACTGTCAGGATCGATCTTATTTGACGGATTTGGCACCGGCCTTTTCCTGCAGGCGGTCCATGGTGCGTCCCCACCAGCCTTTTTTCTTCGGCGGTTCCGTAGAGACCAGTCTTTTGCCTTTCATGGTCCTGGCGCCGACGATATAAATACCGCTGACGTCCGCTTTGATCTGGGTCTTTAAGGGAATGGTATCAAAAATGCCTTCATCGCAGACCATATTGACGATCTGGGGACCGACCTTGGCTTTGACGATCGGCAGCTTGCCGCGTCTGGCGTACCAGGGGGTCGAATCAATGACCTGCTGGGGAAGACCGGATTCCTTGAGCTTGAGCTTTTTCTTATCAATGACAAGCAGCGTTACGGTCTGCTTGTTCTGGTCGATCATGGCCTGGCTCTCATCCTGTTTCTTCTGCAGCCGCTGGCCGATAAAATAAAGCGCGATCATGGCGGCGATCAGGATCGCAAGGATTATCAGTAAAACGATTGTAATTTTACTCACTCTGTATAGCCTCCCGTTCAGAGATTGCCGTTTTCACGGATTCTCTGTGATTTTGGACTGTCGGATGATCGTGAAAAAAATGATTCATGTTATCGGGAACAGTCAAAAAGTATTTTAACATTGTTTGTAAAGCAAGGCAATATTGGAAATGTTATAAAAAAATGAACTGGATCCGCAGGTCCTTACAGGTGAATGTGAAGGGTTTGTGAACAGGGTAAAATAGACTTTTAACCTTTGATTCGGTGTGTTAGAATGATATAGCTGTTGAATGAATCCAGATTTGTTCCCGGACTGCAAGGGCCGGGAAACAGTTTTCCGCCTGCGCAGCAGGATTATCATTGTATGAAAAGGAGAAAAAGAATGAAAAAGAGATGGATCAGTATCGCGCTGGTATGTACAACCGCGCTGGCCCTCGCGGCCTGCGGCGCAAATGCCGGTAAAGAGGAAGCGTCCGGCGCCGGCACAGAGAGCCAGGCGGTCGAAGGCGCCGATACCGGCGAGACGGGATTAGCGGCGGAAGAAAAGACATATCCCGATGAAGCCTATATTATGTTTATCAACCCTTCTGATTATGTGACAGTCGGTGACTACTCCGCCCTGTCTGTTGAAGTGACCAGGAAAAGGGAAGTCACGGATGAGGATGTGGAAAACAGTGTCCAGCAGATCATGGCCAATAACCAGATCGAGACAGAAATCACAGATCGGACAGATGTACGGGAAGGCGACATCGTCGACATCGATTACGTCGGAAAAGTGGACGGACAGGAATATGACAATGGAAGCGATCAGGGCCTGCATCTGGAAGTCGGTTCGGATGTCATGGGCATCGAAGGCTTCGACGATGGCCTGATCGGCCACAAGAAGGGCGAGACCGTTACGCTGAATCTGACTTTCCCCGAGGACTACGGCACCTCCGACCTGGCAGGCCAGCCTGTCGTCTTTGAAGTGACCATCAACGGAATCTATACATACACGGAGCCGGAACTGACAGATGAATATATTGCTGAGCTGCAGCTTACGGATGACAGAGGCAGACTTCTGAAGACAGCGGATGATTTCCGTGCCTATATCAGAGAACAGCTGGAGATGGAAGCCGATACGCAGTTCAAACGGGAATTCCAGACAAAGGCGATCGAACAGCTCAGAACCATTGCTGAATATAAGGGAGACCTGCCGGAAGCCTTCAGGGGCAGGATTTACGACTATTACCATGATGAGATCCAGCAGGAAGCGGATGTTTCCGGCATGACGATCGAGGAAGTCTGTGAAGCCAACAATATTGATCTGGACAACATTGCGGACACCCTTACGAAAAATATGCTGCTCCTGGCCGCGATCGCGAATCAGGAGGGCGTCACTGTGGATGAAGCAGGGGCCAGACAGTATCTGGAGGAGCAGTATGCCGCCAGCAAGGATTATTTTTCCATGATGGGCATAACCTCTTCTGAGGACTACGCTTCCATGGCCGATATCCGGGAAGTTCAGGAATCCATCCTTATGGACAGTGTAGTGGATCTGCTGCAGGAGAAGATCAAGATCGTTGAGGTCGAGCCGGCAGAAGAGGATCTGGAGGCACTGCCTGATGAAGACTTTGAAATGGGCACGGAAGACCTGAATGAATATGAAGAAGAGACGGAGGAAGGTCCTAATCCCGAGGATCTGGAGCCTTTGGAGGAGATCGAAGACGGCGAAGCGTCTGATTAACAGCAGGCAGTTACTATCAGTCAGTTATTATCAGACAGCATGAAAGATCACAGCAAAGGATCTTCATGAAAAAGGACCGGATCAGTTCTGCCGCCGGACCGGCTGCAGAGCGGATCCCTGAATAAAAATAAAGCGCGTCGGCGGCAGATGTATCAGGATCTGCCGCCGATGTATGTACGAATAGGATATAAATAAAAAGCTTTTTATAAAAAGCTGCGTATGGAGGAATTATGAGAGACCAATATCAGCTGACAGAAATCAGAGATCTGTTCGCGGACCCTGCCGCGTTCGATGGCAAAAAGATCAC
>ONRU01000038.1 GCA_900320325.1 uncultured Lachnospiraceae bacterium
TATAGTCTACTTAAAAAAGGTGACCACATGAACGTGATCACCTTTTTCTTGACTTAATTTTGTTTATTTGAGTTGTCCACTTGACAGACCCCTGTTCACTTCGGCTGCCTGCTCTTATATTTTCTTTAACACAGATCATAAATTTCGCCGGACGGCAGAGCGCTGCTAAGACCTGCTTTCGATCCGGACCCTGCCCTGATGGATTTTGTCCGAGAAGAACTCTTTGACGGAGCAGCCGGCCCGGCCGGAGGAGGCACAGGCACAGGCGCAGGCGCAGGAGGAGGCGCAG
Source organism: uncultured Lachnospiraceae bacterium (assembly GCA_900320325.1). Taxonomy (GTDB): domain Bacteria; phylum Bacillota; class Clostridia; order Lachnospirales; family Lachnospiraceae; genus CAG-791. The sequence continues at coordinate 290 of ONRU01000038.1, forward strand.
GCACAGCTGGAGGCACAGGCGGAAGCGCAGGAGGAATGGGATCCGGATCCCCTGGATCCTCCCGAATGGCGGGAAGGATGGCTGGCCGGCGTGCTGAGCACATTCACAAGGATATAGGTATTGGGGGAACTGCCGTAGCGGTAGGTGCCGTTTGTAGTGTAGTTCTCCGGATTTACCAGATCTTTTTCTTCTACGATCTCTTTGCTTTTGATCATGCTGCGGCCGCAGTAAGGGCAGGTATCCTTGCCTTCCTCGCGGACGGCGCCGCAGCTGGGGCAGTTTTCATAATATTCGATTTTGGTGCGGACGATTTTTTTCCGGGCCGGCGTGCCGGCGGAACTGCCGAAGCCGAGGCCTTCCCCGATCCATTGAATAAAGCGGATGACTGCTATAGCGGGCATTGCTATAAAAGCAAAAAACGTGACCAGGCCGATGATCATATACCGCCAGTCGTCTTCTTCACTGTAATAGGAATCCTCTTCACTGTAGGAGGCATCCTCTCCCCGGGAGACATTGTCCCCGGACTGATGGTCAACAGCAAAGCCAAAGGCATCGCTGGGATAGGCGACGGTCATTGTGAAACGTTCGCCTGCGGAAAGGGAAGCGGAGAATACAAGGTAGCCATTTTCCTGCTGGCAGTCCGGCTGCCAGGCGCCTGCCTTGTCCGCGTTCCAGCGGATGGTCAGGTCTTTGACTTCGATCCCGTCGAACCAGGCCGGGGTATAGATATAGACTGTTTCCCCTTCCGCGTAGCGGTCGATCTGGTACATATTGTCCTGGACAAAGGAAAATTCGAAGCTTACCGTTTCGTCCTCAGAATAGCTGCGGTCCAGATAGATGGCCAGGGAAGATTCTCTGTCCTCGATCCGGCTGATGCTGCCGCTCCGCGCGGTGACTTCACTGTGATGGCTGTTGGGGAGGCCGATATCCACCCATTCCAGGGGACCATAAGTATCGTCATCCAATACCTTCCAGTCTATATGATAGGTCATCTGCAGCGAGGCGTCCTCCTGAACGTCTACGGTAATGATGAAATGCTCGATTTCATCGGTCGCTTCCGCTGCCCTTACCGTCCGGGTGAAGGGAGTCAGGAGCGTCAGGACCAGCGTGAGCAGAAGGGCGAATATAAGCAGTTTTGTGACGTCGCGCGTTCTCTTTACTCTGTTTGATTTCATCAGCAATACCTCCTCAGGGGACATTCTCCTGTCATCTGTGCGGAGAAACCGCGGCGGGCCCGGCAGGTTCCGCTTTCCCAGATGTCCTTCCAGCTGTCCGTAAGGATATTTCCCAGGGGCTTTTCGTCCAGCCAGCTCTGACAGGGTACCACATGGCCGGCGGGCGTGACTGCCATATTGGAGAGGCAGGCCCCGCAGGAAGGAGAAGGTATGCCCAGTTCTTCGAAGACCTGCCCGTCGAGCCAGCCGGGGGATGTGAAGTTGATTTCCATGCCGTTTTCACCGCAGTAAGCGACAGCCCGGCGGAGTATGGACTCCAGATCCTTCTTTTCCAGCTGCAGGGCCTCCGAGGCAGGCTGCGCGGCGCTTCCTGTAGTGATCAGACCGGAGCAGGTCACGTAAATGACGCCCAGCCCGTGCAGGAGTTCCAGTGTCTTTTCATAATCCCGGTTCAGGGTGCACAGGGGCGTATTGATACTGACAGACAGACCCGCTGCCAGCGCGTTTTTGATGCCGGCCAGTGTTTCTTCATAGCGGGGGGCGCCGACAAGGCGGTTGTGGACTTCCGGATCCGCCGAATAGAAAGTGATCTGAACGCTGTCCAGGTCGGCCTCCCGGAGCCTTTTGCAGTACTCCGGTGTAAGGCGGATCCCGTTTGTATTGAGGCGGGAGATGAACCAGCGGGCATGACGGATGAGATCTGGCAGATCCTCCCGCATGGTGGGTTCACCGCCCGTGAAGGTCACCTGGGGGATACCGGCGCTGCGGCAGATATCCAGGACTTTTTTCCATTCGGAGGTGGACAGCTCCGCTTCATCGGACAACTGCTGGCCCGCGGCATAGCAGTGGACACATTTCTGGTTGCAGTGCCATTTGCCTTCCTTTGTCATGGCGCTGACCATCAGATCCATGCGGTGAGGCGCCTGCATAAAAGGCTCGTAGGCGCCGATGCTCATGAAATGTACGTCGGTGGTCACTTCTTCCCGGTAGGCAATCTGACGCAGTGTTGTATAAATGGTCTGCATGTCCTCCGAAATACGCCCCCTGACAAAGAAGGGGAGGATCTGTTTCACATTGTCAGCAGCCCGGTCCATGATGCTCTGGATGTCTTTTTCACTGATCTCTCTGCCGTCATAGCGGTTGGTTTCCCGAATAAGTTCCGCCAGCATGACAGCCCAGATGAAATTGACCGGTATGATATCCGTGCCGTTGATGATGGCGACACTGGGATTCAGGGCGTCCTCTTCCGGTCTGGGCGGAATCAGATGGATACGGATGACACCGGGGCCTTCGGGGTTCAAAGTGGTATGCAGCACTTCGCTGAAGGTGAAGTTCATATACGCTTTCAGATTGCGGACGGTCTTCGTCCTGCGGAAGATCAGGGGTATCTTAGTCATTGTTTCCTTTCCGCCCGGGTACCCGGGACTGCGTTCATTTATGTTCCTGTCAGGACAGCCCGCCGGGCTGTTTTTTATGTCCTCCTCGCGCGGCGGATTCTCCGCGCCTGTTTCTATTGTACACTTTTCAGAGCTGATTAAACAGCGGGGATTCACAGCCCCTGCATTTGTGGTATCATTTGAATTATGAAAGGGGACAGATCGTGAAAAAAACTGCTTCAAACAGAAATCTCCTGATCGATATATGGAGGATCATCGCCGCGCTTCTGATCGTCATGTATCATACGCGTTATTTGAATCTGACGACCGAAAACTATCATTTTCACCAGGCCTATTTATATGTGGAATTCTACTTCCTGCTGAGCGGGTATTTTGCTTACGTGCATTTCCACAAATGCTCCTGTAAAAGCGTCAATGAGATGGCCGGGGAATCGATCCGCTATACGGTTAAGAAATGGAGCAGTTATCTCCCTTATGTGATACCGGCCGTTATCGCCCAGTATATTCTGGAGCAGATTCTGTCTCCTGTAAGCAGGGCGGATTTCCTGCATATTCTGGAGGAAATGCCCCGGGATCTCTTCCTGCTGTCAGCCGCTTCGGGTAAATCCCGGGTAGGTCCTCTCTGGTATTTGTCAGCCATGATCCTGGTCATGCCGCTTCTGGGCATGCTGTTCCAGTATATTCCCAAATACCTGATGCTGATCCTGTCCATTCTTCCGGCCATGATCTATTATGGTCTCACCGGAGCGTCCGGTGTAAGGACACCGCCCCATGACCTGATCAGAGCAATGGTCTGTATGATGCTGGGCGTCCTGATCTTCTGTCTGCTGGAGGAATTGAACCGGCTTAAGTTCAGAAAGCTGCCGGCCCTGCTTCTGGGTGAGGGCCTGCTGATCTATACGGTGATTTCAACCTGGTCAACCGATTCCAGCACCGGTTATGGAAAAGAAACCGTCGTACTGGCTTTTCTGGGCGGCATCGTTTTATTGCTCTGCCATGGAGATATCCGCCTGCCGGCTCCCGCGCGCGGCCTGATCAAATATGCCTGTGATCTCAGTTTTGTCATGTACATATGGCAGAAAGGCGCCGCGACGATTGTCGATATTCTGATTCCGGAAGGATCCGATCATAAGAAGGTCATTATCTATTGTGCCATTACGGTTGCGGTCTCCGTTATCATGAAGTTCCTGACAGAGCAGTTGACGGCTCTGATGAAAAAGGCCGCTCCCGGAAAATATTTCTTTGAAAAATAACGGCGTAAAGTAAAAAAGGCTCCCTTGTCCCGGCAGTTCACATGACGGTAAGTGAACTGCCGGGATAAGGGAGCCTTTGCGTCTGAGCCAGTCAGAACAGGGATGCGTCCGGCGGTTATTCCAGACCGGTCGCCTCATCCAGACCCAGCATGATGTTCATGTTCTGGACGGCGGCGCCGGAAGCGCCCTTGCCCAGGTTGTCGAACAGGGCAGTGACGCTGGTCTGTTCCTCATGGCCGCAGACGACCAGCTGCAGGTGGTTGGTACCTGCCAGGGCGTTGGCGTAAAGAGTAGGCTGCGCGGGATCATAAGGCAGGACGGTCACGAAATGTTCGTCTTTATAATAATCCTGCAGACGCGCGCAGATTTCTTCCGCTGTGGGCTGTCCCGGCAGCAGACGGTTCTGCAGCATGATGGAAGTGGCCATGCCCTTGTAGTAATCATCCACGACCGGCATAAATACAGGAGCGAAGGTCAGACCTGTGACCTTCTGCATCTCCGGAATATGTTTATGGCGCAGGGTCAGACCGTAGATACCGGGCGCGCGGAGGGCTTCCGGCTTTGTATCCGATTCATACTGGGCGATCATCTTCTTGCCGCCGCCGGAATAACCGGTCAGGGAATAGCAGGTCAGGGGATAATCGGCCGGCAGGATGCCCATCCGGATCAGAGGGGCGGCGGAAGCGATCAGGCCAGTGGCATGGCAGCCGGGGTTGGCGACCCGTTTGCTGGAAGCAATGGCCCGGCGCTGGTCCGCGGACAGCTCCGGATAGCCGTAGGTCCAGTCATCGCTGGTCCTGTGAGCTGTGGAAGCGTCGATGACACGGACGTTAGGATTGTCGATCAGGGAGACGGCTTCGACCGCGCCCGCGTCAGGCAGACAGAGGAATACGATATCCGCGTTGTTGAGGAATTTCTTTCTTTCCGCCAGGTCGTGACGCTTGTCTTCATCGATGCGCAGGAGGGCCAGGTCTTCCCTGCGGCCGATCCGTTCATAAATCTGCAGGCCTGTAGTTCCGGCCTGGCCGTCAATATATACTTTTGTCTTCATTTTACGTAATTCCTTTTCTTTTCTGTAATTGCGGCAGCCCTGCCATGGCGGCTGCTTTTTCACCTTAATACATTTCAAAGAAGGATACAAGGAAAAACTGCGGAATCGCAGGTCTGTCCGGATATCTTTCCGCTTTTCCCTGATAATAAGAAAGCCGAATCAGATGACAAAGACAACAGAAAATGCTATTATTTAGAAGGGAATATATGCGATTTTAACAGGCATAAGAGTTGGAGGTGGTACATGATTCCTAAGGATCCGAATATGCTACTGAGCTACATCAACACGCAGCTGCGTGACCATTACAGCTCGCTGGAGGAGCTGGCCTCAGATCTTGACATTTCCGCAGATGAGATCAGGGACAGGCTGCAGAAAGCCGGCTATGAGTATCTGGAAGAGTTCAACAGATTTGGGAAAAGGTAATTAGTTAAATATAAAAAGGAGACAAAATCAATGAAAAGAAAACCCGTAGTACTTATGATACTGGACGGTTATGGCCTGTCTGAGCACCAGGAGGCCAATGCGGTCTATATGGCAAAGACCCCTGTGATGGATCAGCTGATGAAAGAGTATCCGTTCCAGAAGGGCAATGCCTCCGGACTGTTCGTAGGTCTTCCGGATGGGCAGATGGGCAACTCCGAGGTCGGTCATATGAACATGGGCGGCGGCCGCATCATATATCAGGACCTGACACTGATCACCAAATATATCGAGGATGGCGTTTTCTTCGAGAACGAAGAGCTGCTCCGCGCGATCAACAACTGTAAGGAGAACAATTCTGATCTGCACATCTGGGGCCTGCTCTCCGACGGCGGCGTTCACAGCCACAACACCCACCTGTACGCGATCCTGGAGCTCTGCAAGAGACAGGGCCTGGACAGAGTATATCTGCATCCTTTCTTCGACGGCAGAGATACACCGCCCGCGTCCGGCAAGGGTTATCTGCAGCAGCTGGTCGACAAGGCAGCGGAGATCGGCGTAGGTAAAGTGGCTTCCCTCCACGGCCGTTACTACGCGATGGACAGGGATAACAACTGGGACCGTATCCAGAAGGCCTATAATGCCCTGGTACTGGGCGTAGGCGACCAGGCGACCGACTGCATCCAGGCTATGCAGGACTCCTATGACAAGGGCGTGACGGACGAGTTCATCCTGCCCACTGTCATTACTGATGAAGCAGGCAAGCCCCTGACCGTCGTAAAACCCAATGACTCCGTCATTTTCTTCAACTTCCGTCCTGACCGTGCCAGAGAGATCACCAAGGCATTCTGCTTCACGGATGAAGATATCGCCAAACAGCCTGGCAAAGCTACTAACACCAAGTGCATCAAGTACCTGACAAGAGCCAACGGCTACATGCCTCTGACCTATGTCTGCTTCAAGGATTATGATGAGACCATCCCCAACAAATATGTTGCTTTCAAGAAGGTCGCCATCAACAATACCTTCGGTGAGTATCTGGCAGCCAACGGCCTCAAGCAGCTGCGTCTGGCAGAGACCGAGAAATATGCCCATGTAACCTTCTTCTTCAACGGCGGTATTGAAGATCCCAACAAGGATGAGGACAGGATCCTGGTTCCGTCTCCCGCGGTAGCGACCTATGACCTCAAGCCTGAAATGAGCGCGCCCGAAGTCAGCGAGAAACTGAACGCGGCCATCCGCGGCGGCGAATATGATGTCATTGTCATCAACTTCGCCAACCCTGACATGGTCGGCCACACCGGCGTCCTCGAGGCAGCCATCCAGGCGGTTGAGAAGGTCGATGAATGTGTCGGTTCCGCTGTGGAAGCCGTTAAGGAAGTCGGCGGCGTCCTTTTTATCTGCGCGGACCACGGCAACGCCGAGCAGATGATCAACTATGAGACCGGCGCGCCGCATACAGCCCACACGACCAATCCGGTTCCCTTTATTCTGGTCAACTATGACCCCGCTTACACGATCAAAGAAGGCGGCCGCCTCTGCGATATCGTGCCCACGCTGCTGGAGGTCATGGGAATGGAACAGCCCGCGGAGATGACCGGAGAATCCCTCCTGATCAAAAAATAAGAAACAGGAGACAGCCCCCGCTTGCTGAGCCCGGGCGATAGAGGCGGTTCCCCGCCGCCAAAGAATTTACACTCCCGGTCCGGAAACAGTTCCGGACCGGGAGTTTTTGAGAGGGCAGTTATTTATGGTAAAAGTCGATCTGATCACGGGCTTCCTGGGCGCGGGCAAGACCACCTTTATAAGAAAATATGTCTCTTATCTGCTGCAGCAGGGAGAAAAGATCTGCATTCTGGAAAATGATCACGGCGCCATCAATGTGGATATGATGCTGCTGTCCGACCTGCGCAGTGACCGGCTGGGCATCGAGATGGTGGCGGGCGGCTGCGATTATGACTGCCACCGGCGCCGTTTCCGGACCAAGCTGATTACCATGGCCATGCTGGGTTATGACCGGGTGCTGATCGAGCCTTCGGGTATTTTTGACGTGGATGAGTTTTTCGACATTCTGCATGAGGATCCCCTGGACAGACGCTGTGAGATCGCCAATGTCCTGACCATTGTCAGCGCGGATCTGGAGGAGAACCTGTCCGAAGAGGCCGACTATCTGCTGGCCAGCCAGGCCGCCCAGGCGGGCCGGCTGATTTACAGCCGTGTCCAGGAAGCGGACGCCCGGGCCATAGAGGCCGTGACAGCCCATGTCAACCGGGCCCTGGCCGCGATCAAATGCCCCAGGACATTTTCTCCCGGGGAAAATATAACCGTCCGGGACTGGGACCGGATGACAGAAGAGGACTGGCAGGAGATTATGACAGCCGGTTGTGCCGAGACCGGTTTTGAGAAGCGGTTTTCCATGGATGAGACCGGTTTTCAGGCCCTTTTCTTCATGCGTATTTCCATTCCCAAAGACCAGGTCCTTGCCAATATCCGCAGGATCTGGCAGGATCCTGACGTGGGCAGGATCTTCCGGATCAAGGGCTTTCTGATCGATGATCCGGACCGGGAGACATGGATCGAGGTCAACGCCACCGCCGGAGGAACCCGGGTCACCCCGATTCCCCGGGGACAGGAGATCCTGATCGTGATCGGCGAGGACCTGGACGAAGCGGCCATCGACGCTTACTTTCCGGCCCGGTTCTCCACGACCCATGTCCGCTGAGATTTCTTATTGTAATCCTGACAATGTTTGCTATAATGATTGCATCAATGAACCGTTTTTGATAGCAGAGTAGGAACTGGCGCGTAAAGTGCCGGCTGAACAGGGAGTTGTCAGCCGGACGAAGAATCTCCGGATTTGCGGTGCCGGCTCCGCATCCCGCTGCTGCATATCCGGGGTCAGGCCTCCTTATGTAGTATGGACTGCAGAAAGGAGGATTTTTTATGACACAAAATAACGTCAAACCTGTTGTTTCCAAAAGCAAATGGATCAGTTCCGTCCGGGAATTTCGCAGTACCCGGGTCGTGGTATTCTGCGGCATGATGTGCGCCCTTGCCATTGTCCTGAATTATACTTCGACCATCCGGATCGGCGATTATATCCGGATCGGTTTTTCCGGGATCCCCAACCGGGTCGTGGACTATCTCTTCGGGCCTTTTGTCGGCGCTGTCTTCGGGGGCGCCCTGGATATCATCAAGTATTTCCTGACGCCCACGGGAGGCTTTTTCCCGGGATTTACCCTGACTGCCATGCTGGGCGGCGTCATCCACGGTTATATCCTTTACCGGCGCAGGCCCACCCTGGCCAGGGTCTTCGCGGCCCAGCTGCTGGTCAAGGTACTGCTTAACTGCGGCCTCAATACCCTCTGGCTGCAGATGCTGTACGGACAGGGCTTCATGGCGATCCTGCCGGGCAGGATCGTTTCCAACGCGGTCATGCTGCCGGTGGATACCCTGCTCTACTACATTATCCTGCAGGCAGTGGACCGATATATCCGTCCCCGTTTCCTGGAGGACTGAGTATCTGTAATATTCCTAATAACATAGGATGATAGGATATAAATTTAGCGATTTTTCCGATTTTGGGACCGGCGGCGCCTTCCTGTATTGATTTATTCGGCGTTTTATGTATAATATGGAAGCGGTTAAATATTTTTTAACAAGCGGGAAAGTGCCGGCTGGCCGGCGGTTTCCGCCGGAAGCAAGGTAACTGCAAAAATTTACAGATAAAGAAAGAGGTTATTGAATGGCTATCGATTTAACCAAATATGGCATCACAGGCACAACAGAGATCATCTATAACCCCTCCTATGAGGATCTTTACAAGGATGAAATGGATCCCTCTCTGGAAGGTTTTGACAAGGGCGTCAACACCGAGCTGGGCGCGGTCAACGTTATGACCGGTATTTACACCGGCCGTTCCCCCAAGGACAAATATATTGTCATGGACGAAGGCTCCAAAGATACAGTATGGTGGACCACAGAAGGTTATCCCAATGACAACCACCCCATGAGCGAGGAAGTATGGGAGACCGTCAAGGCCCTTGCCAGGAAAGAACTGTCCGGCAAGAAGCTGTATGTTGTCGACGCCTTCTGCGGCGCCAACAAGGATACCCGCATGGCCGTTCGTTTCATTATGGAAGTTGCCTGGCAGGCGCATTTCGTAAAGAACATGTTCATCCAGCCCACCGCGGAAGAAGAGAAGAACTTCGAGCCTGATTTCGTAGTTTATACCGCTTCCAAGGCAAAGGTCGAAAACTACAAGGAGCTGGGCCTCAACTCCGAGACCTGCGTAGCCTTCAACGTCAGCAGCCGTGAGCAGGTCATCCTGAACACATGGTACGGCGGCGAAATGAAGAAGGGTATGTTCTCCATGATGAACTATTACCTGCCTCTGAAGGGCATTGCTTCCATGCACTGCTCCGCCAACACCGATATGGAAGGCAAGAATACGGCCATCTTCTTCGGTCTGTCCGGCACCGGCAAGACCACCCTGTCCACAGATCCCAAGCGTCTGCTGATCGGCGATGACGAGCACGGCTGGGACGACAACGGCGTATTCAACTTTGAAGGCGGCTGCTATGCCAAGGTCATCAACCTGGATAAGGAATCCGAGCCCGACATCTACAACGCCATCAAGAGGAACGCCCTGCTGGAGAACGTTACGGTTGACGCGGACGGCAAGCTGGATTTCGCGGACAAGAGCGTGACCGAGAACACCCGTGTTTCCTATCCCATCGAGCACATTGAGAAGATCGTCAAGAACGTATCTCCCATTTCCGCCGGCCCTGCGGCTGACAACGTGATCTTCCTGTCCGCTGACGCTTTCGGCGTACTGCCTCCGGTTTCTATCCTGACACCTGAGCAGACCCAGTACTACTTCCTGAGCGGCTTCACAGCCAAGCTGGCAGGTACAGAGCGCGGCATCACAGAGCCCACACCTACCTTCTCCGCATGCTTCGGCCAGGCTTTCCTGGAGCTGCATCCCACCAAGTACGCGGAAGAGCTGGTCAAGAGAATGGAGAAGAGCGGCGCCAAGGCATATCTGGTCAACACCGGCTGGAACGGCACAGGCAAGCGTATCTCCATCAAGGATACCCGCGGTATCATCGATGCCATCCTGGGCGGCGCCATCAAGAAGGCACCCACCAAGACCATCCCTTACTTCAACTTTGAAGTTCCCACAGAGCTGGAAGGCGTTGACACCGGTATCCTGGATCCCCGCGATACCTACGCGGATCCTTCCGAATGGGATGCCAAGGCCAAAGATCTGGCAGGCAGATTCATCAGGAACTTCGACAAGTACACCACCAACGAAGCCGGCAAGGCTCTGGTCGCGGCAGGCCCTCAGCTGTAATTGACAGCAGGCCGCCGGACGGCTCCTCCCGGAGCGGTCCGGGTGTATCATGAAAAGAAGAATTTCAGATCGTTATACAAATAAAAGACCGGCAGCGTAAGCTGCCGGTCTTTTTGCGTTGTCGTGATATTTGTACCTGCGGTTAAGAAAAACACAGGATCTGAAATACAGGGACGATTACCTGGTGCCCTTGTCGTAAGGGATACCCTCGGCCTTGGGCGCCTGGGAATGCTTGGAGGTAAAGACCAGGACGATCATGGTGACCACATAGGGGAGCATCTGATACAGGGAGGACTTATCCTTCAGGCCTTCCAGCTTGGGCAGGAAGGGGATGGAGGAATTGTAAGCCGCGATGACCTTGAACAGTGCGAAGAAAATGGAAGCCCCCATGATCTGGACCGGTTTCCAGTTACCGAAGATCATAACCGCCAGAGCCAGGAAACCGTAGCCGCCGACGCTGGCGTTGAAACCGGAGCCGACCGCGATGGTGTAGGCCAGACCGCCGATGCCGCCCAGGAATCCGGAAATCAGAACGCCGGAGTAGCGCATTTTGTAAACATTGATACCGACGGAGTCCGCCGCCTGGGGATGCTCACCGCAGGCCCGCAGGCGCAGGCCGAAGCGGGTCCGGTACATGAGGATCCATGCCACGAAGAAGAGCAGGACGGCGATGGGGGTCGTCAGATAGAAATATTTGAAAATCAGGGAATCCAGAAAACCGTTGCCTGCCGGCAGGCCGAAAGTAGCCTGGGTGATCCGGATCCAGTTGGGGATCTGGATGGTGGTCAGGCCCTGTCCCTGTACAGCCCAGGTCACAACGACAGCGAAGGCCGGGGCAAAGGTGTTCAGGGCAGTACCGCCGATGGTCTGATCCGCCTTGAGGTTGATGGCCGCGAAGGCCAGCAGCAGGGAGAAGACCATGCCGGATAAGCCGGCGACCAGGATGGCGCACAGCATGGCCAGCTGGGGATGGGCCGGGCCGAAGCCGCTGCGGTCAAATCCCTGGAGCGTAAAGCAGGCGCAGAGGGCACCGATGACCATGATACCTTCAAGGGCCAGGTTGATAACGCCGGAATGTTCGGAGTACATGCCGCCCAGGGCGACCAGCATCAGGGGCACCGCAAAAACAATGGTCAGACTGATGATATTCGCCAATATGTTCATGCCTTTACCTCCTTCTTTTTATTGCCGGAAAGAATCTTGGTCAGGATACCTCTGATCAGCAGTGAGAAGGCTGCCAGATAAATGATGACCGCGATGATGATATCAATGGATTCAGAGGAGAAGTTGGGCTGCATGGCCGAACCGCCTACCTGAATATAGCTGATAAAGAGGGAGCTGAAAATGGTTCCGATCGGGTTGGAGTTGGCCAGCAGGGCGACCGGGATACCGTTGAAGCCCATGCTCAGGATGGACTTTTCCATGACGTACTGGATGGTACCGGCCAGATAGTAGAGGCCGCCGCCCAGTCCGGATAAGGCACCGGCGATGATCATGGAAAGAACGATATTGCGGTTGGCGTTGATGCCGGCGTAAATGGAAGCGTCCTTGTTCAGGCCGCAGGCTTTCAGCTCGTAGCCGAAGGTGGTCTTGTTCAGGATGAACCAGACCAGGATGGCCACCAGGATGGCGATAAAGAAACTGATATTGATCCAGCTGGAGTTGCCGAACATCTTGTCCAGGCCGGCCTTGGGGATAATGGCGCCGGGGTTGGCCTTGGCAAGGGCCGCCGAACGGTCGGAGTTGCTGGCGCCCCAGGCGGAAGCCAGCATGGTGGGCATGTTGGCGAACAGCAGGTTGACCAGGAACATGCAGATCCAGTTGAACATGATGGAGGTAATGACCTCGTTGACATTGAAGAGGGCCTTGAACAGTCCGGGGAAAATGCCCCAGATGGCGCCGCCGATACAGGCCATCAGCAGGCAGAGGAACCAGGGCAGCTGGAACTGGATGGCGCCCACCAGGGCGAAGAAAGCGCCCATGGTATACTGTCCGGACGCGCCGATGTTGAACAGGCCGGTCTTAAAGGCGAAGCCGACAGACAGGCCGCAGAGCATCAGGGGCGCGGACTGGTAGAGGACCTTGCCGAACTGATCCAGGCTGGAAATACCGGTGGTCAGCATGGCCGAGATGCCGATGCCCGCCTTGGCAGGGTTCAGGATCAGCAGCAGGATGGCGCCGAAGACAAGGCCGACGATAATAGAAAGCACAGAGGAAAGGATGGCGATCAGCATTCCGTTCTCTGCAAGCGGCTTTTTCTGTTTCATTATGCGTATTCCTCCTTTCAGCTTTGCTTCTTGGCACCGGCCATATAGAGACCGAGTTCTTCAACAGTGGTTTCCTTGGGATTGAATTCGCCGACGATCTCTCCCTCGTACATGACCAGGATCCTGTCGGGCAGCTTCATGACCTCGTCCAGTTCCAGAGAGACCAGGAGAACAGCCTTGCCGGCATCCCGCTGGGCGACCAGCTGGCTGTGGATATATTCGATGGCGCCGACGTCCAGGCCTCGTGTGGGCTGTACCGCGACCAGCAGCTGGGGATCCTTGTCGATCTCACGGGCGATGATGGCTTTCTGCTGGTTGCCGCCCGACATGGAACGGGCGATGGTGATCGGGCCCTGGCCGGAACGGACATCGAACTGCTCGATCAGCCGGTTGGCGTATTTACGCACTTCACCGTATTTGATGATGCCCTTATTCTGGAACTTGGGATCCCAGTAACGCTGCAGGACCATATTGGCTTCCAGTGGATAATCCAGGACCAGGCCGTGTTTATGGCGGTCCTCCGGGATATGGCTCATGCCGGCCTTGCTTCTTTCCCGGATGCTGGCATGGGTAATATCCTTGCCGTTCAGGGTGACAGTCCCGCCGGTGACCTTCTCCAGACCGGTTATGCCGTAGATCAGCTCCGTCTGGCCGTTGCCTTCGATACCGGCTATGCAGAGGATCTCGCCGGCCCGGACATCAAAGCTGACATTCTTGACGGCGTTGTTATTGTGGGTCCGGCTGGGAACCGTCAGATCGCGGACGGCCAGAATGGTCTCACCGGGCTTGCTTTCCTTTTTCTGGACCTCCAGCTGGACATCTCTGCCGACCATCATGCGGGAGAGCTCTTCCTTGGTGGTATTGGCGATGTCAACGGTGCCGATATATTTGCCCTTGCGCAGAACGCTGCAGCGGTCCGCGACGGCCATGATCTCGGCCAGCTTATGTGTGATGAACAGAATACTCTTGCCCTCTTTGCGGAAACCGCGCATGATCTCCATCAGCTCGTCGATTTCCTGGGGCGTCAGAACTGCGGTAGGTTCGTCAAAGATCAGGACTTCGTTGTCGCGATAGAGCATCTTGAGGATCTCGACACGCTGCTGCATACCGACGGAAATATCGGATACAATGGCGTCGGGATCGACCTTGAGGCCGTAGCGCTCGGACAGATCCATGACTTTTTTGCGGGCGGAAGCATACTGCAGAAAACCGTTCTTTGTGTCTTCCACGCCCAGAATGATGTTGTCCAGGACAGAGAAGCATTCGACCAATTTAAAGTGCTGGTGGACCATGCCGATCCCAAGCCGGTTGGCGTCATTAGGATCCTTGATCCTTACTTCTTTACCGTCCTTTTTGATGGTACCCTGTTCAGGCTGGTATAATCCGAACAGGACGCTCATCAGGGTACTTTTTCCGGCACCGTTCTCACCCAGAAGCGCGTGGATCTCCCCGCGCTTTAACTGAAGCGTAATATCGTCATTTGCCTTGATGCCGGGAAATTCCTTTGTGATGTGGAGCATTTCGATTACATAATCCTGTGCCACAATGGTATCCCCCTTTTGAAAATATGATTGTTGCTGTAAGTGCCTGAGCTGTTGGCCATACAGGAAGAAAAGTCTGCCGGCAGTTTCTCCTGTATGGGAAAACTGCTGTATTTTTTTCCCGAATGCCCGTTTCAATTATGTATATTGTACCATATCTATGGCGTTTTCAAACAAAAAAAGGCATCCGGAACGGATTCCGGATGCCTTCCTTCTCAAAGGGATGACCTGCTCACGGGGCTGCCGCCGCGGGTCACGCGGAGCCTGCAGCGCCGCTTTCAGGAAGCAAAAGATCAATCCTGATAATCAACGGTCACGTTGGTAACAGCGGGCTTGACGGCTGCGTCACTGCTGTTGTCGATGACCAGCTCGCCGCTTGCCATCTTGCCGAACAGTTCATCATACTGCTCCTGTGTGAAGGTGGTGAACTGAGAGGTTTCCATAGGCAGGCCTACGCAGTCTTCAGCAGCGCCCAGTGTGGTCTCTTTGCCGGCATAAGCGTCTGTGAACTTCCAGCCGTTGCCCTGGGCGTCTGTCAGACATACGACGACAGAGTTGGACAGAGCCTTCATGGCGGAAGTAATGACACAGCTGTCCAGAGGGGACTGGTCGACGTCGACGCCGATCATCTTGCCGTTGTTGGCCTGGGCTGCCGCTACGCAGGAGTTGCAGATGGAGCCGCCGCACGCGAAGACGACTTCTGTGCCATCGGAATACCAGCTGTCCATCTTGGCCTTGATATCATCGTTGGCCTGGAAGGA
>ONRU01000008.1 GCA_900320325.1 uncultured Lachnospiraceae bacterium
CGTAGTGTCATGCATACCATGCTTAAAGCATGAATATTGCCTTATTTCTGGGGATTTGCACATAAAAAGAGCAATACCCCCCGCTTTTGTGTATAATGTACATCGCCAAACACACATCATAGAAAAGCGTGGTATTGCTCATGGACATTATACAGTTATTACTTTCAATCATCAATGATCTTAATTACGAGAAGCGCTGGCTCCTCGGTTTTATCTGCAGATACATCCCTCTCAAGCAGTGGGCTTATGATGAGACACATTCCCCAAAGTACCAGAAGTTCAAAACGGATGAGCTCCCAAGGATCATCCCTCTGGAGAAAAAGGACTGGCAGCACCTCAGGCGCGAATACCAGCGCACACACAACGGCCGTGAGCTCAAGCCGATCCGCCGGCGTGGCGAATGCAGTATCCCTGCCGATACGCGATGCCCATGCTGTAACGCCCCCGCTGAGTATCTCTACAGCAACAACGGCTCCAAGGGCCAGCTTCTGTGCAAGGTCTGTAATACGTTGTTCTCCCCGCAGGACAACCGTTTCCACAAGGCTTTTGAGCTGCGCTGCCCCTTCTGCGGGCATACCCTTGTCCCAATAAGGAGCAGGAAATTCTTTGTTGTCTGGAAATGCGTCAACAAAAAATGTTCCTACTACAAAGACAACCTCAAAAAAGTGGATCCCGATTCCCCGAACGGTAAAAGTGATTACAAGCTCCATTACATCTACAGGGAATTCAACGTCGACTTCTTCAGGATGCCCCTTGAGAGCCTTCCGAAGAACGCCTCTTCCCTGCGTTTCCGCAAATATGACGCCAATATCATGGGGCTCTGCCTCACCCTGCACGTCAATCTCGGGCTTTCCCTGCGGAAAACGTCCCAGGCCCTCATGGATCTCTACGGCTTCAAGGTGTCCCACCAGCAGATCGCCAACTACTGTAAGACGGCCGCACTCTGTGTAAAGCCCTTTGTGGATCATTACGACTATAAGCCCGGCAAGGCCTTCGTGGCTGATGAGACATACATTAAGATCCGCGGTGTCCACTCCTTCGTCTGGTTCATCATGGATGCTGCCAGCCGTTCTATCCTCGGGTATCAGGTCTCCGACAACCGCAGCGCAGGTCCCTGCATCATGGCGATGCGCATGGCCTTTGAGAAGCTGAAGAACAAGCTTCCGGAAGGCTTCCTTTTTGTTGCCGACGGCTATAGCGCCTATCCTCTTGCAGCACAGCAGTTCTTCCTTGAGTTCGGCGAACGGATGAGGTTTGAGATCACGCAGGTGATCGGCCTTACAAACGACGATGCCGTCTCCGCCAGGTACCGTCCATACAAGCAGCTGATCGAGCGTCTCAACCGTACCTACAGGGCGTCTTACCGCCATACGAACGGCTTCGACGGGATAGAAGGTGCGAATTACGGGCTTTCGCTCTGGGTCGCTTATTACAACTTCCTGCGGCCGCACAAGTCCCTCGGTTACAGGGTCCTGAACAGCGTGGAAGAACTCCAGAACGCTGACAACATGCCCGGCAAATGGCAGCTCATGATCTACTATGGCCAGCAGATAATCCTTCAGATGCAGAAACAGTCCGCGTTATGAACAGGGAGCGGAACCGTTGTCAAGGGAACCGTGGAATACCGGAACAGGCGGAGGAACCGCCTGTGAGGATATGCCGCGAAATGTCCCTTGACATAAGGTTCGCGGATCATCCTCTTGTCTGGGAAAGGGGCCGCTGCGCCTTTCCCTGCTTCCGGCGAGGACGGGTCCGGGCAGAGCCCGGGAGAAGGGTCAAGGGACGAGTCCCTTGCGGGTTCTTAGGGCAGCGCCCTAATTTAATATAATTTAAGCGGAAATTCGAAAAAACAGCAACATATTTCGAATAATTTTGAATAAACAAGAGATATTGTCAGCAGTTTAAAAGAAATCCCGAAAATTACAAAAAACTTGAAATTGTAGTAAAAGTGAAGTAGAGTATAATTACAAAAACGATTTCGAAACAAAAAAACAAAACCCGCTTAAGGTGGCTGGTTAGGTTTACTGTTGATCAAATATTATAGTGAAAGAGGCTGGGGCAGAAAAAATGATTTCTCTGAAAGATATCGCTGCAGCATGCAATGTATCTGTGGCTACTGTTAGCAAGGCGCTCAACGATCAGCATGATGTCAGCGCGAAAACGAAGGAACTGGTAAGGCAGAAGGCCAAGGAACTCGGGTATTTCCCCAATTCGGCAGCCAAGATGCTCAAGACCAATGAATCCAGAAACATAGGCGTTCTCTTTGTAGACGAAACGCAGAGCGGCCTGACCCATGATTATTTCAATCATGTCCTTGACAGTTTTAAAAGGGGCATTGAGAAATATGACTATGATCTGACCCTGATCAACTGCAGTAAAGGAAATTCCCGGCAGATGACCTATCTGGAACGGGCCAGATACAGAGGATTCGACGGAATTGCCATAGCCTGTATCGATTTTCAGGATCCGGAAGTCGTTGAGCTGATCACCAG
Organism: uncultured Lachnospiraceae bacterium; assembly: GCA_900320325.1. GTDB lineage: Bacteria > Bacillota > Clostridia > Lachnospirales > Lachnospiraceae > CAG-791. The sequence goes on from ONRU01000008.1 coordinate 2,493, forward strand.
TGACATACCGGTTGTTACGATCGACTACATATTCAATAATACGATCGGTATCATTTCCGATAATGTCAAAGGCATGGAAGACCTTGTTGAATATGTATACAGCAGGGGACACCGCAGGATCGCTTATATCCACGGGACGGACTCCTCCGTCACACAGGCGAGACTGACCTCCTTTTTTTCAACGGTCTATAAGCTGGGGGGAGAGATTCCTGAGGAATATCTGCGGGTTGCGGCTTACAGGGATACCGCGGCGGCTTATGAGAAGACTATGGAACTGCTGGATTTGGAGGAACGGCCTACCTGCATTTTTTATCCGGATGATTTCGCCAGCTTCGGCGGAATCAACGCAATCCGGGCCAGAAAACTGCGGATCCCGGATGATATTTCAGTCGTTGGCTATGACGGCATCAGCATGGCCCTGTTCCAGGAGCCCAGCCTGACGACCCTGAAACAGGATACGGAAAAGATCGGGAGCTATGCGGCGGAGAGTCTGATCGGGCTGATCAAATCTCCCAGGACGACCATTATCCGGCCCATCACAGTTCCCGGACATCTGATTGAAGGTGGATCGGTATTGGATCTGAACGAATCATAATCGTCAGTACAATGTCTGAAAGCATAGACGCAGGCGGACTGTTTTCCGCCGGTAGTTAAACTGTTCAACTATGTTCAATTTTTTTCCCTTAATGGAGGAGGAAGTGATGAGCGAAAGCTGATTTTCAGCAGTAATGATGAAAAAGACGCTTCCGCTCCTGCTTTTTCATTACCTCCTTAACGATGAAAGAACCTCCGGCGATTGCCGGAGGTTCTTTCATGCTGCAGTCATTCTCTTTTTGCAGCGGCTTTGGCCTCAAAACGGGCCTTGTCAACGACAGCCCGCTGATGGCTGCCTTCCCCGATCAGGCCGGCTCCATCATAGGCACGCACCTGGAAAGTCAGGAGCCTGCCGTTATTGGAAATATCATCATTTTTCGCTGTCTGCTGTGACTTTTTTTGGAAGAAATTCAATTATCTGCTATAATCAAAAGGGCCTTGACGGTATGACGGACATTTTTGTGCTATACATACAAAAAAGGATCCGGGCGTGTCAGAACCATGAACATATTCCGGCCGCGGGCCGGGTGAAGACAGGAGAAGATTATATTGGAAATCAGGCGCTGCGTACAGGAGAAAAAAAGAACAGAGAGAAAGCAGAAGGTCCTGCTGTGGATTCTCCTGGTCCTGCTGGTCCTGTCCGGCTGCGGCGGCGGGACATCCCAGACAGGCAGTACGGCGGACACAGCATCCGCGACAGCGGCGGCTGCGCAGGAAGCGGAGGAGGACGTCCCGGAATCCTACAGAAAACTGGAGGAAGCAGCTGGGACGATTGAAGGCAGGATTTATACCAATCCCTGTTTCAGGGTGCAGATCGCCGCGCCAGAAGGATTTTCCCTCTACGGCAGCAATGTGACAGAGCAGCTTCAGGGCAGGAGCCGGCTTGAATCTGCCAGAACCGCCAACAGTTTTATAGATATGTATGGACGTAAGGAAGGGGAGGGATCCCTCCAGTCCATTTCAGTTCTTCTGGGCAGCCTGGATTCCGTGATCAGTCCGGAAACCATGGACCTGACCATTCAGACTGCCATATCCCGGGTCTCGGAGATACTGGCGGCAGAAGGGGCGGAGGATATTAATGTGACAGCGGCGAATGCTGTATTTCTGGGGAAAGAGGCCAGAACGGTGGAGATTAGCTGCCGGAAAGACGGGCAGATTCTGTTGGAACGGGAGATATTTCTGGCCAGTGACTCGTATTTACTCGAGATTGTTTTTACCGGCGCGACACCGGAAGAGATCGAGCGGCTGCAGAAATGCTGCAGCGTGATCAGGTAGAGGTATTATATAACAGGAATTTAGAGGGGGACTGCAGGACGGTCCCGCAGTGAACATACAATCCGGTGAGCGATTACAGTACAGTATCGATTGACTTTTGTATGTATTAAGGGGGAATACTATGGAGAGAAAGAGCGGGATCCTGCTGCCGGTCAGCAGCCTTCCTTCCAGATACGGCATCGGCTGTTTTTCCAGGGAGGCGTATGAATTTGTGGATTATCTGGTCCGGGCCGGCCAGACCTACTGGCAGATCCTGCCGCTTGGCCAGACCGGCTATGGGGACTCGCCCTATCAGTCTTTTTCAACCTTCGCGGGCAATCCTTATTTTATCGATCCGGAGAAACTGATCCAGCTGGAATATATCAGCAGAGAAGAGGCGGATGCTGCCGACTGCAGCGGGGATCCTGCCAGGGTCAGCTATGCGGATCTGTATGACAGGCGCCACCTGCTGCTGGCCAAAGCCTACCGGAACAGCCCTTTTGCGCTGCAGCTCAAAGACAGATGGAAGAGCCGTGATTATGACCGGGAGAGGGAGGATTTCAATCGCTTTATCCAGGAAAATATTGACTGGCTGCAGGATTACGCCCTCTATTGGGCGGTGAAGCAGGAGATGGGCGGCATTCCCTTCATCAAATGGGAACGCGGCATCCGCCTGCGGGAGCCGGAGGCTGTGGCCAAATGGACAGGGCGCCTGTCAGAACATATCCGTTTTATACAGTTCCAGCAGTATATGTTCTTCAGCCAGTGGACAGAGCTGAAAAAATACGCCAATGAGAAGGGGATTCGTATTATAGGCGATCTGCCAATCTATGTGGCCTTTGACAGCGCGGATGCCTGGAGTCATCCGGAGCTTTTTGAATTTGATGAAGACGGCTACCCGACTGTGGTAGCGGGCTGTCCGCCGGATGCCTTTTCCGAAACGGGCCAGCTGTGGGGGAATCCTATTTACAGGTGGGACTATCATAAAGAGACCGGCTACAGCTGGTGGATGGACCGTCTGGGTCATGCTTTCCGCCTTTATGATATGGTCCGAATAGACCATTTCAGAGGATTTGATGAGTATTATACGATTACCAGCGGTTCACAGACTGCCATAGGCGGACAGTGGAAGCCGGGACCCGGTATCGACCTGTTCCGGGTCATGAAGGAAAGACTGGGTGACAGGGATATCATTGCCGAGGACCTGGGTTATCTGACGCCGTCTGTCCACCGTCTGCTGGAGGATTCGGGATATCCGGGCATGAAGGTCCTGCAGTTTGCCTTTTCGGGCGATCCTGCCAACCTGTATCTGCCCCACAATCATGTAGAGAACAGTGTGGTCTATACAGGGACTCATGATAACCAGACAACGGCGGGCTGGTATCAGTCTGCTCCCAAATATGAGAGAGCTTTCATTCACAAATATCTGGGGATTTTCGGCAGGGATGCCACGCCCGGGGATATGATACGTACCGCCCTGATGAGCGTTGCCGCGCTGGCGGTCATTCCCATGCAGGATTATCTGGAACTGGGAGATGAGGCCAGGATCAATACGCCCTCTACCATGGGCAGCAACTGGCAGTGGCGGCTGGTCCCGGGGCAGCTGACAGACCAGCTGGCGGACCGGATTCGCGACCTGACAGAGCTTTACCAGCGGATCTGAAGCCGCAGGGAAGCGCAGACGGATCGTATGAAAGAAAAAAGGGGCGCCCCGGGGCGGCCGCGCGGAACAAGACAGGAGAGAGGCGTATGGCCAAAAAAAGAAAAAAAGCAGAGGAACTTGTAAAGGGACTGGTCTTCAGCAGAGATGTGTTCGAGGAAGGATTCGGGGAAATCTATGCCAGAATCAATCAATGGACTCTTCCGGGGGTCCTGGTGCTGGCACTGGTCCTGGCAGTCATCAACTTTGGGACCGATGTAGCAGGTCTGCCGCTGCCGGCCAAAATCCTTCTTTATCTGGGGATTATTTACGGCACGATCTGCGTATTTGTCTGGCCCACCAGCTTTTTTATCCAGCAGGGCAGGATCCGCCTGTTGAAAGAAAGCTATATTGAAGTCTACAGGGATATGATCATTTACTATAAATGTGACAGCAAGACGCTTAATACGCCCCACTATACGCCTTTGTCCGCCGAGCGCATCAAAACGGCCGAGCAGTCCAAACGCTATCTGACCCTGAAGGGAGATATCCTGAACCGGGAGAACGGCAGCAGACCGGAGGTCCTGAAAATCCCGGTGGCCTTTGAAGATATGGAAGCGGTTGCCCGGCTGGCGCGGCGCTGAGTTCCGGGAACACGCAGAAAAAGAGGAGAGTGAGAACGTTCAGTTCTCACTCTCCTTCATTCTTGTCTTCTGCCAGTAGGCGCCCATGGACTGTCCCGGCTGGCTGGTCACTTCGTCATCCAGATAGGCCGACAGACCGACGGAGGCGGGGTTCCAGGACGTGGCCTGTTTTACAGTCGGATATTCCACTTCGGCGTACCAGAACTCGTCAGGCAGGCCCTGATCCACATGGCTGACTTCCAGGTGCAGGCCGTCGGGGAGCTGATAGGTACGGCGGGTCTTGGGAATCAGGGGTAGTCCGATCAGTTCCTCCAGATGGTCAAAGGTCTCTTTTTCCAGATTGATCTCGATCTCCTGACGGGCCAGAAGTCCGGGAGATTTAATACAGAGTACATATTCGGTTCCGCCGCCCACCATGGATTCTTCACGGATCCGGACGGTCGGGACCAGACTGATATAGCCCTGACGCATCTCCTGCTCAAATAAGAGGGGAAGTTCCGGATAAGGCCATCCCTCTACCATCCATTTTCTTTCGATTTCCATTTTTTTATGCCGGACAGACCGGTATTCCTTTCCATAGTATGCCGGACAGACCGGCTCTGTTTATAGTTTAACACGGAAACAACACTTGTGGCGCAGGGAAAAAATGGTATAATGCTCACATGAAATCACGGGAAAGAGGCCGGCAGCGCCGGCGTCAGATACAGAACGAGTACAATGACAGTAAAGGAAGGGATGTCTGATGGGCGCCCGCAGAGATAACAGCGGCAGAAAAGAAGAAAATCAGAAAGAACGCAGGAAAAACAGAAACAGGCGCAGGCGCCTGCATCTGATCGACGGGATCCGGGGCCTGACCCTGGTCAGTATGATCCTGTATCACGCGGCCTGGGACGCGGTCTATCTGCTGGACTATCCGTGGAGATGGTACCAGAGCAGCGGCGCCTTTCTGTGGCAGCAGAGCATATGCTGGACCTTTATCCTTTTGTCGGGCTTCTGTATCCCCATGTCCCGCAAACCAGTCCGCAGGGGTATCCTGATCTTTGCTATGGGCGCCCTGATTACCGGCGTGACCATGGTATTTGTACCGGATGAGAGGGTGATCTTCGGGGTCCTGACCCTGATCGGCACCTGCATGATCCTGCTGGGAGTATTTGAACCCCTTCTGGAGAAGCTGCCCGCCTGGGAAATGCTTCCACTGAATTTTCTCTTCTTCCTTCTGACCAGATCGATCAACAGCGGCTATCTGGGGATCGGCCCCCTGAAACTCCTGCAGCTCCCGGGATCCCTTTACAGCGGCTGGGTCTCTGCTTATCTGGGATTTCCGCCCGCCGGATTCCGGTCGACCGATTACTTTTCGGTCATACCCTGGATTTTTCTGTATCACTGCGGGTATTTCCTCTGCAGGACCTTCAAACAGGCAGGCCTGTTCAAAAACAGGATCTTTAAGGTCAGGATCCCCGTGGCCGACTGGCTGGGCCGCCATTCTCTGGCAGTCTATATGCTCCATCAGCCCATTCTCTATCTGATCGTGCTGGTCATTCAGCAGTGGGGATGATCTCCTGCTGTCGCATGATGCTGCGGATGGAGTCGAACAGATAAGGCTTGAGCGCCTCGATGGGAAGGGGATCCTGATACAGGATCGAGCTGTAGCAGCAGGAGCTGAGCAGTTCGATGATCATAAAGATCATCACTTCCGGATTCTTATACCGGACTTTGGAGGACCGGAAAGCTTCTTCAATAATAGCGGGAAGGCTGCCATCATCCTCGTCTCCGGCTGCCAGGATCTGTGATTTGAAAATGCCCCAGCTCAGATTTTTGGAGATGAAACGCAGCAGGACCGGATCGCGGCTGAACTGGCTGATGATGTGGTCGGCCAGAAAGACGATCCTGTCCTCCAGTGTCTCCAGGTCGGTTTCCTGCAGGGACCGGTCGGCCAGCATAAAGACCTGTGAAGCCTTTCTGGCGATCAGCCGGTTGCGCAGGTCATACTTATCCTTGAAATACAGATAAAAGGTCCCCTTGGCGACCCCTGCCTTTTCGGCAATATTTGATATAGTGGTATTTTGGATGCCCTCTCTGGTGTACAGCTCAAAAGCTGTATTCAGAAGGGCGTCTTTTTTTAGTTTTTTATTCGCTGCGGTTTTGCCGTTCGCTTTCACTGTGATGCCTCTTTTCCCGGACTGTGTATATTCCGTCCTGATATGAACGCGGTTCATATATCATTTATATAAATATGTTCAAAAAAAATTCAAATGGTCTGAAAAATCAGCCAAATTAACCGGCACAAATATTGACCGGCAGTCATTTATGTGGTATAACACTTTTGCGAAAGAAAAATGACCAACGGTCATATTGATACGATAACCCAGGCCGGAATCCTTTGCAAGAGAAATATGAAAAAGAATTCAAGCCTCAGAAGTGGAGAATTTCACGGACCGGACCTGTCCGGCCGTTAGATTTCCGGGAGCAGAAAATGAGAAATATCAGCAAGGCAATCGTAAAACACAGAGTCCTGATCCTTATTCTGGCGGTTTTACTGGCAGTCCCCGCAGCCATTGGCTACATCCATACCAGGGTCAATTATGATCTGCTGGTATATCTGCCGGATGAGATCGACACCATGAAGGGGCAGGATATCCTGATTGATGAATTTGGCACAGGCGCTTTTTCCCTCTTTGTGGCAGACGGGCTGAAAGACCGGGAGGCGGCAGATCTGAAAAAAGAGATTGAACAGATCGACCATGTCAAAAAGGTGCTCTGGTATGATACCTTCCTCCCACTGTCGGTTCCAAAGGAAATGCTGCCGGCGGAAGTTTATGACGCGTTTAACGAAGGGGACGCGACTTTGATGTTCATTCTCTTCGATGATTCGACCTCGGCGGACGGAACACTGGCGGCGGTCCAGGAGATCCGGAAAGCGGCGGATGAGAGATGCTTCCTGAGCGGAATGTCAGCGATCCTGGTCGATACCAAGGACCTGTCTGAAGCGGAGACACCGGCCTATGTAGCCATTGCGGTCATACTGGCGGCCATCGTACTCTCCCTGGCCATGGATTCTTTAATAATCCCCTATCTTTTCCTGGCAAGTATCGGCCTGGCCATTATCTATAACCTGGGATCCAATTTTTTCTTAGGCAGTATTTCCTATGTGACCAAAGCCATTGCGGCAGTCCTGCAGCTGGGCGTTACCATGGACTATTCCATTTTCCTCTGGCACAGCTATGAGGCCCAGCTGGACACGGGAAAAGAAAAAGATGACGCCATGGCGTCCGCGATCGAGGAGACCTTCAGTTCCATCGTAGGAAGCTCGGTCACCACTGTTGCCGGATTTATCGCCCTGTGCTTCATGAGCTTTACACTGGGCCTGGATCTGGGCATTGTCATGGCCAAAGGCGTGTGCTTTGGTGTAGTCGCCTGCGTAACAGTCCTGCCCTCTATGATCCTCTGCCTGGATAAGATCCTGCAGAAGACCCGTCACAAACCACTGCTGCCGGACTTCAAAGGACTGGGCCGTTTCATCACCGGTCATTACAGGATCTGGCTGGTCCTTTTCCTGGCCATGCTGGGACCCGCAGTGTGGGGCTACACCCATACCAGCGTTTACTACAACCTGGATTCCACCCTGCCCAGGGATCTGCCCAGTGTCGTCGCCAATGAGAAACTGGACGCCACTTTCAACATGGGCGCGACGGACATGCTCCTGATCGACGCGGATATTCCAGCCAGGGATATATCGGCCATGGCCGGGCAGATGGAATCTGTGGACGGTGTTAATTTTGTGATCGGACTCAATACGATCAAAGGCGGTGCCCTGCCTGACGAAATGATCCCGGCCCATCTGAAAGAGAGCCTGGGAAATGAGAACTGGCAGCTGCTGATCATCGGCTCCGAATACGCGGTCGCCAGTGAAGAAGTCAACAGACAGTGCGATTCTCTGGAGGCAATCGCGAAAAAGTATGATTCCGGGGCTATGCTGATCGGGGAAGCCCCCTGTACCCGGGATCTGATCCGGATCACGGACCGGGACTTCAAGACCGTTTCAGCAGTATCGATCGGTGTAATTTTCCTGATCATCCTGCTGGTATTCCGGTCCCTGTCGCTTCCTTTCATTCTGGTCGCGACCATTGAATTCGGTATTTTCATCAACCTGGGCATTCCGGCCTTTACCGGTAAGGTGATCGCTTTCGTCTCTTCGATCGTGATCGGCACGGTCCAGCTGGGTTCGACCGTAGACTATGCCATATTGATGACGACCCGGTACAGGCGCGAACGGCTGAGCGGTAAAGAAAAAACAGAGGCGATCGAGACGGCCGTTGATACCAGCGCCAAGTCCGTTATGGTCAGCGCCATTTCCTTCTTCGCGGCCACATTCGGCGTAGGCGTTTATTCCAATATTGATATGATCAGTTCCCTGTGCACATTGATGGCCCGGGGCGCCCTGATCAGTATGGTCTGTGTCATTCTGGTCCTGCCTTCCCTGCTGATGCTGCTGGACGGGGTCATTATGGCCACTTCCACAAAAGGAGGAAGCCGGCCGGCCGACATGGAAAAAGCGCGTGTATGAAGGATATACAGTTGACATCCGCAGAAAAACGGGTAAGTTAATAGTTAGAACTATCTAACCTGTCTTTACTGTTATGGACAGGCGCGGCGGCGGACGCTGCCGGAAAGGGAAACAGATAAGGTGAACATATTATGAAAAGATGGAATATTGCAGCCGCAAAATCTCCCAGGGTTCTCGGTGTACTGCTGTCAGTTACTCTGAGTATGAGCATGTTCGGAAACTTTACGGCCACCGTACAGGCCGCGGAAAGATCTTTCCCTGAAAGATCTTTTGTGGAAAGATCTTTCCCTGAAAGGTCTTTTGTGGAAAGATCTTCTGTGGAAAGATCTTTTGTGGAAAGATCCTCTATTGAAACACTCCGGACAACGGAGACGGGTAAGACCGCCAAAAAGCACAGCAGCGAATCCGGCAAGGCTGAGACTGTATATGTTATGGCGGATGCCGACGGCGCCACCAGGGAGATCATCGTCAGTGAGTGGCTGCGGAACCAGAGGGGTTCTTCGGTTCTGGAGGACTTTTCCAATCTGACAGATATTGAAAATGTGGAGGGCTATGAAGAGTTCACAAAGAACAGCGACGGTTCCATGACCTGGCAGGCCGATGGCTCCGATATCTATTATCAGGGAAGAACCGACGCGAAACTCCCGGTCGGTGTCAGCCTCTCCTATAAGCTGGACGGGAAGGAGATCGCGGCAGATGAACTGGCCGGAAAGAGCGGCAGAGTCACGATCCGCTTTGACTATACCAATAACCTGACTGCAGAGACCATGGTCAACGGAAAAGAGGAGACCATCGCGGTCCCCTTTGCCATGATCAGCGGCGCCGTTCTGGACGGGGACCGGTTCAGCAATATCGAAGTCACCAATGGAAAAGTGGTTTCCGAAGGCAGCAACAATATCGTTGTCGGCATGGCTTTCCCCGGTCTGAAGGAAAGCCTGAATCTGTCCGTGATCAAAAAGAACTTTGATGACGAAGAAGATAAAAAGAAACTGGATGACCTGGAAGAAGATATCCCGGATTATGTGGAGATCACAGCGGATGTCACGGACTTCAAGCTGGACATGACCCTTACCATGGCCTCTTCTGACCTGCTGAATGACCTGAATCTGGATGATATCGATACAAGTGAACTGAAGGATTCCATGAACGACCTGGATGAGGCCACACAGGAACTGATTGACGGCGTAGATGAGCTTAAGGACGGGACCGGCCAGCTGGCAGACGGTGCCGGTGAACTTTCGGACGGCGCCGGTCAGCTTTCGGACGGTGCAGGACAGCTTTCGGATGGCGCGGACAAACTTGCGGACGGCGCCGGAACGCTGGATTCGTCTGTCGGTCAGGCGCAGGATAAGGCAGACCAGCTGGCGGACGGCGCCAAAAAGGTCTCGGACGGGGCGGATCAGGTCTCAGACGGCACTGCGCAGCTGAATGGCCAGGTACCTGCCCTCACAGAGGGCGTCAGTGCCCTTTATGAAGGGGCGAAGCAGCTCAGGGACGGCAGTTCTCAGGCCAAAGACGGCGCGGATCAGCTGGCTGCTGCTGCTGCTGAGCTTCTGATCAAAACAGGTCAGCTTTCTGACAGCGCGGATCAGCTGGCAGCTGGCGCGCAGAGCGTGTCAGACGGGATCGGACTGGTGGACCGGAATCTGAATACACTGTACGACGGCATGGGCCAGCTGGCGGAAGGCACGGCCTCTCTGGAAGAGAATACAAAGAATCTGAATGCCGGTATGGCCCAGGTGGCCGGCGGCCTGCAGCAGGCCAGCCAGGCGGTCCAGCAGCTGGACAAAGGCCTTTCCGGGCTGGATGACCTGGATCCCGACAAGATCCGGTCTTCCCTGTCCGCGCTGACCCGGGTCGATCCGGAAGAACTCAGCAGCAAAGCGAAATCGCTGAGTTCGACAGCAGGCAGGCTGAACGGACTGCGTGAGAACCTGGAGGGCCTGAAGACGGCTGCGGAATCCGCGCGGGATGCCGCCGGATCCCGGGCAGACGGGTATAAGAGTGATATGGACAGCGCGAAGGCGGATATGGAAGCGGCGGCGGCAAAGCTGGCGGAAACCCCTTCCAAAGGCGGCGCGGAGGAGCCTTCCAAACCCGGCGCGGACGCGGTATATGCCGCCATCGAAAATCTTGGTGTCAGTGAGAACAAGGATGAGGAAGGCAATGTGACCGGTGCTGACCTGACCGGTAAGGGAGATGTCCAGAGCGCGCTGGATGATTATGTCAGCGCGGTCAACGCGTATCAGGAGGATATGGAGGCTTATGCCAAAGCCAGTGAACCGGCGGATCAGTCCGGCGACAAGGCGGATTATGATGACGCTTTTGACCGTTATCAGAGCGCCCAGGCTTCCTATGAGGATGCCATGGCTGAATATAATCAGCAGACCGCTGTTGCGGGCCTTGCCGGGCTTGCGGCAGCCTCCCTGCCGGACGACAGTACAGTTGAGGCCATGACGGCATCCGCGGAGGAACTGAGCACCCTGCTGGAACAGCTGTCCACACTGGCTTCACAGACCCAGCTCCTGGACGGAGCACTGGCGGACGCGGACAAGCTGCAGCAGCTGCGGCAGGCAGTCAGTCAGCTGGCAGATCCCCAGACCGGTCTGCCCGCTCTCGCGGCAGGCGCGGAACAGCTTTATGAAGGAACACAGGTCATGGCGGAAGCAGTACCGGAAGCGGCAGGACAGGGCGTACCCACCCTCAATCAGGGGATGCAGCAGGCTTATGGCGGCCTTGGCCAGATCATTGAAGGCATTGAGTCGACGGATGATCCCGAAACAGAGCAGAATGAGACCGGTCTGATCAGCGGTGCCGGTCAGGTCAGCGCGGGCTCCGGCGCCATCGCGGCGGCCATTCATCAGCTGGAAGAGCAGGGGATGACCCCCCTGGCAGGCGGCGCGTCTTCTCTGGCGGACGGAGCGGACCAGCTGTATACCGGCAGCAGCCAGGTGGCGGACGGCCTTGGGCAGCTGGACGGTAAGGCATCTCTCCTGTCGGACGGTGTCGGCAAACTGGCATCGGGCGCTTCCCAGGTGGCGGACGGCGCTTCTCAGATCGCCAACGGCGCGGGTGCTTTTGCGGATGGTATGGATCAGCTGAAGGACGGTACGGCACAGCTCGCCGAAGGCAGTGATACGCTGGCAGACGGCGCGGGTCAGCTGGCGGACGGCGCGGACCAGCTGGCGGACGGTGCGGGTCAGCTGGCGGACGGCAGCGCGGAACTGGATGACGGCGTGCAGAAACTGGTGGATGGCCTGAAGGAATACAACGAAGAGGGCATCCAGAAGCTGGTCGGCATGTTCGGTGATGACCTGACAGAGGTCACAGACAGGATCAGGGGCCTGAAGGACGCGGCTGTTGATTACAACAACTACGCCGGCGCGGTCAGGGATGACAACAACAGTGTCAGATTTATCTTTAAGACAGCCGGAATCGGCTCCGATGAGGAAGACTGAGGGACTGGCGGAAGACGTCCGTACCAGAGCGGCGGCGCCGTGTCAGAGATAAGACCGGATCGGCAGACAGACTGGGAAAACAGAATCAGAAACCGTAAAGAGGGCCGGACGTGTGAACGTCCGGCCCTCTTTTATATGAGAATGGAAAACAAAGATTGATGATGATCAGCTGAGGATGGGCTTGCATGCTTCCGCAAGGGCATCTTTCTCAGCTTCTGCCTCTGCCAGATCCTTGCCCAGAGTCGTGAAGTAGGTCTTGATCTTGGGTTCGGTTCCGGAAGGACGGACGATAACGGAGGCGCCGTCATCCAGCTTGTAAAGAAGTACGTTTGCCTTGGGCAGGCCGGTCTTCTCGGGTTCCGCGTAGTCAACGACCTCAACGACCTTCTTGCCGGCGAACTCAGCGGGAGCGTTCTCTCTGAGGCCGCTCATGATGCCGTTCATCTTGTCCATGCCTGTCAGGCCGGGGAACTCAAAGCTGTCGACCTTATTGAGATAACGGCCATACTGGGCGTAGATCTCTTCCAGACGCTGTTTGATGGAGGAACCGATGCTGCGATAATAAGCAGCCATTTCGCAGATCAGCATGGAGCCGATGATGGCGTCCTTGTCACGTACATAAGGGCCTGCCAGATAGCCGTAGCTCTCTTCGAAACCGAAGATGAAACGGTCTACTTCGCCGGCAGCTTCCAGCTGGGCGATCTGGTCGCCGATCCACTTGAATCCTGTCAGGACATGACGCAGTTCTACGCCGTAGTTCTCCGCGATCTTGTCTGCCAGAGGTGTGGAAACGATAGACATGACAGCAACAGGCTTCTCGGGCATGGTGCCTTTTTCAATACGGCCCGCGCAGATGTAGTCGAGCAGCAGAGCGCCCATTTCGTTACCGGAAACCAGCTCATAGCTGCCGTCCGGACATCTCATGGCGATACCGACACGGTCCGCGTCGGGGTCGGTGGCCAGCATCAGGTCGGCGCCGGTCTTGATGGCCAGCTCTACGCCGTATTTCATTGCCTCATAGATTTCAGGGTTGGGATAAGGAGCAGTGGTGAAATAGCCGTTGGGATATTCCTGCTCGGGAACGATGGTGATATCCGTAATGCCCATATCGCCCAGAACCTTGGTTACAGGAACGAGGCCTGTGCCGTTCAGAGGAGAGTAGACCAGCTTCAGGCCGGCAGTCTTGCAGAGGCCGGGACGGACCTGTCTGGCTTCGATGGCTTCATACAGGGCATTCTTGCAGTCGTCTTCGACATATTTGATGATTCCCTGGTTGACGCCTGCCGCGAAGGACATCTTTGTGATGCCGGTCAGGATATCGGTCTTCTGGATCTCATCATAAACGATGGCAGCGGCGTCGTCCGTCATCTGGCAGCCGTCAGGGCCATAGGCCTTAAAGCCGTTGTACTTGGAAGGATTGTGGGACGCGGTGATCATGATACCCGCGTTACAGTTGTAGTAACGGGTCGCGAAACTGAGGGCCGGAACGGGCATAAGCGCATCGTAAATGCGGACGTTGATGCCGTTGCCTGCCAGAACGCCGGCAGCCTCTTTGGCGAAGATATCACTCTTCAGACGGCTGTCGTAAGCGATGGCGACGGTCTGGTTGCCGCCCTGGGTCTTGACCCAGTTGGCGACGCCCTGTGTAGCCTGGCGGACTACCCAGATATTCATACGGTTCGTACCGGCGCCCAGTGTGCCGCGCAGTCCCGCGGTACCGAACTTCAGAGAAACGGCAAAGCGCTCTTTGATCGCGTCGTCGTCATCGGCAATGGAAAGGAGTTCCGGCTTGAGATCCGGGTCCTCGAGATCAGCTTCCAGCCAGCGTTTGTATTCATCCTGATACATAATCTACACCTGCTTTCTTTTAAAAATTCCAGTTATTGGTGCACCATTAATTAGAAAAAATTCCTAACTCAATATTAAAGGTTTCCATGTTTATTGTCAATAAATGACTACAATCCGCCTGTATTCCGGGCGATTTCGGGAATAATTGCATAAAAGTGGTAAAGGAACCGTCGGTGTGAACCGGAAAATCACACTTCCCGGTTCACACCGACGCAGACAGGCATGCCCGCATTGTGAAAAAGAGCAAATGATGTTATGCTTATATAAGACTTTTTTTATGAGATTTTTATGGTTTGCGACAGAAAACGCAGGTATCATAAATTTGTATCAGACTGCCGCGGCGGCCGGACCGCCAGGCAGGAAAAGGAGCATTATGACCAATTACGGAGAAGAGTATTTATTCAGCAGACAGGCATCCTCTCAGATCACAGGCTATTATCATGCCTGGTACCAGCTCCATGAGATCGAACTGGAGGCGGCGCTGGCCAAAAAAGACCATTCGGAGAGCGGTGCCCTCAGCTGCGGTGTCGTCCGCTATTCCCATTTGAAAAATTATATACTGTCGGGCGAGCCCCGGCCGGATATCATCATCGCCTGTGACGATGACGGCTACCTGACCGACTGCGCCAGGACTATGATCAGGGATTATTTCGCGGAGAATCCGGATATTAACCTTCTGTACGCGGATGAGGACAGGGTGACTTCCAAGGGAGAGTATGTGGATCCCTGGCTGAAATCGGACTGGGCACCGGATACCTTCCTGTCAACCTTCTATTTCGGCAATATCTTCGCCATCCGGTCCATCGCCCTTTCGGTCGTCAATCCGGGCGCCCGCAGGGCACAGGATATTGAGTCCATGTCTACCATCAAGGCTGACTCGATCGAAGAGCAGCTGGCCAGAAGGGATGAACCGGATGAATCTCTGCGTTCCTGGATCTACGGCAAGCTCTGCATGAAGCTGGCCCAGGCGGACGGCGGTTTTTCGATCCGCCGTAAGGGCAGGTTCCCGATCGGCCATATCCCGGAGGTCCTTTTCCACGCCACGGAGAAATTCCAGGCCTGGGATTCCGACCTGATCAAGGGTTCTCTGACCGGACGTTATGACGCGGATTCCGCGGCTACCCGGCTGATCAGCATCATCCTGCCCAGCAAGGATAATCCGGAGGTCCTGCGCCGCTGCGTCAAATCGGTCGAGAAGCATACCAGGATCCCCTTCGAGCTGATCATTGTGGATAACGGCAGCAATCACGCCAATCGCCAGAAGGTCCAGGAGCTGGTCGACGAGATCAACGAGAATAACAGCGCCATTTACGTATACCGGGAAATGGAATTCAATATGTCCGCCTTTTACAATCTGGGCGCCTCCTATGCCAACGGAGGCCTGCTCCTGTTCCTGCATGATGATGTGGTCGTGCAGAGACACGAGTGGCTGTCCCACCTGTCGGAAAAGGCCAAGCTGCCCTATGTGGGCGCGGTCGGCATGAAGCTGCTCTATCCCAGCTCCAATATCATCCAGCACGCCGGTATCATGAGCGTGCAGGGGACGCCGGTCTATAAGCTGCAGTACCGCAGGAACGCCGAGACCCAGTATTTCGGATTCAACAAGGGAATCCGAAATGTCCTGGCGGTCACAGGTGCCTGCATGATGGTCCGCAAGGAGCTGTTCGACAAAGTAGGCGGCTTCGATGAAGAACGTTATCCCCACTGCTACAGTGACATCGATTTCTGCTACAGGATCCATGAGCAGGGATTTTACAACGTGGTCCGCAACAATATGTACCTTTTCTACCATGAAGCGTCCGCGCCGGTAGAGGAGGTCAGAAGACAGAGAGAGCTGCAGCGTGACAGCGAGCTGGAGATCCTTCGGGCCGCCCACCCCGAGCTGAGCGCCCGGGATCCTTTTTATCACAAATATCTGACACAGAACATTAAAGAAGCCAGGTTTATTCTGGATGCGGGTTCCCTGACGATCTGACAGGGCCCAGGGCATTTCACGGGACCGTCCGGATACTGGTATTGGAGTGAAGTTTTGGCAGTCTGGAACGTGATTGGAAATCTGCTGAGTACCGCAGGTCAGGCAGGCTATAAAAATGTCCGCAGCAGCGTGGCCAGATTGAGGAGCCTCAGAAGGGCAGGCAGATACAGGTATGAGGAGCCTGCCCCGTCGGAGATTTTCTCCCAGCGGGCCCGCTATGACCGGATCAAAAAAGGGGAAGAACCTGCAGAGGTCTTTTCCTCTTTTCGTATGCGCCGGGCCGCCCGGCCCCCCATGTTCAGCATTCTCATGTCGGTCTGCGAGCCGGACCGGAAGAAGCTGGAGGAGTCAGTTATTTCCGTTCTGGGCCAGACATACGGCAATCTGGAACTGATCGTGGCAGACAGCAGCCTGACCAATGTGGCCCGTGATACCCTGGCCGAATACCAGGATGACCGGATCCGCTACTGCCGCCTGCGGCAGCCGGAAGGCCCTTCCGCTGAACTCAACGCCGCGGCCAGAAAGGCCGCGGGAGATTATGTTGCGGTCCTCGAATACGGGGATCTGCTGACAGCGGACGCCCTCTATGAGATTGCCTGCGCGGTCATGGAGACAGGCGCGGAGATCATCTATACGGATGAGGATCACTGCGACATGGCCGGAAAGCGCTTTTTTGAGCCTGTCTTTAAACCGGATTTCAACAAGGACTATCTGTTCGCCAATAATTATACCCGGCATCTTCTGACCATCCGCAGGGAGCTTTTTCTGGCCATGCGTCTGCGTTCCAGGTTTGACGGAGCCCATGATTACGATATGATTCTGCGGGCGCCAAAGTCAGGGATCTATCATGTTCCCAGGGTCCTTTATCATGCCAGGGGCATCCGGCAGCCGGCGCTGCGCCTGCGGACCGGTGAAGCCTGCCGGGCTGCCCTGGAGGATTACTTCCGGGAGCGGGGCATCCGGGCCCGGGTCACCCCGGGCAGGAAAGAAGGCTTCCTGAAAGTGGAATATCTGCCGGATATTTTTACGGCCCGAAAAGAGGTCGGTGTTGTCGGCGGCAAGGTCCTGGACAGAAGGCACAGGGTCATCGGCGGCATGATGGATGAAGATGGAAATGTTTTCTTTGAAGGCCTGGACGAGCTGGAGGAAGGTCCCGGCTGCGCGGCCATGACCATGCAGGATGCCCATGCGGTAGATGTGCGCTGCATGAAGATCCGCCGGGAGCTGTATTCTGTCTATAAAGAGATATTCGGTTATCCCTATGAGAGCCATATCCTGAACAGACAGACCGGCCTGAAGGAAAAGAGTATAGATTTCTGTGACCGGGTCAGGTCCCTGGGCTATCTGATTGTATGGGATCCTGAAATGGTCAGTATGATACGGGACGGGATCATCAGAACATGAATGAAAAAAGGGAGGACAGCCGCGTTACAGCGGTGATCGTCTGCCGCCGGGGCGGCAGAGACCTTTATAAGGCAGTCAGGGCATTGCTGAGAGGGACGCTGGTTCCCCATGTCCTGCTGGTCGACCGGGCCTCCGGGGACCGAAGCTGCCGGAAGATACAGAAACGATATCCGCAGGTGAGACGGTTCCCCATGACTGTCAACACCGGTTACTGCAACAGCGCTAACAGCGGTTTTCATCTGGCCAGAACAGAATTTGTATTTCTGATCGACCAGGATATTTTATGCGGCAGGCACTGCCTGGAGAGGCTGCTGGAGACAGCCGGGGCCCATCCGGAGGCCATGGCGGTACAGGCCCTGGTCCTGTCCGGCCGGGAACCGCGGCGTGTCTGGAGCGCCGGAGAAGGTCTGAACGCGTTCGGACAGACCTATCAGCGGGGACAGGGCCGCGCGCCCGGGAAATACCGGAGCGCAGGCAGGATCATGGCGGCAGGGCACGCTGTTCTGTACCGGATGGAAGCCCTGCGCGAAATCGGGCTGTTCGATGAGCGTCATTACCAGACCCTGGAGCAGCTGGATCTGGGCATCCGGGGCAGTCTTTACGGATGGACCAGCATGCTGGAACCACGGGCGGTCTGCAGAAAGGGACAGCCGGACCCGTCTCCGGAGGAACAGCGTTACCGGAGGACCCTGGAGGCAGGGAATCTCCCTTACCTGCAGTATAAGAATATCCCTTTTCTGCTGCGGGGACTGCACAGGCCGCTGGAGACAGCGTCCCGGTGGGCCGGAAAGGCACGCCCTGAGAACGGCAGCGGACAGAGAGAACCTGCCGGCGCGGAACGGGGAAGAGACCTGATCGCGCTGTCGGCCCGGGAGGACCGCCGCATGGATGCAGGGGAGAACTGCGCGGGCATGTCCATTCCGGAAGCGTCCTGCCTGACAGCTTCCGATCCCGCCCTGGACCGGATCCTGCCCCTCTATCTGGGCGGACGGATCCGCTCGGGCATGGATCTTCTGCCGGCCTGGATCCGGCTGGAAGGGATGCTGCTGGCGGGATGTCTGGAGTTTCCGAAGGGGAAATAAGAAATATCCGGAATATAAAATATCCATATGAACATGATCCTGCCGCGGAGGCGGCAGGCCCGCGGCGGACCCACCGGTATCTGCCGCAAAAGTAAAAAGGCCGGTCAGGCCTGACGGGAGAGGTAACAAAACACAATGGAACTGAAAATCAGGGAAGACGGCATCAACTCTTATGAACAGGTGATGCTGATCTACCGGGCTGCGTTAAAACAGATGAACACGAGGCTGGAGATTCTGAGCGAGGAATTCCAGCAGAGATATAAATACAACCCCATAGAACATATTAAATCCAGAATGAAGTCCGGCGACAGCATCGCCAGAAAACTCCGCAGAAGAGGATGTGAATCCTCCCTGGAGAATATGGTGCGCTACTGTAATGATATTGCCGGCATCCGGATCATCTGCTCCTTTACATCCGATATTTATCATCTGGCTGAGATCATCAGCAGCCAGCGGGACCTGGAGGTCATTCTGATCAAGGACTATATCAAAAGGCCCAAACCCAGCGGTTATAAGAGCTACCATATGCTGGTCATGATGCCGGTCTATTTCTCCGAGCAGATCATAGAGACCAAAGTGGAGATCCAGATCCGGACCATTGCCATGGATTTCTGGGCCAGCCTGGAGCACAAGATCCAGTATAAATTCGTGGGAGAGGCACCGGAGCACATCCGGGCGGAACTTCTGGAGTGCTCTGCCATGATTTCCGCCCTGGACGCCAAGATGCTGTCCCTGAACCAGGAGATCATGGAGCAGTCCGAGATGGAGGACAAGGCGGCAGCTCTTCTGGAACAGGAACGGAGAAAGGCCAAGTTCAGGGCCCAGAACCACAGCCTTTATGAGGACGAGAGCGGCGGATTTCCGGACTGAGGGCGGAGTTTTCAGTAAACTTGCGTATTTTTCGAACAAAAAGTGAACGAAACAGAATGTTCATATTTTGCCGCCGCATTCCGGGGCGGCGTCACAGCATTTTTCATAAATAAATCCGGCTTATTTTGGGGAATTTTTATGACAAATACCCAAAATATTAAGTAAATATTACGGAAATGCGACCTCTGTGGCACAGCTGTTCGGATTGTAAAAGAAAAGGGGAAATGCTATGATAAAGAACGTAATTAAGGATAATTGGCTCCGAATGGAGATTTTCAGGGAACAGAAATGAACAGGAAGCAGGCAGCATTCAATCTGGAAAATACCATCCCGCTCGTGGATCTGACCAATCCGGATGAGCTGATCCGCGCCAACGGCGCAGCTGAGGCTGCCCAGACGGACCGGCTCAGGACCGAAGTCAGCGATTACGCCAAGGTCATCGCCCAGCTTCAGGATCTGTACGATAAGAATAATGAACTGGTGCAGAGGCTGCAGTTCATGAATATCAGTACGACGGATAATATCAAATCCCTGCTGGAAGAGAACAACCGGAAGATATCGGATAAGCTCTCTGAGATGCAGAGCTGGGATTCCCAGGCCATGGAGGACAGGATCACCGCGTCTGTCAGCCGGACCGGCGATTCCGTGATCGCGGCCGTTGGGGACACCAGGACTGCCATTATCGGTTCTGTAGAGGAAAGCCGCAGTAAAGCGGAAGCCCTGCAGCAGAAGTCCGATGAGTTCAATCACAGGGAGAATGTCAGGGTCTACAGGAATATCCAGGCATCCATGATCAGCGAACTGGGCAAACAGACACAGGAGCTGACAGATGCCATCCATGCGCTGGAGGAGTCCCAGACCAGGATGTTCGAGGAACAGAAGGCAGGCACATCCGGGAAATTCCTGCAGAAAGTCACCTTCGGCCTTGTGATCGGCCTGCTGATACTGCAGATCATTGAAGGGATCGGCCTGATCAGCATCCTGCTCACCCTGGCTCACTGATCCTTCGGAGGTTGAATATGGCCAGAGAATACTGGAGACCGGCCAATATGCTGTATCCGGTACCTGCCGTCATGGTCAGCTGCATGGACGAAGAGGGAAGGGCCAATATCATGACAGCCGCGTGGGTGGGAACGCTCTGCAGCGATCCTGTCATGGTCTCGGTCGCCATCCGTCCGGAGCGTTATTCCCATGACATTATTGAAAGGACCGGTGAATTCGTCCTCAATCTGACAACACAGGAGCTTGCCTTCGCGGCCGACTTCTGCGGTGTCCGGTCGGGACGGGACATCGATAAGTTTCAGCATCTGCGGCTGACCAGGCTTCCCTCGAAGCATGTACGGGCACCCGGAATCGCGGAAAGTCCCGTCTGCCTGGAATGCAGGGTGACGGAGATCCGCCGTCTGGGCGTGCATGATCTCTTCATCGCGGAAGTGGCAGGTGTCAGCGTGGATGATACCTATCTGGACAGCAGGGGGAGGCTGGATCTGGAGAAGGCGGGACTGATCGCCTATTCTCACGGGGAGTATTTTGCGCTGGGCAGGAAGCTGGGAAAATTCGGCTTCTCCGTGCGCAAAAAGGGAACGGAAAAACACCGGAACCGGAAAATAAAAAAGTAAGGAACAGGACAGTCCGGACCTGTGGGGGGACCGGATTTCCTGGAGGATAAAAATGGAACATTATATGGTAAAAGGCGGAACGCCTCTGTCCGGAGAAGTCGAGATCGCCGGCGCGAAGAACGCGGCATTGCCCATCATCGCGGCCTCGATCATGACCAACGAGACAGTACTGATTGAAAATGTCCCTGATGTAAGTGATATCAGAACACTCCTGAACGCGATCCGGAGTATCGGAGCCCATGTCGAGAAGATCGACAGACACAGCTACAAGATCAACGGCTCCCCGATCAACCGCGCGGCCCCGGTCGACAACGAGTACGTGCGCAAGATCCGCGGGTCCTACTATCTGATCGGATCCCTGCTGGGCAAGTATAGGACGGCTTCCGTTGCCCTGCCCGGCGGCTGCAATATCGGTCTTCGCCCGATTGACCAGCATATCAAGGGTTTCAAGGCCCTGGGGGCCGATATCCGTCTCCGGCCTCCCGGACTGGTCGATGCCAGAGCGGAGAATCTTTCGGGAGCCCACATTTACATGGACGTCGTATCAGTCGGCGCCACCATCAATATCATGATGGCGGCGGCCATGGCGGACGGCCTGACCATTATCGAGAACGCGGCCAAGGAACCCCATGTCGTAGACCTGGCCAGCTTCCTCAACAGTATGGGTGCCAGCATCAAGGGCGCCGGTACGGATGTCATCCGGATCCGGGGCGTCAAACGTCTGCACGGTACCGAATATTCGATTATTCCTGACCAGATCGAGGCCGGCACATTCATGTTCGCCGCGGCCGCCACAAGGGGAGATGTCGTGATCCGGAATGTCATTCCCAAGCATCTGGAATCCATTTCCGCCAAACTTCTGGAAGTGGGCTGTCAGATCGAGGAGTCGGATGACGCGGTCAGAGTGGTCGCGACCAAACGCCTTGGAAATACCAATGTAAAAACACTGCCTTATCCCGGTTTTCCGACCGATATGCAGCCCCAGATCACGATCCTGCTGGGCCTGTCCAACGGGACCAGTATCGTGACGGAAAGCATTTTTGAAAACCGCTTCAAATATGTGGACGAGCTGACCAAGATGGGCGCTCACATTACCGTTGAAGGAAATACCGCCATTATTGAAGGCGTTTCCGGGTACACGGCGGCCAATCTCTCCTCACCGGATCTGCGGGCCGGCGCTGCGCTTGTGATCGCGGCCATGGCCGCGGAAGGTTTCTCGGAGGTCTATGATATCCATTATATTGAGAGAGGATACGAGGACTTTCCGGAAAAGCTCAGAAAACTGGGTGCCCTGATCGACAGGGTCGACACCGAGGACGATAAGCGGCGGTTCATTTTCCGCGCCGGCTGAAAGGGACACGGTTCATCCCGCGGCCGCGGCAAAGATGGCAACTGACGCTGCATAGCTGATATTTACGGCCCCATACAGAGAAAATCTGTATGGGGCTTAATGGCATGCAGAGGAGAAAAGGGAAATATACCGGAAGAAGAGAGGGCAGATATGCAGGTTTTTGAATCTTTCAGTGAAGAAGAGACAAGAGAGCTGGCCAGGAGCCTGGGCAGACAGGCCGCGGCAGGACAGACCTATGCCCTGAACGGAGATCTGGGAACGGGAAAGACCGTTTTCACCAAAGGGTTTGCCGAGGGTCTGGGCATTACGGAGTATGTCAGCAGCCCCACTTTTACCATTCTTCAGATTTATGAGGATGGCAGGCTTCCCCTGTACCATTTCGATGTGTACAGGATCGAAGAGCCGGAAGAGATGGAAGAGGTGGGCTTTGATGAATATGTGGACGGGGACGGGGTCAGCCTGATCGAGTGGGCTTCCCGGATCGAAGAGATCCTGCCGCCGGATACCCGCCGCGTGACCATCGAAAAAGACCTGTCCAAAGGACTTGATTACAGGAGAATTACGTTAGAATGAAAATACTTGCCATTGAAGCGTCGGGCCCGGTCGCCGGCTGTGCCCTGATGGAGGATGATATTCTCAGAGCGGAATATTCCATCCAGGATAAAATGAAGCACTCAAGGACCCTGGTCCCCATGATGGAGGAGATCCGCAGCCGTCTGGAGCTGGACCTGGCGGAGATCGACGCTGTCGCGGTCACCAAAGGCCCCGGGTCTTTCACCGGCCTGCGGATCGGCGCGGCAACCGCCAAAGGGCTGGGACTGGCACTGGAGAAGCCCCTGATCCCCGTTCCCACCGTAGACTGTATTGCCTGGAACCTGTACGGAACGGACAGTCTGGTCTGTCCCCTGATGGATGCCAGACGTCAGCAGGTCTATACCGGTATCTATGAATGCCGGGAGTCCCTGCGGGTCCTCCTGCCCCAGCGCGCCGCGGCTCTGACGGAGATCCTGGACAGGATCAATGCGCTGGGGCGCCGGGTGATCTTTCTGGGAGACGGGGTTCCGGTCAACCGGAAAGCTCTGGATGAGGAAACGCGGGTTCCTTACAGCTTTGCTCCTGCCCATTTGTCCCGGCAGAAACCGGGCACACTGGCGGATCTGGCCATGCGCATGTACCTGGAACAGGGAGAGGCCTGTTTTGTCAGCGCGGACGATTTCCGTCCCGAATATCTGCGCCAGTCCCAGGCGGAACGGGAGCGGGGCGACAAACGCAGCTATTCTCTTCTTGTGGAAACAGACCAGAAGAAATAAAAAGCTATGAAAGAAAGATTTATCATACGCAGGATGACCCCGGAGGACCTTCCCGGGGTCCTGACAGTGGAAAGGACCTGCTTTACGGAGCCCTGGTCGGAAGCGTCCTACCGGGCCGCCCTGCTGCAGCCTTATACGACCTATTACGTGGCAGAGGCAGTGGTGGCGGAACTTTTGTCCCCGGACGGGTCCCCGGCGGCGGCCGGCAGCAGGATCATCGCGACCTGCGGCCTCTATAATCTGGCCGGAGAAGGAGAAATCACCAACGTAGCGGTCCTGCCCGGCTGGCGGGGGCTTGGCATTTCCAGAAGACTGCTGGAGTGCCTGTTCGCGGAATCGGAAGATGAGATCGGGGATTATACCCTGGAGGTCAGGGCAGGCAATCTGCCCGCCATCCGCCTGTACGAGAGCTTTGGATTCGCGGCCGAAGGCCGGCGGCCCGGCTTCTACGACCGGCCCCGGGAGGATGCCCTGATCTACTGGAAAAGGAGAAAAAAGGAAGACAGATGATTGATGTTTGCCTGCTGGGCACCGGAGGCATGATGCCCCTGCCCTACAGATACCTGACGGCCCTGATGGTCCGTTATAACGGAAAAGGGATCATGATCGACTGCGGCGAGGGGACCCAGGTGGCCCTGCGCAAAAAGGGATGGAGCCCCAAGCCCATTGATATGATGCTCTTTACCCACTACCATGCCGACCATATCAGCGGCCTGCCCGGCATGCTGCTGACCATGGGCAACGCGGAGCGTACGGAGCCCCTGTATATGGCCGGGCCCAAAGGCCTGGAGCGGGTGGTCGGTGCCCTGCGGACCATCGCGCCGGAGCTCCCCTTTGAGATCCGTTTCCGGGAACTGCGGGAGCCGGAGGAGACCATAGAGCTGGCCGGGGAAAAGGACTTTGTCATCAGGGCCTTTCGGGTCAATCATAACGTCACCTGCTACTGCTATACCATGGAGCTGTCCAGGACCGGCCGTTTTAACGCGCAGAGAGCGATGGAACTGGATATTCCCAAACCATGGTGGGGGCGCCTGCAGCGGGGTGAGACCATAGAGGACAGGAGCGGTGATACTGTCAGGATCCTGACCCCGGATCTGGTGCTGGGGCCTGCCAGAAAAGGTCTCAAGCTGACCTACTGCACGGATACCAGGCCCTGCGAGAACATTGTCCGGGCGGCCCGGGAGGCAGATCTTTTTGTCTGCGAAGGCATGTACGGGGAAGAGGATAAGATCGCCAAGGCCCGGGAGCATAAGCACATGACGTTCTGCGAGGCAGGACGCCTGGCGGCCAAAGCCGGTGCAAAACGCCTTTGGCTGACCCATTACAGCCCTTCGCTGACAAAGCCGGAGGATTTCATGGAGCCGGTCCGGAAGATTTTTCCGGCGGCGCGGGCCGGCCGGGACGGCATGAGCATGGAACTCAGATTTGAAGAGGAATGATATTGAACAGAATGGAAAGCAATAAAGAAACAGTCACAATTCTCGCGATCGAATCCAGCTGTGATGAGACCGCCGCTTCTGTGGTCGTTGGTGGCAGACAGGTGCTGTCGAACGTGATCTCATCCCAGATCGATATCCATACTTTATACGGCGGTGTCGTGCCGGAGATCGCTTCCAGAAAGCATACGGAGCGGATCAACCAGGTCATTCGCAAAGCCCTTTCGGAGGCGGGAAAGACGCTGGGCCAAATGGATGCCATCGCGGTCACCTACGGTCCCGGCCTGGTGGGTCCTCTGCTGATCGGCGTGTCCGCGGCCAAGGCCCTGAGCTTCGGGACCGGGATCCCCCTGATCGGTGTCCATCATATCGAAGGGCATATCAGCGCCAATTATATCGCGGCCCCGGATCTGGAGCCTCCCTTTGTATGCCTGGTCGTATCCGGCGGCCATACCCATCTGGTCCTGGTCAGGGACTACGGGGAGTATGAGATCCTGGGGCGGACACAGGATGACGCGGCCGGTGAAGCCTTTGACAAAGTGGCCCGGGAAATTGGGCTGGGATATCCCGGGGGACCCAAGATCGATAAGGTATCCGCTCTGGGAAATCCGGAAGCGATCCGTTTCCCCCGGGGCAAAGTGGACGGCTCCCGCTATGACTTCAGCTTCAGCGGCATGAAATCCGCCGTGCTCAATTACCTGAATACGGCTAAAATGAAAGGGGAGCAGATCTGCGTGGAAGATGTGGCGGCTTCTTTCCAGGCAGCGGTGGTGGATGTACTGGTCTCCCATGCCATGTGGGCCATAGAGGAGTACAGCCTGGATAAGTTCGCTCTGGCGGGCGGCGTGGCCGCCAATACGGCGCTGCGGACTGCCATGCGTGAAGAATGCGGGAAGAGAGGCACCGCCTTCTATTGCCCGCCGCCCATCCTGTGTACGGACAACGCGGCCATGATCGGCAGCGCGGCCTACTATGAATACATCCGCGGGGTCCGCAGCGGCTATGACCTGAATGCCATTCCCGGTCTGCGCCTGGGACAGAAATAAAAGACCCGTTTATTTGAAAAAGGGCAGTCCGCGCGGCTGCGCGTGCCCGGTAGGAAGACTTCGAAAGGGGGACAGATATGAAAAGATCCACGGCGGTCCTGCTGGCAGCGGGACGCGGTACCCGCATGAAGACATCGGTCAGCAAACAATATCTGGAGCTGCAGGGGATGCCTGTTTTTCTGCATTCTCTCCGCGCCCTGACGCGCAGCAGTGTTATTACGGATATTGTTGTCACCGTGTCGGACGGCGATCAGGACTATGTATGGGACCTGATCCGCGGATATGATCTCGATGAAAAAGTCCGCCTGGTGACAGCGGGCGGGGCGGAACGGTTTCATTCCGTATATAACGGACTGCGGGCCGTAGACTGGCCCTGTGATTACGCATTCATCCATGATTCGGCCAGGGCTTTTGTGGATCAGGATACGCTGATCCGCCTGTATGAAACAGTGGAGCGGACCGGGAGCGCGGTCGCCGGCGTGCCCTCCAAGGATACGGTCCGGATCACGGACGGGACCGGCCGGATGATTGAAACGCCCAACCGCAATACGGTCTGGATCGTCCAGACCCCGCAGGTCTTCCGCTTCCATGACATTCTGCGGGCCCATGAGCTGCTGCTCGCCCATCTGGATGAAGTCGCGGCAAAGGGGATCACGATCACCGATGACGCCATGGTGGCCGATACCATGCTGGGCATCAAATCCCAGATGGTCATGGCCTCCTATACCAATATCAAGCTGACGACCCCGGATGATCTGGAACTGGCCGAGCTGATCCTGCGGGATATTCGGGAAGACGGGAAGACCGGCTGAAAGGCTGACCGCGGCTGACCTGTGGAGGCCGCCCTGCGCTGCAGTTTTTGCGGCGGATCTGCCGGACTGTCCGGACCATCTGCCAATCACAGAATCGGCAATCATAAAAGCTGCCGATCATAAAAGCTGCCGGTTCCGGCAGCTGCAGAAGGAGGTAGACCGTGGCCTTTGCCCACCTTCATGTCCATACAGAGTATTCTCTTCTGGACGGTTCCAACAAAATAAAGGAGTATGTCAGCCAGGTCAAAGCCCTGGGAATGGACAGCGCGGCCATCACGGACCATGGCGTGATGTATGGTGTCATTGACTTTTACAGGGCCTGTAAATCCGAAGGGATCAGGCCCGTTTTGGGCTGTGAAGTATATGTGGCTCCGGGCTCCCGCTTTGACCGGGAAAAGAACGCGGGAGATGACAGATACTATCATCTGATCCTGCTGGCGGAGAACAATACCGGCTATTCCAACCTGATGAAGATCGTCAGCCGTTCCTTTACCGAAGGCTATTATTACAAGCCCCGGGTGGATCTGGACCTGCTGCGGGAATTCCACGAGGGTATCATCTGCACGTCCGCCTGCCTGGCGGGGGAAGTGGCCAGGAATATCGTCCGCGGCAATATGGCCGAGGCGGAACAGGCGGCCCTGCGCTACCGGGACATCTTCGGAGATGAGAATTTCTTCCTGGAGCTGCAGGACCATGGCTACAAAGACCAGCAGACCGTCAATGCCGCCCTGCTGAACATGCATGAAAAATACGGGATCCCCCTGGTGGCGACCAATGACGTCCACTATACCTATAAAGAGGACGCGGAGCCCCATGATATCCTGCTCTGTATCCAGACCGGCAAAAAGCTCTCGGATGAGAACCGGATGCGCTATACGGGCGGCCAGTTCTACTTAAAGAGCGAAGCGGAAATGCGGGCGCTGTTCCCCTATGCCCGGGAAGCTCTGGAGAATACGGAGAAGATTGCCCGCCGCTGCAATGTCGAGATCGAATTCGGCGTGACGCGGCTCCCCCGTTTTGATGTACCGGAAGGTTATGATTCCTGGACCTACCTGAACAAACTCTGCGATGACGGCATGGCGGAGCGCTATCCTGAAGACGACGGGACCCTGCGGGACCGGCTGGATTTTGAGCTGAATACCATCCGGCAGATGGGCTATGTCGATTACTTCCTGATTGTATGGGACTATATCAATTACGCCAGGGAGAACGGGATCATGGTCGGGCCCGGACGAGGGTCAGCGGCAGGTTCCATCGTTTCCTACTGCCTGCATATCACGGATATCGATCCCATACGTTACAACCTGCTCTTTGAGCGTTTCCTGAATCCGGAACGTGTCTCCATGCCGGATATTGACGTGGACTTCTGTTTCGAACGCAGACAGGAGGTCATCGATTACGTGACCCGTAAATACGGCCGGGACCGGGTCATGCAGATCATCACATTCGGTACCATGCTGGCCAAAGGTGTCGTAAGGGACGTGGGAAGGGTCATGGATCTGCCCTACGGCTTTGTGGATTCCATCGCCAAGATGATCCCTGCGGAACTGGGCATGACCCTGGAAAAAGCCCTGCAGATGAACCCGGAGCTGAAGAGTACCTATGAACAGGATGAGCGGGTCCGCAAACTGATCGACATGGCCAGGCGTCTGGAGGGACTGCCCCGCCACAGCTCGGTCCACGCGGCCGGCGTCGTGATCTGTTCGGAACCGGCGGAGGATCTGGTCCCCCTGTCCAGGGCCCAGGACGGTTCCGTGACCACCCAGTTCACCATGACCACCATTGAGGAGCTGGGACTTCTGAAAATGGACTTTCTGGGCCTGCGGACCCTGACGGTCATCCAGAACGCGGTCCGGATGGCCAACCGCTCCATAGAGGCCGCCGGCGGCGGCTATCCGCCCGGAGAGCCCCGGATGTCCGCCCGGGAAGTGCGGGAAAATCCCGCAGGTTACCCCCTGCGTATGGAAGCCATTGACTATGATGACAAGGCAGTTCTGGGATCTCTGAGCACAGGTCATACAGAGGGCGTCTTCCAGCTGGAAAGCGCGGGCATGCAGTCCTTTATGAAGGAGCTGAAGCCCGGCAGCCTGGAGGACATCATCGCGGGGATCGCCCTGTACAGGCCGGGTCCCATGGACTTTATCCCCAAATATATTGAAGGCAAGAACCACGCGGACCATATTACTTATGACTGCCCCCAGCTGGAACCGATCCTGGCCCCGACCTATGGCTGTATTGTCTATCAGGAGCAGGTCATGTCCATTGTCCGGGACCTGGGCGGCTATACTCTGGGACGGAGCGACCTGGTCCGCAGGGCCATGAGTAAAAAGAAGCAGTCGGTCATGGAAAAGGAGCGCCGCAACTTTGTATACGGCAATCCGGAAGAAAATGTCCCCGGCTGTATTTCCAGAGGCATCCCGGAGTATACAGCCTCCCATATCTACGATATGATGATGGATTTCGCCAAATACGCCTTCAACAAGTCGCACGCGGCCTGTTACGCGGTGGTCACTTATCAGACAGCCTGGCTCAAATATTATTATCCGACGGAATTTATGGCGGCCCTGATGACTTCCGTCATTGATTTTCCCGCCAAGGTGGCCGGTTATATCCTGACCTGCCGGAGCATGAAGATCCCGCTCCTGCCGCCGGATATCAATGAGGGCGAAGCCGGCTTTTCCGTATCCGGCGGAGCGGTCCGCTACGGCCTGACAGCGATCAAAGGCGTTGGCCGGCCTGTCATTGACGGGATCATCGCGGAGAGAAAGGCCAGAGGGCCATTCCGCGATCTGCATGATTTCCTGTCCAGAATGGTCATGCAGGAAAGGGAGATCAACCGCAGGGTCATTGAGAGCTTCATTAAAGCCGGTGCCCTGGACTGCCTGGGCGCCACCCGCAAACAGATGATGAGCGTCTACATGCGGATGATGGATGATCTGCAGAGCTCCCGCAGGAACGACATGGCCGGGCAGCTGTCCCTCTTTGATATCGTGGATGAAGAGGATAAGGCCGAGTATCTGGTCAGGATGCCGGATATAGGAGAGTACCCCCGGGAGATGATGCTGGCCTTTGAGAAGGAGGTCCTGGGCATTTATGTCAGCGGGCATCCCATGGAGGAATACAGCGCCCTGTGGAAGAGCAATATTACAGCCAAAGCGGCGGATTTTTATCTGGACGAAGAAATCGGCCAGGCCCGGATCCGGGACGGCTCCAAAGCCACCATCGGCGGGATGATCGCGGAAAAGACCATCAAGTATACCCGGCAGAACAAGGTCATGGCTTTTCTGACCCTGGAGGATAT
>ONRU01000148.1 GCA_900320325.1 uncultured Lachnospiraceae bacterium
GGTCCCATCCGGTCCGGATCGGATTCGATGCGGACGGAAAAATCCACCTGGTTGAAATTGAGGTCCAGCAGGGCTTCCTGCATGGCAGTTCCGAAACTGCCCGCGGCCTGACGGCGGATCCCGGTCAGTTCCTGACAGAGACTTACCAGGGCCTTATATTCCCGGTCCATCTGCTGTTTGAGCTGCTCCCGGCGCTGTTCATAATCCGTCAGGAAATCCAGCCGTTCCTGCCGGGTCCGCAGGGCCTCTTCGATCATCTCTGTGGTGGCCCCGTATTTGTCCTTGAGGTGGTTGATCAGGTTCAGCCGGTCCTGGATCTGCTCGAATTCCATGGGGTCAAAGGTCAGATTCATGGCGTAATCGGACAGGGCCCGGTTAAAATCCGAAAGCAGGGTATCGATCTCCGACAGCTGATCTGTCAGATTGTCCAGTTCTTCATCGAGTCCTGTTACCGAAGCCAGTTCCCGGCATCCTCTTTCGATACCGGAAGCCGCGCTCTCATCGGTGTTGACTGTAAAATAAAGGGTACTCTGGACCGCTTCGTTGATCCGGCGGAAGCTCCCCATCAGACGGTACTGTTTCTCAAGTTCTTCGTCCTCGCCCTCTTTCAGGGCCGCCTCTTCGATCTCCCGGATCTCATAGGCCAGCAGGTCCGCCTCCCGTTTACGGGCGGACTTGTCCAGATCATCGTTCTCCCACTCGTCCCGCAGTTTTCGGTAACCGCGCCAGGCAGCGCCGATCCGGCTCTTTAGCTCCAGGGCGGTATCGCCCGCGAATTCATCCAGGGTCACCAGCTGCTGATCTCTTTTGAGCAGCCTCTGGTTCTCCCGCTGTCCGTAGATATCGATCAGCAGCTCGGAAACCTCCCGCAGCTGCCGCAGGGTCACGGTCTCGCCGCAGATGGAGCAGACGCTCCGGCCGGGCATGATCTTGCGTTTGATCAGGATGGTCCCGTCCTCTTCCACGGGCAGTTCCATCTGCCGCAGGCGTTCCAGCTGGTGGTCGTTGTCTGCCTGGAAGATCATTTCGATCAGGGCGTAGTCCTTACCGGTCCGGATGATGGACTTGTCCGCCTTGGCGCCCAGAGCCAGATTGACACTGCCCAGGATGATGGATTTGCCCGCGCCGGTCTCACCGGTCAGGATATTCAGTCCGTCGCTAAAGCTGACTTCCTCCTCCTCGATCAGCGCCAGATTTTTCACATGAAGGCTCAGTAACATGTTTCCTCACTTTCAAAGAAGTCTTTTCCTGTTTACAGGCCCAGCATGGCTGTCAGTTTCTCTGTCAGCCGCTCCGCCTCGGGGGCGGAATGGACCGCTACAAAAATGGTATCATCCCCGGCAATACTGCCTACGACTTCAGGCAGCCGCATGCCGTCCAGGGCCGCGGCCGCCGCCATGGCCATGCCGGAGGAGGTCCGGATGACCAGCAGGTTCTGTGCCGGCACCACGGATACGATCCCGTCCCGGAGGACCCTGGCGTATTTATCGGCTTCCCGGGCGTCTCTGTCCGGGGAGATCACATAGCGGAGCTTGCCGCTGCGTCCCGGTGCCTTGGTCAGTCCCAGTCTTCGGATATCTCTGGATACAGTCGCCTGTGTCACTTCATAGCCGTTCTCACGAAGGACCCGGGCCAGCTCGCCCTGGGTCTCTATTTCCTGTTCCCGGATGATCTCCAGGATCTTGTCATGCCGGTTTCTTTTCATCGCTGTCAAAGCCCTTCCACCTGGTACATTTTTTTATGGAGCGTATGCAGAAAGCTCTGCCTGCTGATCCGGATCAGCCGGGTCTCCCGGGAGGCCCTGCGGATCTCGATCCGGTCTCCCTGACAGAGCAGCATCTTTCTGGCGCCGTCAAAATTGGCCTCCGCCTCGATGTCACTGCTGTGCTGGGCCTGCTCGATCCGCAGCGTGATCCTGTCTTTGGAGGACAGGACGATGCTCCTGGCATTCATGCTGTGGGAGCAGATCGGTGTTACCACGATCATATGGGAGGATGGCTCGATGATGGGCCCTCCGGCCGACAGGTTGTAGGCGGTCGATCCGGTAGGGGTGGCCGTGATCACACCGTCGGCGCTGACCCTGGTGATCATCTGTCCGTTGACAAGGAGGGTGATGTTCAGGACACGGAGAGAACCGCTCCGGGAGACAACGATGTCATTGAGAGCGTATTCCTTCCGGGGATCCTCCCTGCCGTCAGCAAAGACTTTATGTCCTTCCAGCATCATTCTGGTGGAAATATCATAGTCGCCCTGCAGGACTTTCTCCAGGGCCTCCCGCCAGTTACGGCGCTCGATCTCCGCCAGGTAGCCCAGGGTCCCCATATTGATGCCCAGGATCGGAATCTGGATCTCTCTGAGCCTGGCGGCCGCGTCCAGGACGGTACCGTCGCCGCCCAGTACCAGCAGGCAGTCCCTGTCCGGATCCAGGGGGCTGAGGCCCCCGATCCGCTCCTCCCAGGAATGGACCGGAATCACCTCCCGGCCGTGCTCCCGCAGGAAGGCCGTGATCTGCCCGGTCATTTCCAGATTCGGATCCTTTATTTCATTGGTCACTAAAAAAAACCGATCCATAGTTCCTCCCAGATTGCAGGGTGTGGATGTCCTGGCAGACATTGTCATTGTTTTCCTGATTTTGTCTGCCGGTGGTTCACTGATCCCTGGCAGACAAATTCTAAATTTGCTGTCCTGCGTCTGTCCGGACAACTAATCTTTGGCAGGCAGATCCAGGAAGTCCCTTTGTCAGCGGTCGAGTTCCCGGTGGGAGTCGTCGACCAGCCGGCGGATGATGTCCTGCATGTCACCGGGTTCGATTCCGCCTGTCGGTCCTTCTTCTCCCGGCTTTTCGATATACATCAGATATTCAATATTGCCTTCCGGTCCCCGGATGGGGGAATAGGCAA
>ONRU01000103.1 GCA_900320325.1 uncultured Lachnospiraceae bacterium
TGATCATCTCCAGTGATTTTATCGGGGTCAGCAGAGCGAATATTCTGGCAGCCATCGGTGTGTTCGGCATAGCGGTCTCTCTGGGCGCCCAGAACTTTGTTTCGGATATTATTTCCGGCGTGACCTTTGTGTTTGAAGGGACCGTCCATGTCGGCGACATGGTGAGCATCACCGGCGTCCATTCCACTGTCTACCGCGGCGAGGTGGTAGAAATCGGTATCCGTTTTGTAAAGATCCTGGATCTGGACGAAAATGTCATCTCGATCAGCAACCGGGACATCCGTGTGATCAGCAACATGACCCAGCGCAATTCCCGATACAATTGTGAGATCAGCCTGTCTACGGAATATCCGATCGAAGAGATCGAGGCAATGCTGCGGCAGGAGCTGCCTAAGATCCGTCAGGAACACAGGTATATTCTGAAGGGACCTGACTATAACGGCATCAAATATTTCGGACCCGGGACCATGACCATATCCATAACCGCGGATTGCCGGGAAGAGGACTATTTAAATGTGCAGCGGGAAGTCAACCGCGCGTTGCAGACCATTTTCATACAGCATGGGTATAAGATCTGATCACGAAGTGATGTGAGCACGAAGTGTTGATTTTTGAAACTGAAAACGCGGCATACGGAGAATGACATACGATGGAGACGATTTCCGTTTATGAGGGACAGGATCCCTTTGTATTTGTTAGTTACGCGCATAAGGACAGTGACGCTGTATACAGGATACTTCGCTTACTGCAGGGAAGGGGATTAAGGATCTGGTATGATGAAGGAATCACGCCCGGCAGTGAATGGCCGGAATATATCGCGTCACATCTGGATCGGGCGGAGGCTGTGATCGTTTTTATTACGGAAAGCTCCGTTAACTCGTTCAACTGCCGCCGGGAAATCACATTTGCTCAGGCCAGAAATAAGAATTTTATTTCTGTGTTTCTGGAAAAGACAGAAGTTCCCCTTGGGATGGAACTGCAGCTGTCTGCCCAGCAGAGCATGTTCCGCTATGATTATGCCGGAGACGAAGCTTTTGTGGACCGCCTGATCCGGACGCCCTGCCTGCAGCCCTGCATCAGGCCTTCCCGGGAGCAGGAGCGGGGAGAGGATCCTCATACGGACAGAATCCTTTTTGAACCGGGATCCGCGGAATTTTTCGGAACGGAGGAGGGGAAGGCGGACAGCAGAGGGGATCCGGAGGATGATGGTCCGGGAATCACCGCGCAGCCGCCGGATCCGGCCGGGCACGCGGATGGAAGCGCCGGAACTGTGGATACGGAAAGACCGCCAGATCTTGCTCCGGCGGAAAAAAGAAAAAGAGAGAAAAAGAAAAAGCCTGCGGCGGTCCTGATCGCGGCTGTTCTGGTCCTTTTGCTGGCCGCGGGGGCTTTCGGTTATTTACAGCTGGGTACAGGCAGCCGCACCTATGTGGATTCCGGCGATCCGGACAGCCTGGGCAGTCTGAGAGGTGTCAGAAAAAGCCTGACGCTGAAGGATAAACATATGACGGACGACATGGTCAGGCAGGTCAATAAAGTCCGGGATCTGAGCTATGTGTCTTTTACCGGCTGTGAATTTGAAGAAGGAGCCCTGAATGAGCTGCGCATGTCTGCGAAAGAGGGGAATGTGACCATGCGATTCTATAACTGCAGCGGTATGGAGGACTGTGAGGCCCTGGGGAAACAGGGAGATATATATGAACTCGATATTGTAAGCTGTGATATTAAAGATCAGGGTTTTCCGGACCTTTCGGATGTGATCGTCAAGAACCTGACCATTTCCGGCTGTCCGGACATCACAAAGCTCTCCCTGAACACGGAAAAGCTGTATAGGATCGACCTGTCCGGCAGCGGGATCAGCGATATCAGTTTTTTAGACGGGGCAGGACTTCTGCGCGATATCAGCCTGGCGCGTACGAAGGTCACGGACCTGACCCCGCTGGTCCCCCTGGAGAAGATCACAAGGCTGGATCTTTCGGGGATCAGGATGGATTCTTTTGATCTGGAGCTGCAGAGCCTGGGGCTGGAAAAGATTTATCTGCATGACTGCGGACTTACTTCCGCGGGTTCTCTGGGAGATTATACAAAGCTGGTAGAAGTGGACCTGGGCGGCAATCAGCTGTCAGATGTGGGATTCCTTTCTGATATAGCGGCAAACCTGACATATCTGGACCTCAGCGGTAATCTTATAAAATCCGAAGAAGAACTGTTTTTCTCACAGGACGCGGATGAGTTGTATTTCTTACAGGACGCGGTAAACATGAAGGTACTGCTCCTGGACCATATAGATTTATTCAATCATCAGCTGTCCTGCGTTCGGAATATGAAAGACCTGGAGAAGATCTCCGCCAGGGACTGCGGACTGACAGACATTTCCGACATGGCCGGATGCAGCAGCCTGGACGAGATCCTGCTGGGCTTTAACGGGATCAGTGACCTGCAGCCGATTGCTGACATATCCGGTCCGGAGAATCCCATCAAGGCTCTGGACCTGGCCGCAAATGACATCCGGGACTTTTCTGCCCTGCAGGGAAACTATATGAATCTGGTGCTGGTCGGAAATCCTCTGGAGAAATATGACTGCAGTAATCCTTTTAAGAGCAGTGTGCTTCTGATCGATTACTTTGAAGGCCTGGAGAACTCATCGATGTCCCTTTCCGGCAGCAATTACGGAACGCCTTCCATCTGCGGATGTCCCAGAAACAAACAGGAGGCGGTTACGGACGCCCTGTACGATCCCGTATTTGAGACAAGAGAAGAGCAGCTGACGCGGATCCGTCAGGACATGCAATATGTAAGCTACGATGGATTTGAGGAGATGTTCCTTGCCATACCGGAACCATGACCGTAATGCATATGGCCGTATGGAAAATTATAGATTGTGCCGGCGTACGGGGGATTCCCCGGGCGCCGGTTTTTTTTGGCAGTTATTTCTCTTATACAATACCTGTCGGGAGACAAAGTGTTGACCCGATTAGAATACAGTAACTCAGACCGAAACAGTCAATATCTAAAACGTTATCCGACGCGGGCGGTCCGTAAGAAGGGAAGCGGCCTGGAATTATGGAATACAATTCGTCTGGGGATTTATACATAATTCTGGCATCCCCTGCGTCCGGCATCGGAAATTCACTGATTTTTTAGCCTTTTTCCGTATTTAGTTTTTGGCGTTGAGGATACAAATGTGATAAAATCTGATAGGATAATGTTGATAAGAAAGATCCCCTTTTTAATGGGAGGAACCTGTGGAAGCACTACTGATCTGCAGATGGAGGTTTTTCAATGATCATGCACACATATGGCAGGGAAGGCGCTCCTGTCATCCTGATGCTACAGCCGATGGGCATTTCCGCCGAGATGCTTTATAAGCTGCTTGGCTCGAAGTTTAAAGGCGACTATCATATCCTGATTCCGGATATGGGCGGTCACGGTGATGAGGTGGGAGATTTTATTTCCGCCGATATAGAAGCGGAACATGCTCTGCTTTATTTAAAGTCAGCCGGTATTTCCGAAATCGCGCTTCTCTATGGCGCGTCGATCGGAGCAGCGGTCGCCCTCAGGATGCTGGATGTTCCGGAACTGAAGGTCAAGAATATTTTCCTGGACAGCGCGCCTGTAGCCAGATTCGGATACGGCGTCCGTAAAGTCTTCGGACCTGTCGTCAGGATGCAGAGGGCTGTCTATCTGAGCAACCTGAATAACGACGCGAAAAGGAAGCGCCAGGTCGAAGCCCAGTGGGGCAGGGAGCTTGGCGATCATATCAGTAAGAACTTCGCGGCATTTTCCAGCGAGACTCTTACCAACATGGTCAATTCCTGCACGCAGGGAAATATGCCCGCTATTCCTGAGGAGCAGCAGAAGCATACCTTTATGGAATGGGGCGAATATGATGTCTTTTCCCGTATAAGTCCCAAAGTGGTCAGTTTCCTGTATCCGGATGTGAACATCTGTGTGCGCCCCGGCTATCAGTACTGCGAGTTCATGGTCAAATACACGGACAGGTACGTGGCTTTCCTTGATAAGATTGCCTCAGGCAAATTTGAGTACAGAGAAAAAAGAAGAGCGAACGCACGGCTGAAGAGCGCCGCCTGCCCGGCGGGCTGATGATCAGGTCCGAAAGATAAATACCGGGCTGCTGCGGCCGGAAACTGAGGAGGGTAGACAGAATGCAGGATACAGTTCCGGTATCATCGATCGTATGCATGGCAGTGTCCGGTTTGATGGGATTTCTGATCCCGGTCGTGCTGCTGTTCTATTTAAAGAAGAAAAAGAAGGCGGACCTGATACCGTTCCTGGCCGGCCTGTCGGTCATGCTGGTCTTTGCTCTGATCCTGGAATCCGCTGTCCATTCAGTGGTCTTTAAGACGGGATTCGGGGAAAAGATCTACAGCACGCCATGGATGTATGCCCTGTACGGCGGGCTGATGGCGGGACTGTTCGAGGAGACGGGCAGGCTGATCGCTTTCCGCACTGTCCTGCGCAAATATATGGACAGGAACATCAACGCGGTCATGTATGGAGCGGGGCACGGCGGTTTTGAAGCGGCAGTGATCCTGGGCATGACGATGGTAAATAACCTGATGTGGTCCTTTATGATCAACAGCGGCCGGACCCAGGCCCTGACAGGGGGCTATACAGGCGAGGTGCTGGAGCAGATCCAGACTTCGATCCGGGAGCTCTGTACAACACCGTCCTGGCAGTTCCTGCTGGCCGGCCTGGAACGGATCCTGGCTGTGATCATTCAGATCGCCCTGTCGGTCCTTGTCTGGTTCGCTGTGAAGAATAAGAAGCGGAGATATCTGTTCCCTGCCGCCATCCTGATCCATATGGCAGTTGACGCGGGAGCGGTCCTTCTGGCACAGACAGATGTTCCCCTTCCTGCGGTGGAAGCTGTGATCGCGCTGGCGGCCGCGGCTGTGGCTTTCTGCGCGCGAAGTATCTATCAGGCGGAGGAAGCGGCCGACCGGTCTGAGTGACCGGAATGACGCAAATAAGGCCTGATAAATACAGGAACAGATACAGGTCTGGTCATTAGAAAAAGTAAAAAGAATGAAAACGTCCGGAAGCGGTCCTGTTATCAGCAGGAAGTCCGTCCGGACGCTTTTTTTATGGTTATTTATGGAACGCTGTCCGTGCTGCCGGAACAAAACAGGGACAGAAACAGCTTTACATATGAAAAAAGTGGGATTAAAATGACCTTTGTCGCGGAAATAATTGATTCAACAAAGGAAAACGAGGCAGTTTTATGAATGTTTTTCTATCTATTTCAGTCGCTTTGTTCGCGGGTCTGATGTTCACCCGTATATTTAAATTACTGGGATTTAATTTCCCGGATGTCACCGCCTTTCTGATCGCGGGACTCCTGATCGGTCCCTATGGACTGGGAAGGGCAGGAATTGAAGGCCTGGGATTTGTTTCCTACGAGGCGGTCCAGGATGTCAGCATTGTCAACACGGCGGCCCTTGGCTTTATCGCATTCTCGATCGGCAGTGAGTTCCGCCTTTCCTCTTTGAAAAAGACCGGCAAAGAGGCAACGGTCATCGGTATCTTCCAGGCGGCCGCGGCTTCCCTGCTGGTGGACGCGGCGCTGATCGGACTGCATTTTGTCCTGGGGAATGAGGTGCTTCCTCTGGAGGCGGCCATTACACTGGGCGCCATCGCTTCCGCCACTGCGCCAGCGGCGACCCTGATGGTCGTCCGCCAGTATACGGCGGACGGTCCCCTGACCAGACTGCTGCTGCCCATCGTGGCGCTGGATGACGCGGTCGGCCTGATCATTTTCTCTGTTTCCTTCGGGATCGCCATGGCCATGAAGGGCGGCGTCC
>ONRU01000037.1 GCA_900320325.1 uncultured Lachnospiraceae bacterium
TTTTCTGCTCATTGGCCCAGGAGGAATGGGTCAGGGCACAGGTCAGCAGATACGTGTCCTGAAATTGATATCCGATCCTCTCCTCAAGCTGCTCCAGAGAAGGCAGTTTCATAGAAGTATTCCTTTCCATCTGTCCTTATTGAATCCGGACTGACGTGCTGCTTACTCTGCACAGGACAAGACCATTTCATGTTCTTATCCTGTGCACAATAAGCCGGCAGTATGGGGTCTCCCACACTGCCAGCAGTCCGTCGATTTTCAGCCCCTGTCCCCGGCATCCGGCCGGTACGGGCTCCGGGGTTCAGGCCCCTTCCACGGCATTCTTGATCAGTTCAAGCGCCTGTCCCACTGTGGTGACAGTGGCAGCCACATCCGGATCTACCGTCACATCGAATTCCTCCTCGATGCCCATGATGATCTGGGCCACATCCAGGGAATCCGCGCCGAGGTCATCGGTAAAAGTAGTGTCCGGAGTGATCTCACTCTCAGAAACGCCGAGAACGTCCACAATGATTGCAACTAATTTCTGATATTCCTGATCCATCTTTTCCCCCTCTGCTTATTCTGTTCTGGTTTCTGCGTTGTCAGCCGCGGCGGTCTTTCTGGTCTTCAGACTGACGCCGGTCTGGAACTGCTCCGTCAGTTTCTGCTCTGTAAAGTTGATGACATAATGGCATCTTTGATCCCGTGCAGCAGGGTAGAAGCAACACCTTCGAACATCTTGAGGATCACATTGCCGACAAATGCGTCGCACACAATGACATCGGCATAACCGTCTGTTATGTCTCTGGCCTCAATGCTGCCGATAAAGTTAATGTTGTCACAGGCCTTGAGCAAAGGAAAGGTCTCCTTGACCAGGGCATTTCCCTTTTCCTCCTCTGCGCCGACATTCACAATGGCCACGCGGGGATTGGGATTGCCTGTGATATTTTTCATGTAGATGGAGCCCATCTGCGCGAACTGGACCAGCTGGGAAGGCCTGGCGTCCATGTTGGCGCCGCAGTCGATCAGGAGGGCAGGCCCTTTTGATGTGGGGATCAGGGGGGCAAGGGGAGATCTCTCAATGCCGCGGATCCGGCCTACGATCAGCTGACCGCCTGCCAGGATGGCGCCGGTGCTGCCGGCGGATACAAAGGCATCGCATTTTCCTTCCTTGACCAGCTGCAGTCCCTTTACAATAGAAGAATCCTTTTTCTTCCTGATCGCGTTGACCGGGGGCTCTGCCATCTCGATGATCTCAGTGGCGTTCACGATCCTGACCCTCTTTTCAGGATATGTGTATTTGGCCAGTTCTTCCTTTACGATTTCCTCCCGGCCTACCAGCATGACCCTGAGCTGTCTGTACGCGTTCAGCGCGTCTACCGTGCCCTTGATGATCTCTCCGGGTGCATTGTCACCGCCCATCGCGTCTACTGCAACATTTACATATTCACTCATCTTCAGCTTCCTTTCGTCATGGCTTTCCTCATGGGAAACCTCATGCTGAGATTAATATACTAAAATCATAGGTGGATTGCAAGGCAGGCCAAAAAAATACCGATACCAGCCGGCATCGGTAAATTTTCATCTCAAAATCAATTTTCAGATCGTGATTAATCCTCAGTCTTGATGATCTCTTTCTTATTGTAAGAACCGCAGCTCTTGCAAACTCTGTGAGGCATCATCAGAGCGCCGCACTTGCTGCACTTTACGAGAGTCGGAGCAGTCATTTTCCAGTTTGCTCTTCTCATATCTCTATGACTTCTCGAGGATTTATTCTTAGGGCAGATAGACATCGTTACACCTCCTTACCTTCAAAGTGGTCGCACAAATTGTATTATATGTACCGCCGTCTCCTTTGTCAACAAATATTTCCATGGATTTACGAATGGATTTTTCATTCCTGCCGGGTCCGGACAGGCGCAGTAAAGCGCGCCGCACCCTCTTCCGTCAGGGATCGGTCACGGCGCGCTTTTTATTCTGTTTCAGTGTCTGTCAATTGCCGGAAGGGCGTCCTGTTTTACAGCAGTCCGCCGGAAGATCCGCGTGTCTTCCTGTACCGGTCAGCAGTCCTTATTTGCAGAGGGCGTAGGTCTCTCTGGCAATGGCCAGTTCCTCGTTGGTGGCGATCGCGTAGACCGCTACCTTGCTGCTGTCTGTGCTGATCTTGACGACATCACCGCGCTGCGCGTTGGCGGCAGGATCGTATTCGATGCCCAGATAGCCCAGATAGGAAAGGACTTTCTCACGTACGAAGGGGCTGTTCTCACCGATACCGGCTGTGAAGGCGATGACATCCACGCCGTTCATAGCCGCTGTGTAAGCGCCGACGTATTTGGCTACGCGGTAGGCAAAAGCGTCCACGGCCAGCTGGGCGTTCCTGTCGCCCTTCTTATAGGCAGACTCCAGATCACGGAAGTCAGAGCTGAATTCACCGGAAAGGGCGAAGACACCGGATTTCTTGTTGAGGACGTTCAGGACCTCAGAAGCGGTCTTGTTCTCTTTGTTGGCGATGAACTCTACGATGGCGGGATCCAGGTCACCGCTTCTGGTGCCCATGATCAGGCCTTCCAGAGGGGTCAGGCCCATGGAGGTATCAACGCACTTGCCGTTCTTTACCGCGGAAATGGAAGCGCCGTTGCCCAGGTGGCAGACGATGGTCTTCAGATCCGCGTAATCTTTGCCGACGATCTCCGCAGCTTTTTTGGATACGAAAGAGTGGCTGGTGCCGTGGAAGCCGTATCTGCGGATCTTGTAATCCTCATAATAGCTGAGGGGCAGGGCGTACATATAAGCTTTGGAGGGCATGGTCTGATGGAAAGCGGTATCAAATACGGCTACCATGGGCGTGCCGGGCATCAGCTTCTGGCAGGCTGCCACGCCGATCAGGTTGGCGGGGTTGTGCAGAGGCGCCAGGTCAGAAACATCTTTGATCGCCTGGATGACTTCGTCATTGATCACGACCGAAGAAGTGAAGGCTTCGCCGCCGTGGACGATGCGGTGGCCGACCGCGCCAATCTCGTCGAGGGACTTGATCACGCCGGTCTTGTCATTCATCAGGGCGTCGATGACCAGGCTGATGGCTACGTTATGATCCGGAATAGCGGGATTGGACGTCTCCTTGCCCGTGCCGTCTTTGACATTTTCATACGTGATGGAACCGTCGATACCGATTCTCTCGCAAAGGCCCTTGGCCAGGAGTTCTTCGGTGACCGCGTCGATCACCTGGAATTTCAGTGAAGAGCTGCCGCAGTTGATAACGAGAATTTTCATGTATTATTTCCTCCCAATACGTAATTACCGTGCTGTCTGCAGTGATCCGGGATCAGGCCATCTGGGCCTGTACGGCAGTAATGGCTACGACACCAACGATATCCTCCCAGGAACAGCCTCGGGACAGATCGTTGACGGGCTTGGCGATACCCTGCAGCATGGGACCGTAAGCGTCGGCCTTGCCGAGACGCTGGACCAGCTTGTAGCCGATGTTGCCGGCGTCCAGGTTGGGGAAGATCAGGACATTGGCCTTGCCGGCGACAGGGCTGCCTTTCGCTTTGGATTTGGCAACAGCGGGAACCATGGCCGCGTCTGCCTGCAGCTCGCCGTCTACCTTGAGATCAGGATACTCTCTCTTGGCGATCTGGGTCGCTTCCACGACCTTATCGACCAGGGCGTGCTTGGCGCTGCCCTTTGTGGAATGGGAAAGCATGGCAACATAGGGATCGCCGCCGACCATGGCATGGAAGCTCTTGGCGCTGGAATCCGCGATGGCTGCCAGTTCTTCCGCGTTGGGATCCTGGTTCAGGCCGCAGTCCGCGAATACGAAGACACCGTCTTTGCCGTATCTGCAGTCCGGAACGTCCATGACGAAGAAACCGGATACGATCTTGCTGCCGGGGGCTGTCTTCAGGATCTGCAGAGCGGGACGGAGTGTATCAG
Source organism: uncultured Lachnospiraceae bacterium (assembly GCA_900320325.1). GTDB lineage: Bacteria > Bacillota > Clostridia > Lachnospirales > Lachnospiraceae > CAG-791. Next base: position 3,916 of record ONRU01000037.1, read on the forward strand.
ATGTCGCGTGGCAGGCGCCGGCGACGACACCGTCCGCGTCACCGCACTTGAGCATCATGACTGCATAGGTAATATAGTCACTGAGCAGGATTTCCCTGGCTTTCTCACGTGTCATTCCCTTTTTGGCTCTGAGTTCGGTAAAAACTTCTACATAGTGCTCGAACTTGTCAGAAGTTGTGGGATCCTCAACTTTCAGGCCTGTCAGATCGATCTCCAGCCAGCCGGCGCCGTCCATGATCTTCTCTTCATTACCGACCATGACCAGGTCTGCAAGTCCTTCCTCCAGGATGTGCGCTGCCGCGATCAGAACACGTCTGTCTTTTGATTCAGGCAGTACGATAATCTTCTTGTCTTCTTTAGCTTTTGCTTTAATACCATCAATAAATGCCATCTGAGAACTCCCTTCTGATGTAAATTCGGAATTCAATTCCCCGGCAGCGGACCGGAATTCCCTGCCCCGCCGGCGGAATGGATTAAATCATATCATAATTATTATACCGCCCGAAAAAATTGCATACAAGGGATGAATGGCCGGAAAAGGCATTAATTTCAATACATTATGGACGTTTTATGAACATATTCCGGCAAATGAGAATATGCTCAATCCTGACAAATCATTGACATTTCTGACAAATATATGTCACGCAGGATCCGCGGTCTCCGGGACCGTTTTGCTGACCTGTAAACGGATCCGGAAACTGTGCTATACTTTGGTATGATGATAATAAATCATGGAGATGATCATGAAAATTACCGGCGTCATTATGGAATGCAATCCCTTTCATGAGGGACACAGATATTTTCTGGAACAGGCCCGGACGGTCACAGGCTGCGACCGGCTGATCGCCGTCATGAGCGGTGATTATGTCCAGCGCGGCGAACCGGCCATCCTGCCCAAAGAGATCCGGGCCAGGGCCCTGCTGGAGCACGGGGCCGACCTTGTCCTGGAACTGCCCCTGTATTACGCCTGCGGCGGAGCGGAATATTTCGCCCGGGGCGCCGTGACTCTGCTGGACCGCCTGGGAGCGGTCACGGATCTGTGCTTCGGTTCCGAATGCGGCAGTACGGAAGAGATCCTGCGGGCGGCCCGGACTTTGTATGAAAGTGAAGGGGATCCGGCCTGGCCGGACCTGCTCCTGGGGTATCAGCGCCGGGGCATGTCCTTTCCGGCGGCCCGGGAAGCGGCCATCCGCGAACTGACCGGCAGTGATCCGGTCCCGCGCGCTTCCAATGATCTGCTGGCCGCTGAGTATATCCGGACCATGCTTGGGAACGGCAGTCCCATGATTCCCCATGCCATTCCCCGTACAGATGCCCGCAGCGCCACGGACCTGCGGCAGATGCTGCTGACAGGCCGGTCCGGTCCGGATGGTCTGCGGAAAGGGCTGCCGGAAGAACTCCCTGCTGTCACCCGCCGGCTGCTGGAGACAGAACCGCGGCCGGTCCTTCTTGGACCGGACCATTTCTCCCAGGCCCTCTTCCATGCTCTGCTGAGCGCCGCCGGATCACTGACGGATTACGCGGATGTAACGCCCGATCTGGCGGACAGACTGGAGGGGCTGCTGCCGGCTTTTAACGGCTATTCCGCCTTTACCGACCTGGTCAGGACACGCAATCTGACCCGGACCCGGGTCTCCCGCTGCCTGCTCCATATCCTGCTGGGCATCCGCGCGGACCGCCTGCGGGCCTATGCCGGAGCCGGGACCGTGGGCTATGCCAGGGTCCTGGGCTTTCGCCGGACAGCCGGTCCCCTTCTGAAACGCCTGGGGGAGACTGCCTCCCTGCCCCTGCTGGCCCGGCCTGCCAGAGACCGCAGGAACCTCTCTCCCCTGTGGCAGCAAATGCTGGAGGAGGAGGTCAGGGCCGCCCTGCTCTATGATATGACCGCTGCCCTTTCCGCCGGCAGGACCGGCAATGCCCCTCTGCCGGTAGAATATGAAAAGCCTCTGCTCATCCTCTGAGCAGATATTTCCGCGCAAAGGAAAACCGGGACCGTCCGGATCTTTCGATCCGGACTGTCCCGGCTGCTTTTTTCGCCGGAGCAGTCTTTTCCGATGAACAGCGGAATCTGCTTCAGCTCTTCTTTTTGGGAATGAATTTCTGGTAGATGTCAAAGGTCTCCTGATCATAGGCGCACATGATGACCGTCATGCCGTAGCTCTGGTTCTCACGGATCCACTGGGCGCAGGCGCCGAAAGCGATCTTGGCGGCCTCTTCTTTGGGATAACCGAAGATTCCTGTGGAGATGGCCGGAAAGACAACGGATTTGAGCTTGTTGTCCCTGGCCAGGGTCAGGCTGTTCCTGTAGGCTTCCGCCAGCAGGGTCCTGTCCTCATCGGTTCCGTGATATACAGGACCGACCGCGTGGATGACTTTTTTATGGGGCAGGTTGTAGGCATCTGTGATGACTGCCTCACCGGTCCGGCAGCCGCCCAGCTTCGCGCAGGCTTCGGCCAGCTCCGGGCCGGCAGCCGCGTGGATGGCGCCGCAGACACCGCCGCCGGGGCGCAGGGACTCATTGGCGGCGTTGACAATGGCGTCCGCCTTGAACTGGGTGATATCGCCTTTGGCAAAGACGATCCGGCTGGCGCCCGCCTGTTTCTTTTTGACTTCCTCATTGGCCTTGAGGATGGCGTCGATGGCCCCCAGAGGCAGGAACATGCTCTTATCCTGCAGGTTCAGGACGATCCCGGAGATGGACGCGGCGATCTTGTCCGGGGAATCCTTCTGTTCCAGCATGCGTTTGAACAGGTTCTCGATGGGGAAGGTCAGGACCGAAATCTTGCGGGCCCCGGTCTTCTTCAGCTGATCTTCGCTGGTATAGGCCGGCTGCCATAACTTGCCGTCCTTTGTCCGGATGGCCTGCAGATTCATTTTGTTTCCGCCGACCCGCATATTCTTGCCGGGGTTGACCGCCACCGGTACCAGGAGCCTGCCGCCCTGGTTCATACGGATCCGAATGGCCTCCATGACTTTATAGGCGTTCTCTTTGGAATTTTCCTTTTTCCACAGGCCGATGGCTTCCTCAATGGGCTCGTTGCCGACAGCCTTGAGCTGGTCGGGGGCCGGACGGCCGGGCTTCGCCGCGGTTTTCGCGGCAGGTTTGAACATATTGTCCCAGGCAGCCTTTCTGGCGGGATCCGCTTCCCTGTCTTTACGGTCCTGCTCAATGTATTCGTCAAAGCGGACCAGTACCGCAAGCAGATCAGATGGAAGCGCTGCCCTGGCGGATCGTTTCAGTTCCTCCGGCACACCGTAGAAGGCTTCCGCCATGGAGCCGGCGATCGCGGTCAGCGTATCGGAATCTCCGCCCAGGGAGACCGCTGTACGGATCACGTCCTCAAAGTCCTTTCCTTCCAGGAAAGCCGTCATGGCTTCGGGCACTGTCTCCTGACAGGATTCCACATGATGGTAGTCCGGCCGGATCTGGTCACAGGTCCTGGACAGATCATACCCGTAGTGTTTTACAATATAATTTCTGATCTGATCCCCGGTCTGTCCGTGTATGGCCATAAAGATGGCGGCTGCAGTGGCTTCCGCCCCCTTGATGCCTTCCGGATGGTTGTGGGTGACCTCCGCTGTCAGCCTGGCCACATGGAGGGTCTTCTCAAAATCCTCCTGATAGAGCCACGGCACCGCCGAAACACGCACGGCCGATTCGTTTCCGTAGCTGTTATAGGGTTTTGGATCCTTCTGATTGAGCCATACGCTGAAATTCATGCCGAAACCGGCCAGGGGATATGCCTGTCCGTACTTCTGCATGGACCTGACCAGCGCCTCTTTGATCTCTTCATCTGACGCGTCCCGGCCGGCATCCATCAGGGCCTCGCCTACAGCCAGTGTCATAATGGAATCGTCCGTAAATTCAGACCTGTCTGAGAACAGTTCGAATTCCTTGGTCTTGATATTATGGGAATCAAATTCATAAGGGCTGCCGATAATATCGCCCAGTATCGCTCCGTACATTGTTATCCCTCCTGTAATACATATTTCTCAACCGCGGACGCTACACCGTCATGTTCATTATCGCCGGTCACATGATCGGCAATCTCCAGAATATGCCGCGCCGCGTTCCCCATGGCAACAGACAGGCCTGCCTGCTCCAGAAGGCTCTGGTCATTGTCACCGTCCCCCATGGCCATCACGTCCTCTGCCGCGATGCCCAGCATGGCAGCCAGCCGCATCAGAGCGTCGCCCTTTTCCGCGGCCTCATGGGTAATTTCCAGATCTGTAGGCCAGGGACGGATGACCCGGATCCCGCTGACCGTCTCCAGTTTTTCCGACGTCAGATCCCTGTCCGCAGGGTCGGAAAACATCAGGGAAATGTTCTCGATCCGGCCCCTGAAATGGCTGAGGAATTCCTCCAGACTGTGCATGGATCTGCGGCTGCGCCGGATATAATCCATGACCGGGGTGCCGGCAAAGCGCTTTTCCAGCCGGCGGGAGGTATCCGGTGTATGGTATCCGTAGCCGCCGGCAAATATCTCGGCGATCGGATCAAAGTCCTTCGCGGCTGACAGGACCTCCGCGGCCTTTTCGGGCTCCATACCGGTTTCCCGGAGGATGGTCTTCCGGCCAAAATCATAAACACAGGCCCCGTTGGAGGTCACTGCGTAGCGAATCCCCCGGATCCTGTCCAGTTCCAGCGGCAGCCCCGCCAGGGGCCTTCCGGTCACGGGAACGATCCCGATGCCTCTGTCAGCTGCCCGGTTCAGGGCCTCCGCTGTCCGTTCCGTTATCTTTTTATTCCTGGTCAGCAGGGTTCCGTCCAGATCCAGTCCAATCAGTCGAATCAATTCATACCTCCGCAGTCAGTGGCGTATGCCGCGATATATCTGGTGCCGCACTTCGTGATACGCACTGACTTCGTATTATATCATCTTTTCGGGCCTTTTCCTATATAGCATTTTCCCGCAAACATGTTACAATGTAGCGTACAGAAAGGACGTGGGGCCGGTTCAAATATAAGCCCGATCGTGAAAGTCTGATATATGTCTGATTTTATTTTACCCGATATCGGAGATACGCTCCGATACCATACAAAATGGAACAGCCGGAAACTGCAGCCCTATGAAGAGGAGCTTTTTGACCTTTGGAATGAACGGAACATCCGCTGCAGCATTGAATTCGCGGTGCAGGGTCCTTCCCTGACCCGCTTTTCCATCACGCCCGAGAGCAAGACCAGCAGCCGCAAGATCCTGGGGCTGGCGGATTACTACCGCAGCATCTTCAACCGGAGAGATGTCATCCTCTATGAACACGGCGAAAATATCTACATGGATGTCCCCTGGCCCCTGGACTCTGTCTGGCTGGGAGATCTTCTGACCAGCCCTCAGTATATGAAATCCAGAGGGCTGCCGGCCGCGGCCGGCATGTCCATCGGCCACCGCTGTGTCTTTACGGAACTGACCGATGCCCCCGCCGTCCTGGCGGCGGGCGTCAAAGGGTCCGGTCTGACTCCTTATCTGCACGGCGTGGTCATGAGCATGCTGCTCAACCGGACACCGGATGACGTGGAGCTCTTCCTGATCAGCGGAGGCCCGACGGATTTTGGCCTTTATGAGCCCCTGCCCTACTGCCATGTCTCGGCAGATCCCCGCGGTTCCCGCAGGATGCTTCTGGATATAGCCGGTGAGGTCGCCCATCGGGGGCATTTCCTCTATGAAAACCGCTGCCGCTCCATCTATGATTACAGGGGCGCCATGAACCATATTATCCTGGTCATCGGCGAAGCGGGCGGTCTGGTCTCGGAGGGCCGTGACGACATCCTGCCTGCCCTGCAGCGGATCGCCAATATAGGGCCCGCCTGCGGAGTCCACCTGATCATGGGGACCGCCCGGCCCGGGATCCTGCGCCCCGTCATGCGCTATTTCCCTGTCCGTCTCTGTTTCCGGACAGCCACCATGAATGATTCCTATACCATGATCGAAGCCAAAGGGGCGGAAAAGCTGCCCGGCAAAGGGGAATTCTTCTATGTGGACGGTACCGGAACACCCCCCTTCCTGCTCCAGTCCGCCCAGGTCAGCAGCAGGGAGATCCGCAGAGCGGTCAGTATCCTGGCCTCCAATTTCAGTGAGGAGGAGGTCCCCGAAACCGGATCCGGCGGGGAAATGACCTTCTGGGAAAAGCTCTTCTCCAAAGACATTGAATAATACTGCCGGGCAAAAAGACCCGCAGACATACAGACAGCCCGTAGAAAAGGACTGCCGGCTCCCGGCTTTCCCTTCCTGCGGGCTGTTTTCCGCTGTGTCTTTTCTCCGCGTAAATTCCAACAGATCCGGAAAATCCAATCCTGCGGATCTGATTTCATGATTTTGTCTGTATGAGCCTGTTTTAAAGATCAAATCCCGTATACAGGTTCCGGACTTTGCCCGCTAGGTATCCGCCAGGACATCCTCCGCCGCGGCATAGCCCAGCATGACCGATACCAGGGCATCCCCGTAGATACCGATCACATAGGCCGGCAGGGTGATCAGGTGGTCAATGATATCATAGGAAGGCAGCTGGCCGTCACAGTCAAGGCTGTAACGGAAGCGCACTTCTCCCGTATCCATATCCAGTACGAATCCCCCGAAATTCATCACATTATTCAGGCGCATCAGCAGAGACGCCGTCTGTTCCATGGCTTCTGGAACAGACGCGACCGGGAGCGATGTACTGCTCATGATGGCTTTTTCCGTACAGAGGATCTTTGTGTCTATCCGGCGCAGTTTTCCTTCGACCGGTACTGACAGCCGGAAAATGCCCGCCGTTTCGTCAAAAGTATGAGGGGTCCCGTTCATGCCAAAATATCGTTCCAGAGCCCCTGCAAGTTCAGTGGAATATTCTGCCATAACTCCTTCTCCTTTTCTTATTGTGCAGGCCGGTCCGGAAAGGTCCGGCAGTGTCCGCGGTCCCGGGTCCGCTTCAGATCCCGAAACCGTATTTGGATCCTGTACGGTCCTTGCGGTTCAGGGTGACTGAGCCTGACCTGGCCGCGTAGAGGAAATCCGATCTTTCCAGAGTGGGCGGTTCCTTTACATCCTGTCCGTTCATCTGCATACGGAGTATGGCCCGGCTGCGGGTCCTCTCCAGCAGGTTCTGGACGAATCTGGCATTGGAGAATGTACGGTCCCGGAGGATCGATTCATCCAGGCCGGAAAAATACTCCCGGACCGCCTCTTTCATGCCCTTGCCCGTCTTCATCCCCTGCTTGTCCGCGATGGTCAGCAGGATCTCCCCCATATTTTCTCTGGAGAAATCCGTGAAGGTGATCTCGTAGGGCATGAGCTGTTTCAGGTCGGGATACAGTTCCCGCAGTTTTGTGATGTCTTTGGCGGAACCCGCCAGAATGACAGCCAGGTCCTGCCGGTGGTCATCCATCAGGGTCAGCAGGACGCTCATGGCCTGACCGGCATAATCCGTATCTCCCTCCAGGCCGTTGCGGTCAGGCCTGGGCTTTTCCCCGCCGGCCCGGGTCTCCGGGAAAAAGTCTTCCAGTTCATCCACCAGGAGGACATTGCCGACGGCGTTGCGGCACAGATTCATGGTATTCGGCACGGTCCGTCCCAGATGTGGGATCACGAAATCCCGGCTCCTGTGCTCAAAGAGCAGGCCGTCGCTGAGCAGGCCCTTCTCCCGCAGCATGACAGCTGCCAGGCGGGCCGCCGTACTCCTGCCGGTGCCGACATCACCGGTAAAGCACATATGCATGGGGACAGAAGCATTCCCTTTCTTCGCCCGTCTCTTCGCGATGTCTTCGACCGCTTCCCGCAGCTGACTGACGGGTTCCTCAAAACCGGTCAGGCCGGCAATGATCTGGTCCGCGTCCTTGTCCCAGCTGCGGCTGCGGACCAGCCCTTCCAGATGTACGGGAGAGATCACTTCCGATTCCTCCCCGGTCCTGGCTTCATAGCACATCTTCATATAGACGATCTCGTCCAGGATCTTATCCGCGGTCAGGATCCCGCTGAAATGGCCGTCAGCCTTTTCCTCTGTGATCCGCTGGCGGAACATCCTGCCGGCTTCTTCATCCAGGCGGTAGCCCAGATCTTCCAGTTCGTCTTCCACCATCTCCTGCAGCTGCCTTACATTATGGGGCACGAAGGTCAGGGTGCGGATATGCATGATGTCACAGAGGACCGTTTCGATCATCTCCAGGGTGATCCGGGTCAGATAAGGGACCCGGAAGACATAGATGACATTCTCTGTATTGTCCTGCAGGCTCTCCAGAAAATCCCTGAATTCCGGTGCGTCGATCCTGTCGATCCATTCGGAAATATCCAGGGATACAATAATGTTGCTGGCCAGGGCCAGGGCAGACGAGAAAGCCTCCAGGACATCTTCCGTCTGGTTCTGGCCCAGTATATTCTGGGCGGCTCCGGGGCCCATGGACTGCTGCATGGCAGCCGACAGGGGTACTTTACGCTCCACGACCCTGACGGCCTCAAAGAGCCCCTCCTCTTTCAGAAATCTGGAAAACAGGTTGAGGGAAAGGGACAGGACTTCACTGGATTCACAGGAGATCAGATAGCTTCTGCTGATGAAGACCTGGCTGGCCTGCCGCCGCAGCAGACGGGGGGCCACGCCGTGGATCTCCTCGCAGAGGCTGATGAATTCCTCCGCTCCATGGATCTTTCGGATCTCATCCATGACGGTGGCCGCCTGCTCGTCCTCCCGGTCCGGCGCGTCCGGAATCTGCGAAAAATCCATCATTTTCGCCGCTGCCTCCGGACTGATCTCATATTCTCTGACCAGGGCCTGCACTGCCGTCTGACCGGCCTGTTCCAGCAGGTCCTCCTGATCCAGGCGGATCACCAGGGAAAAAGCCTCCTTGCCCAGAACGCTGATTCCCTCCATGGCTGACAGTATCTCTTCCAGCAGCTCAGACGGCACCTTCCGCGCGTAGAACTGTTTCTTTACAAATTCCTCATTCAGTTTGATCAGTATATTCATTACGTTTCCCCCGGGATGCCGAAAATCTACTCCGCGCCGGCCGCTTTTCCCGTCCGGCCTTTCGTCACAGGGGCTCCGGAGCCCCCTGTCCGCGTATATACTGCTTTGTTCTATTATAGCAGAAAAATCACCTGCCGGGCGGGCAGGTGATTTCGAAATGCGCGTCTTACATATTCTGTTTTCCTGTTAAATGAGGCCCTGAAAAGAACGCCTCCGTTTTATTTCAGACCGCCGTTCTCTTCCGCCAGGGCGGCCCGGACCTGCATCAGGGCCTTGCCAAGAAGGTTCTGCCCTCTCCAGCGGCTGCTGTCACGGGCAGCGGGATCGGAAGCGGACAGACCGATGCCCCAGATCCTGTCGAAAGGACTTGCTTCCGCCAGAACGCTGCTGCCGGTCTCCAGAAGTTTCTCCAAAAGTACGGGATTCTGCCGGAATTTGGCCAGATTGCCGTTATAGACGATCTCTTCCCGGCAGGCGGTCCATATATCGTTATAGAAAGGCCGGATATTCCTGCCCAGTTCCTTGATCTTCTCGGGATCCGCCGCCGCCATGATCTGGTGATAGGCGATGATATCATGGAAGACCAGGGCCTTTTTGGCCATCATATACTGTTCCATAGAGTTGTATTCCACGCCTTCGACCGTGAACACGCAGGAATACCACTGGCTCAGGAAATTGTAGCGTTCGTTCTTGCCGTCCTTCCAGAAGAATACCATGGGTCCGGAGGGCATGGTGCCGCCGGCGTTATAAGCCTCTCTGGCTTTCTTTCTGCCGGCTCTGGCTGTCCTGGACCGGTCCGCCTCTTTTTCCCGGGCGGCAGGGCGCGCAGGTTCCTCTGTCTGTACAGGCACCGCGGGCTCTGCTTCCGATACCGGTTCCGCTGCCGCGGGCTCATCCGCGGGCGCGCTCTCCCGCTTATCCGCCGGCTCTTCCGCTTCCGCGGGCTGCTCCAGCCTGGAAGGAATCCTGGGAATCAGATCGGCCAGTTCGAAAGGCAGCATCAGTACATCTGTAAAGGCATCCAGGACCAGTCCGGTGGTTCCCTGAGACTCATGGGCCAGACGGATACAGCGGAGCATGGGCAGACGTATTCCTGTGGAGGATTCATCATAATCCTCCGGAATCTGCGCTTCCTGGGAAAAAACAGGGAAATACAGATTTCTGTCAGGTCCCTGCAGGATATCAGGCGCTACCACACCTTCCGCGTCACTGCTGACGGGTACGACTACCTCCGAATCCCGCAGGCAGGAAAGGAGGGCATAGAGATTCTCTTCCGAATCATCTTCCAGATACGCCTTTTTCAGATCCAGAAGCACAGAACCATCTTCCAGAACCGCGGGATCAATGGTATTGGGCTGCTCCGGCGGAGCGGCAGGCGCCGCGGGTCTTCCGTCCTCATCCTGTCCGGGTACCAGGTCCAGGGCACCCTGGGACTGGGTAGAAGAAATATAGGCTTTGGCAGTGACCTCACCGATATAGCGGACTTCATCATCAAATACAGCGAACAGGACAGTCATGTCATAATCCGCCACGGAATGGAGGAAATCTACAACGGCCTGGACCGCCACATGCCAGGCTTCTTCCACAGGATAGCCGAAATTGCCGGTGGAAAGCAGCGGGAAACCGATCGAATGGCAGCCCATCTGCATGGCCAGCCGCATGGATTTCTGATAAGCGGAATACAGGAGTCTGGGTTCACCATGGTTGCCGCCTCTCCAGATTGGACCGACCGCATGGATGATATAGCCGGCATCCAGCCCGTAGCCGGATGTCACGACAGCGGAACCGGTATCGCAGTGGCCGATCTTCTTACAGGCATCCCGCAGGAACAGCCTGCCTGCTTTTGTATAAATTTCGCTGCAGACACGTCCGCCTTCCATCAGGGACTCATTGGCCTCATTGACCAGAGCCTCGACCGGCAGATCTGTAATCCCGCATTTTAAAACCTGAATTGTACTCATGTATTTTCCTCCAGAAAACGATTTGGACCTGGCGTCCCTTTCCAAAAGCAGCCGGACAGTCCCGGATAGAGACTGCCGGAGCAAACAATGTCAAAAAATCATTTCAGATACAGGCGGGGCCTGTCTCTATATAATATCGCCGCGCCCGTCCAAATACAATCTTTGTTTTTGGATTCGTTCAGCCTTGTCCTTCTCAGACAGTAAAGCTGCCTGTCTGCTGATATTCCTTCCAGGCCTTGCGCAGTTTCCAGGAAGCGAAGATGGAATAGGCAGCGGCAATAATAACGATCACGCCGCCGATACTGCCGCCCTGCCCAGTATAGCATATGCACCCGGATGTTTTCACCGGCGGGATTCGTCGGAAAGCTGTTACTTTTGCCAATCTGCCAGCAGGGGCGTCAGCTCCTTTTCCGCCAGGATGATCACCCGGGCCGCGGCGCGTGAAATGGCTGTATACAGCCTGTTGCGGCCGATCCGGTCCTCTTTGTAAACGTAAGGATCCGCGTCTGCCAGAATGACCGTATCGAATTCCAGACCCTTGGCCAGAGACAGATCCATGGCAATGACGCCCCGCTCCGGCAGGACATCTCCCCGGCGGATCACTGCGGGTGCCCGGTCTCCCAGCCTGGCCGCCAGTCTCTCCAGACCGGATACGGAGGAAGTCAGGACCGCTGTCAGGCCTTCCTCCTCCTGCGCCCTGCTGATCCATTCCGCCAGGCGCCCGGCCAGGGCTTTCCCGGAAGGCAGCACCTCGATGACAGGCTCTATACCGGGCCTGCGCACGGACGAGATCCTGATCCTGTCCTGCTCCGTCAGAAGGGAAGCGAACAGTTCCGTAATCTCCGGTGAGGAACGGTAGGATGTCATCAGATCACAGGTCAGGACTCTGCCATGGTCCCGGCCGAATATCCTGTTCATGGCGGAGAAGGCCGCCCGGTCCGGCAGAATGGCCTGGTTCTCATCTCCCAGCATCATGAAACGGGCCGTCCGGAAATAGCGGGACAGGACCATCAGCTGGGCCTCGGTGTAATCCTGGACTTCGTCCACCATCACATAGCGGGTATATTTGTCCTCCATGCCTGTAAGGGCCATCTTCAGATACAGGCTTTCGGCAGCTGTCAGCCGGTCCCGGCCCAGCAGACGGCGGCCGATCTGTTCTGTCCGGATCCAGTCAAAAGACCTGAGTTTGCGGAAGGGGCCGGCGAACTGATTCTCGATCCGGTTCTTCTCTTTCCGGCCGGGTTCTTTGCCCTTTTTGGACAGACGCCGCCGCAGGGTCTCCTCCAGGGCGTCCTCCGCCAGGGAGAAAAGCCTGGGGCCCGCGGGAAAGCGGGTATATTTACTGACCGCCTTCCA